>JACQUC010000276.1 GCA_016210495.1 Chloroflexota bacterium
CCGGCGTCGAAACGCCAATGAGCCTTCCTAAGACCAAAAAATCCGCCCCCTGGGGACGGATTGCCGGTTCGCGCCGAGAGGTTTGTCGCTGAACCATAGCACAGCCCATATTTGCGTGTCAAGGAAAGGAGCCCCGCCAGGGGCCAAGGCCGCCCCGGGCTGAAGCCCAGGGCAAGAGACCATCTTGCTTCCGCCCACCTTGTTGGGGACGTAATTGTAACCAAACGAGTGGCCGGTCCTGTATCTGTTGCGGGAATTGTTTTGAAAACAATTCCACGCATCGCCAGATTCGCGCCAGATTCGAATGGAATTGTTTGGCGGCGAATTTTTTCAATTGCCATGGTTAGTAACCTTCCGCCTTCGCCGAAGGCACCGCGGCCAAGTGCGCCATCACCTTCGCTGTCCTGACACTGCTCGCGTCGCCATGTCCGGAGCGTACACCACGGCAGAGGTCCGGTCAATGGAGTTTTGTCGCGAGGGGCCTTGCACCGTTGCCGCGGTGGCCTTATCATTGGCCCATAAGAAGGCCTAGCTTGGTGACAAATCGACTCGCCAACGGGAACGCAAGCCAACGGCGGCGAGAGGAAGACTGCACTGGGCCTCCGACACGAAGGCGACTCTGTAGATGATCTGATCGGAGACACCTATTCGCATGGCGAATGATACTTTCAAAGACATCGAGAAGTTAGAATCCCATCTCTGGGAAGCGGCGGACAATCTGCGCGCCAACTCCAAGCTCACCTCCAGCGACTACTTCATGCCCGTGCTGGGCGTAATCTTCCTCCGTCACGCCGCGAACCGCTTCGATGCCGCACACAAGCAGATCGAGGCCGACCAGGCGAGCGGCAAGATGCCCAAGCGCAAAGTGCTGCCCGCGGATTACATCGCGCGCCGTTCGCTCTACCTGCCTGAGACGGCCCGCTACGACTGGATAATGCAGCAGGCCGCCGTTAGCGGCGCCGACCTGCCCAAGCTGGTCACCGACGCCATGTCAGCGATCGAAGCAGACTTCGAACCGCTCGCCGGCGTGCTGCCGAAGGACTACGGCATCTTCGAGACCAAAGTGCTCGAAGACCTGATGCGCCTCTTCAACAGCGAGCAGATAAGGCAAGCCACCGGCGACGTTTTCGGCCGCATCTACGAATACTTCCTTGCCAAGTTCTCCGTCCAAAAGGCGCACGACAATGGCGAGTTCTTCACGCCATCTTCGATAGTCCAGACCATCGTCAACGTCATCGAGCCGGACCACGGCACCGTGTTCGACCCGGCCTGCGGATCGGGCGGCATGTTCGTGCAGTCCAGCCGTTTCATCGAGCATGAAGGCGGCGACACGGCGAAGAAGGTGGTCTTCTATGGCCAGGAAAAGAACCCCGACACCATTCGCATCGCCAAAATGAACCTTGCCGTCCACGGGCTGGAGGGGAAGATCGCCGAGGCTATCACCTACTACCAGGACGAGCATACGCTGGCGGGCAAGTGCGACTTCGTGATGGCCAACCCACCCTTCAACGTCGACAAGGTGGATGCCGAGCGCGTGAAGGGCGACGTGCGATTGCCCTTCGGCCTGCCGGGCGTGAACAAAGAGAAGAAGGTTTCCAACGGCAACTATCTTTGGATCTCCTACTTCTGGGGCTACTTGAACGAGCGAGGCCGCGCCGGCTTCGTCATGTCCTCTCAGGCATCGAGCGCCGGGCACGGAGAGAAAGAGGTGCGGCAGAAGATCATCGAGACGGGCGACGTCGACGTGATGATCTCGATCCGCTCCAACTTCTTCTACACCCGCAGCGTCCCCTGCGAGCTGTGGCACTTCGACCGGGCCAAGCCCCCCGAGCGCAGGGACAAGGTGCTCATGCTCGACGCCCGCAACATCTACCGCAAGAAGACGCGCAAGATCAATGACTTTTCGCCCGAGCAAATGCTCAACATTGCTGCGATCGTCTGGCTCTATCGCGGGCAGCCTGAGCGCTTCCTCGGGCTGGTGGAGGACTACCTCGGTCGCATTTGCGCTGAGAGCTCGGCCTTACCCGCGGCGCTCGCCGGATTCGAAGGCACGCTTGCGGACCTCCGCGGCCGCTTCGACCGTCTCGCGGATTTGGTGGATAAGCATGCTGACTTCGACGGCGAGAAGAAACAAGCTATGGTCGCGGCAGTGACGGAGCTGCGGGAGACATCCAGGCTTTACGAGACCGACCGTAGCAAGCTTCTGGACGGCATCGAGGCATACCTTTCCCGTCATTCCGGCCCTTCGGCGCCACGGTCCCTGAGGCTCTCGAAGGGCGTGGCGCTCAGGGTAAACTACAACAACACCCAACATGCTGCCCGCAAGGAGTTCGACCCCCTCGCTGAAGCCATCCGCAGCCTGGTCAAGCAGGTGGACCTGCTCTACAAGCTCGTTGCGCGCGTAGCCGACTTAGGTGTTGGACTGGACGGTGCTGATCCCATCTTCCCGGCTTACGACCGCCGTTCTACTGCCAGGCTGGTGAAGCGGCTCGACGAGGAGCGCAAGGCCGCCGTCGAGCAGTTGAAGCGGGCTGGCTACTTCCACCGGCAGGCGGCGTGGCTCCAGGAGCGTTTCCCCAAGGCCGAACTTGAGCCCGTGCCGGGGCTGGTCAGGCTCGTTGACCGCAAGGAAATAGAGGCTGCGGACTGGAGCCTTACCCCGGGTCGCTACGTCGGCGTCGCCCCGCCCGTGGAGGACGAGGACTTCGACTTCGAGCAGACCATGCGCGACATCCACACCGAGCTCGCCGACCTGGACAAGGAGGCGGTGGAGTTGGCGGCGAGGATTCAGGAGAACTTCGAGGGACTGGGGATATGAAGAAGACGGATCGCAAGAAGGCTGCGACGAAGACTAAGGACCTGGTTCCTGTTTCCGTTGCTGTCTCGGATCGGAAAAGCCAGGGCCGCCGGCGTGACGATGCTTCGTTCCCCGTTTCGCCGACCCGCCGAGGTCTCCCCACCGGCTATGCCAATCTGCTGGGAGAGATCAAGCAACGCATCCGGACCGAGCGGCTGCGAACGGTCATGGCCGCCAATACGGCCATGGTCATGCTCTACTGGGATATCGGCGGCCTTATCCTCCAGCGCCAAGATCGGGAAGGGTGGGGCGCCAAGGTCATCGACCGTCTATCGGCAGACCTCCGTGATGCCTTCCCCGACATGCGCGGCCTCTCCCCGCGCAACCTGAAGTACATGCGGGCCTTTGCAGCGGCCTGGCCTGATCCGTCAATTGTGCAACGGGTCATTGCACAAATCCCTTGGCGGACCAACATCGCCTTGCTTGATAAGCTGGGGGATTCAGCCACACGGTTGTGGTACGCCGAGAGGGCCATCGAACACGGCTGGTCACAGCCCGTCCTGGCATTGCAGATCAAGTCCCGCCTGTACGAGCGTCAGGGGAAGGCCGTCACCAATTTCCGGGTTACCATGCCGCCCGCAGAATCGGATATGGCCGCACAAGTTTTCAAGGATCCCTACCTGTTCGACTTCCTGGGCACCGCCGATCCGCGCCGCGAACGGGAGGTCGAGCAGTCCCTCACCGACCACATCCAGAAATTCCTGTTGGAACTCGGCGCCGGCTTCGCCTTCGTCGGCCGGCAGGTCCATCTCGAGTTCGCTACCGACGACTTCTATCTCGACCTGCTCTTCTATCACCTGAAGCTCCGCTGCTTCGTGGCGGTGGAGTTGAAGGCCGTCCCCTTCGAGCCGGGATTCGTCGGCACCTTGAACATGTACCTCTCGGCGGTGGATGATTTGTTGCGCCACCCCGACGACAAGCCCTCCATCGGCCTACTGCTTTGTCGCTCCAAGAACAGGCTGGTGGCCGAGTACGCCCTGCGCGGAATCAAGAAGCCGATGGGCGTGGCCGAGTGGGAAACCCAAGTCACCAAGAGCCTGCCTGAAGAGCTGAAGGGCAACCTGCCGACGGTGGAGGAGATCGAGGCAGAACTGGCGAGGGACGAAAGATTAGCCGACGACCATGGCGCAAGATGAGACGGATGCAGGCCATGCGTGACATCCACACCGAGCTTGCCGACCTGGACAAGGAGGCAGCGGAGTTGGCGGCGAGGATTCAGGAGAATTTCGAGGGACTTGGGGTATGAATGGCGGGTCGTGGCATACTGTGCGACTTGGTGATCACTGCTCGAAGATCGGCAGCGGGTCAACACCGAGGGGTGGGGAGTCCGTATACCAACAAGACGGTGTCTCTTTCATTCGCAGTCAGAACGTCTACAACGGGCGCTTCGCCGAACAAGGGCTGGCTCATCTCGACGAGGAGCAAGCGGATCATCTAAAGGGGGTGACCGTTGAATCCGGAGACGTACTGCTGAATATCACGGGCGATTCCGTTGCCCGCTGTTGCCGGGTGCCCGATGAGGTGCTTCCAGCACGTGTGAATCAGCATGTCGCCATCATCCGACCTAAGCCTGGCGAGTTCGATTCTCGCTTCATCGGGTACTTTTTTATATCTCCGTTCATGCAGGACACCATGCTGTCCCTAGCCGGAGGCGGGGGCACACGGAAGGCGTTGACGAAAGAGATGATCGAACGCTTTGAAGTGCCGCGTCCTCCTCGCCCAGTACAAGAAGCTGTGGCCGACACCCTCTCCGCCTACGATGACCTGATCGAGAACAATCGGCGGCGGATGAAGCTTTTGGAGGATACGGCGCGGCAGCTTTACCGCGAGTGGTTCGTCCGCCTCCGCTTCCCCGGCCACGAGCACACTCGCGTCACCAACGGTGTGCCGGAGGGGTGGGAGCGCAAAACGCTTGGAGAGCTTGCTGGAATAACGATGGGACAAAGTCCCGAATCCAAGCATTACAACGAAGACGGGGAAGGCCTTCCATTTCATCAGGGCGTGACGGATTTCGGAGACCGGTTCGTTACGCACCGTATCTATTCAACCGCGTTGAACCGCTTGGCCGAGCCCGGCGACATTTTGTGCAGCGTGCGGGCGCCGGTCGGGAGGCTGAATGTGACGCTCGACAAAATCGTAATCGGGCGCGGCCTTGCTGCCCTTCGAAGCAAGTCAGGGCAACAGTCCTTCCTGTTCCAGCAACTGAGGACGCATTTCTTCAAGGAGGATCTGATTGGCGGGGGCACGATTTTCGCTTCTGTCACGAAGAAGGAGTTCGCGGCACAGGAGCTGCCGGACCCACCCCAGCGCCTGAAGCGTGTGTTCGAGGAATTGTCAGTTCCCTTCGACGAGCAAACCCGTTTGTTGCATCTCCAGAACGACAAACTCCGCGCCGCACGCGACCTGCTGCTGCCGCGCCTGATGAACGGGGAGATCGCGGCATGAAGATCAGGACAATCCGCATTGAGAACTTCAGGAGCTTTCGCGACCAGACGTTATGTCTCAACCGCTACTCGTGCTTTGTCGGGCCGAACGGGGCTGGTAAGTCAAACATCTTGGCGGCACTGAATGTCTTCTTCCAGGACAGGGCTGCTTCCTCCACAGACGTGAGCAAGCTCACCGACGAGGATTATTTCGGGAAGTGCACGGACAATCCGATTCGAATCACGCTCACCTTCGATGATCTTAAACCCGCAACGCAGACCGAACTGGCTGCGTATGTACGGCAGGACGGGCTGGTGGTAACGGCCGAGGCCAAATTCGATCCCACGGCAGGTTTCGGACAGGTGAGGCACTTCGGGCAACGTCTAGGCATAGAGCCACTCAGGGCGTTCTTCGACGCAGAGAAGGCGGGCGCGAAAGCGGCTGAACTGAACACGATCTATGAGACGCTGCGTTCCCAGTTCCCTGACCTAACAAGCCCCCGATCGAAGGACGACAAGATTACGGCGCTTCGACAATACGAAGCGGGCCACCCAGACCAGTGCGTTTTGATCCCGAGTCTGGACGACTTCTATGGCGCCAACAGCACCGGCAAACTGGCCGCATTCGTGCAATGGGTATTCGTTCCCGCAGTTAAGGACGCAGGTGAGGAAGGCCAGGAAGCAAGAAACACGGCTCTCGGCAGGCTGATTGCGAGAGCCGTGAGAACGCGGACGAGCTTCGATAGCGAACTCGGAGAACTCAAGACAGACACGCTGGCAAAGTATCGTTCCCTCTTGGAACGTAATCAGGCCAGCTTGACTGAGATCTCTCAAGCGCTTCAACGGCGTCTCGAATCTTGGGCCCATCCGGATGTTCGCCTTAACATGGAATGGCTGTCCGACCCAGCGAAGTCCGTTACTCTCCAATCTCCGGTGGTTGGCATCAAGACAGGAGAGGGCGATTTCATCGGAAGTCTGGCAAGAATGGGGCATGGCCTACAAAGGTCGTATCTTCTCGCGCTGCTCCAGGAGCTTGCAGACTCAGATGCCGAAGGTGCCCCGACCCTCATCCTCGGCTGCGAAGAACCCGAATTGTACCAGCATCCGCCTCAGGCAAGACACCTCGCAGATGTGCTCAGCGAACTGTCGTCCGGCAACAACCAGATACTGGTTACTACGCATTCTCCGTTATTCGTCAACGGCGACGGTTTTGAGAACGTGCGACTGGTCCGCCGCACGAATAACCGTGCAGGCTCGCAAGTCAGCGACCTCAAGTTCACCAATCTGTGTACTAGGATTCGGAACGCTTGTGGCGAAGACCAGCAGCGCCCCATCGAGGGTTTGGTGGCCAAGATTCATCAGGCTCTCCAACCTGGCATTGCGGAAATGTTTTTCGCGCGGGTTCCGGTGTTAGTAGAGGGACTGGAAGATGTCTCCTTTATCACCACGGAATTGCACCTATCTGGGCAATGGTCTGAATTTCGCCGTTTGGGCTGCCACCTGATTCCCGCTAACGGAAAAAACAAGCTCATTCAGCCATTGGCGATTGCTGTCGAGTTGGGGCTGCCGATCTTCGTCGTTTTCGACGCTGACGAGAATGTCCACAACCCGGACATCCGGCCCAAGCACGAATGCGACAATCGGGCGCTGATCTCGCTGCTCGGCGCGACTCACCCGCCTTTCCCTCAAGCCAATACCATCGAGTCCAACTACGCGATTTGGCAGACTAGTCTTGGAGACGCCGTGAAAGCGGACTTCGGTGCAGACTACGACCGTCTCACGAATGCAGCTCGATCCGCCTATGCCAATGAAGGGGGTTTGGAGAAAAACGACTTGTTCATCGCAGAGTGGGTCGCCGCCGGGCACAACGAAGGCATGACGTCTGCGACGTTACAACAGCTCTGTCGCGCGATCCTTGCTTTCGCGAGGACGGCATGATCACCGACATCAACAGCGAAGACCGGCTGGTCCAGCAGACCTTCGCCGAGCACCTGGAAAAGGCGCTGGGCTGGGAAAGCGTCTACGCCTACAACGCGGAGACCTTCGGGCCAACGGGCACTCTGGGCCGGGCTTCGGAACGAGACGTGGTCCTCGTCCGCGACCTGCGGGCGGCGCTTGCACGCCTGAACCCGGAAATCCCCGAATCGGCGTTCGAACAAGCCGTCGAGAAGCTGACCCGCGCCGACCTCGCCCGCTCGCTGATCCAGCATAACCGCGACTTCTACGCCCTGCTCCTTGGCGGCGTGCCGGTGAACTGGCGCGACTCCTCCGGACCCCGGCACGAGCACGCGCGGGTGGTCGACTTCCGCCACCCCGAAAACAACCGCTTTCTGGTCGTGCGCGAGCTCAAGGTCCAGGGCCTGCGCGTGCCGCACTACAACCGGCGCGCCGACCTAGTGTGCTTCGTCAACGGCCTGCCCCTGGTCTTCTTCGAGCTCAAGGCCGTCTACAAGAACATCCGCCGGGCATTCGATGACAACCTCACCGACTACCTGAGCGAGACCAGCGTCGCCCACGCCTTTCACCACAACACCTTCCTGGTGGTGAGCAACGGCGACCAAGCACGGTACGGTTCGATCACCAGCAAATGGGACCACTTCGTCGAGTGGAAGCGCAACGCCGAAAAGGACAAGGCGCGTGTGGACGCCGAGTCCCTGCTCGACGGCATGCTGGAAAAGGAACGCCTGCTTGACCTGGTCGAGAACTTCATCCTCTTCGACGACAGCCGCGCCGGGGGCACGCGCAAAATCGTCGCCCGCAATCACCAGGTGCTGGGCGTGAACAACGCCGTCGACTCGGTACTCAGGCAGGAGGAGTTGAAACGCGAGTTCCCGCCGGGACGACGGATTTCCTACCGGCCTGTGGTCCTGGAACAGATGCCGGAGCCAGAGACTGAGCTGGCCCTCCCCTCGCAGGCGGATATGGGGGCGCTCAAGATGTCCTTCGTCGAGAAGGCGCACCCCGACCTCGGCAGGCTAGGCGTGTTCTGGCACACGCAGGGCAGCGGCAAGTCCTACTCCATGGCCTTCTTCACCGAGAAGGTGCGGCGCGCCATACCGGGCAACTTCACCTTCCTGCTGGTGACCGACCGGGAGGACCTGGACGACCAGATATGGCGCACGTTCATTGGCTGCGGGATAACGGATGAGAAGACGCCGCGAGCAGGCTCCGGTAAGGAGCTGCAAGAAATACTGCGCGGGGACCACCGCTACGTTTTCAGCCTGATCCACAAGTTCAACCAGCCGGTCAAAGAGCCCTACAGCGAGCGCGATGATATCATCGTCATCTCCGACGAGGCGCACCGCACCCAGGCGGGCAAGTTCGCCCGCAACATGCGCGAGGCCCTGCCCAACGCCTCGTTCATCGGGTTCACCGGGACGCCGCTGTTCAAGCACGATGAACTGACGCGCCGCATCTTCGGGGACTACATCTCCCGCTACGATTTCCAGCGCTCCTGGGAGGACCAGTCCACGGTAAGGCTGGTCTACGAGAACCGGGGCGAAAAGCTTGGCATCGCCCGCCTCGACCTGAACGACCGCATCGCCGAAGCGGTCGAACGGGCCGAACTCGACCCCGACCAGACCGCGTTGCTGGAGAAGCTGCTCGGCAAGGACTACGAGGTCATAACGGCTGACGACCGCCTGGACAAGCTCGCCGACGACTTCGTGGCGCACAGTTCGACCCGCTGGCAGACCGGCAAGTCAATGTTGGTGTGCATCGACAAGATCACCTGTGCGCGGATGCTGCAGCGCATCGAACTGCGCTGGCAGGCCAGGCTCGCCAAGATAAGGGCGCTCATACCGGTCAAGGAAGCGGAGCAGATCACGTCGGGCGACCCGGATGAGAAGGAGCGTCTTGGCAGAGAGGTGGAGTCACTGCGCGGGCAGGCGCGATGGATGGAGAGCACCATCATCGAGATGGTCATCAGCGAAGCCCAGAACGAGGTCCGCGACTTCAAGAAGTGGGGCTGCGACATCATCCCGCACCGCGTGGTGATGAAGAACGGTTTCCAGACGCCCGACGGCAAGCGTGTGCCGGTAGAGGACGCCTTCAAGGACCCTGATCATCCGTTCCGTATCGCCATCGTGTGCGCCATGTGGCTTACCGGGTTCGATGTTGAGTGCCTGGCCACCCTCTACATCGACAAGCCGATGAAGGCGCACAACCGGTTGCAGGCCATCGCCCGCCCCAACCGCGTATTCCCGGGCAAGGACTGCGGCGTAATCGTGGACTACAACGGCATGCTCAAGAGCCTGCGCGAAGCCCTGGCCCAGTATGCCCTCGGCGATGGGGAGCACGCCGGCGGCGGCAACATCGTCGCGCCGATCGAGGACCTCGTCGCGGCGCTGGTCGAGGCTGTCGAGGAGGCGGAGAACCACCTTCTGAAACTGGGCTTCGCCCCAGGCCACCTGACGGGAGCGACCGGGTTCAAGCGCATCGAAGCCCTTCATGACGCAGTGGACGCGCTCTACACTTCCGATGAGGCGAAGCGCCGCTTTGAGATCATGGCGCGACAGGTATTCGTCCGCTTCAAGGCGCTGCTCATGGAGCCCGGCGCCCTCGCCTACGCGGAGCGCCACGATAACATCGAGGCCATCTACAAGAAGCTCCAGGACAGGCGCGACACCTCCGACGTGACCGATCTGCTCAAGGAATTGCACCGCATCATCAACGAGGCCATACAGGCCATGCCGGCTCGGATGGTCAAAGACAGCGAATCCCCCACTTTGGACCTGAGCAAGATAGACCTCGCGAAGCTTCGCGACGAATTCGCGAAGAAGGTGAAGCGCAAGGCCACGGCGCTGGAAGACATTCGAAAGGTTGTTGAGGACAAGCTGGCGCTGATGCTGCGCTCTAACCCTCAGCGCATGGACTATTACAAACGGTACTCGGAGATCGTCGCCGACTACAACCGGGAGAAGGACCGGGTGTCCATCGAGGAGACCTTTGCCAAGCTGGTTGACCTCGCAAGGTCCCTCGATGCCGAGCAGCGGCGAGCGGCCCGCGAAGGCTTGAGCGAGGACGAACTCGCCCTCTTCGACATCCTCCTCAAGGACAGGCTGACAAAGGTCCAGCGTGAGCGTGTGAAACAAGCAAGCAAGACCCTGTTATCATCCCTGGGGGACCTGCTCCGGCCGATGAAGGGCTGGACGCAGAAGGCTGCGACACAGGCAGAGGTGAGAGTGTTCATCCTTGACAGCCTTTTTCGATCGCTGCCCCGGCCGCCGTTCACAGAAGGTGAAACTGAGGAGACTGCCGAGCGTGTGTACGAATACGTCTGGGAGCGCAGTGCCAGCGGCCAGGATCTCGTTGCGGTGTAGGTTGGCGGAGGACGTCGTTGATGTCGTTCCGTCCGCTCATCCTGTCACAGCGCCGAAAATGCATGCCCAAGAGTCCTATTCCGGATTTCGCTGGAATCCACCATGTCTGCTGCCACAGGCGCCACGTTGTTTGAAAATGGCCCCCTCTCTCTTTCTCTCTCTCACGGTGGGGAGAGAGGACGAAGACCAGGGGCGATTTTCGGGGTAATCCCCCATGCCTGTTGCCACAGGCGCCACGAAAGATGAAAATAACGGCCGGCGCATTACTGCGTAGGGGCGACCGGCCGGTCGCCCTGGGCACCAGCTTTCAAACCGCTGTCGGTTGAGCCTCGGCATTCTTGATGACAACCGTTGGTTTGGCGTTGCGTCTCGGGACCGGCAAGCGCCCTGCCTCGATCGTCCCGCGAAACGGGAACAGAACTTGAGCGAACTCGTCATACGGGCCCATCGGCGCCATGATTCCTGAGCCTGTCGAAGGGCGGTCCCTGAGACGGTTCCTGAGGGGGCCCCTGAGGCTCTCGAAGGACTCGAATGGCGTGGCGCTCAGGGGCGGGAACGACGTTTCGCGGGGGCCTAGCCTCGCTCGATGCTCGTCATTTTCTCGACCCGGCGGGCGTGCCGCCCGCCTTCAAAAGCGGTGGTCATGAAAACTCTGAGTATCTCTTCCGCGGCTCGCTTCTCGACTACTTCCGCTCCCAGGCATAGCACGTTGGCATCGTTGTGTTGTCGCGCCCTGCCCGCGGTGAAGACATCATGGCACAACGCAGCCCGCGCACCATTGACCTTGTTCGCTGCAATGCTCATGCCGATGCCGGTACCGCAAATCAGTACCCCCCGGTCTTCCTTCCCTGCCACGACGGCCTGCGCCACCTTGCAGGCGACATCCGGATAATCAACCGGCGCCTCGTCGTACGTGCCCAGATCGTCACAGGTGTGCCCGAGCTCCACACCATAGATGATCAAATCGCGCTTCAGGTCTAGCGCACGATGATCGCAGCCAAATGCTATGCGCAAAGTCCTGCCTCCCGACAAATTTGCAGGATCGTCTCCTTGGCGATGGCGCCCTCTCTAATCACC
>JACQUC010000278.1 GCA_016210495.1 Chloroflexota bacterium
CACCGAAGCGAAGACGCACGGCAAGCAGGTCGCGCACGAGATGGTGTATATGCAGTGGCAGAAGGATGCCGCCGGCAAGCTGGTCACGAAGATCGTGTGGCCCGCGGCGGCTAAATCGGCGAGCGGGCAGTTGCGCAAATAGATGAGTGTTGAGTGGCGGCGAGCAGCAGATGGCGGCCATCGCACGGGGCTTGATGAGCAAGCCAAGGGTATTGATGCTTGACGAGCTGTCCCTGGGCCTGTCTCCCGTGATGACGATGAACGTGTTTGAGGTGATCCGCAGGCTCAAGCAGCAGCAGATCACGCTGCTGCTGGTCGAGCAGAACGTGCAGATGGCGCTAGCCGTCAGCGACGATGCCTATGTGCTAAGCAACGGCCGCATCGAGGTCGAGGGGGCAGCGAGGAAGGTGCGTGAGATGGAGGCGGTGCGGAAGGCGTATCTGGGTTTGTGAAGGGTCCCTTGCGAAAATACAGAAAATCAGCCAACCGCAAAGGCACAATTGACACTCCTCGCACCTTCCCTTATTATTGAACTGAACGATTGATTGATCAATTGGGGACGTTTTTTGCAAGTGAAGAGAAGCGTCAGACGGGTTGCTGCTACCGAAGTGAAGACTCACTTCGGCCGGATTGTACAAGATGTGGCTGCCACGGGGACCACGATAATAATACAGACCCGAGGGCAAGATCAAGCCGCCATAATTAGCCTACAAGACCTCGACCGGCTTTTGCCCTCTCAGGAGGGATCTCCCCGGAGCGAGCGCGAGAGGGTTCGTGATGCCCTTCGATCTGCGGGCATGCTGCGGGAGCTTCCGCAAGAAGTACGTGAACGGGCGGCTGATTACGACGCTCGCCACTCCCCGATAGAGCAAGAACGAATACTTCGCGAGCTGCGCGGGCTCAAGCTTGAACCCCCTCTATCTGAAGTTATCATCGAGAGCCGAAATGGCCCGTACGCTGAGTTGGCGGATAAGGAGTAAGGGTGGCCTTGTACCTGGACTCCAGCGCGGTCGTGAAGTACTACGTTAGCGAGCCGGGCAGTAGCTGGGTGCGCTCGCGAATCGACGGGACCGATGTTGTCCTGCTCTCGGAGATCACGGTGGTCGAGGTGGCTGCTGCTCTGGGCATCCTGAGAAGGATGGGACGGATCAGTGCGCGTCAGCGACAGGCTCTGTGGACCAAGTTACGAGCGGGATTTGGCCACTGGATACGAGCTGATGCCTATCGGCAGAGAGGCTGTTTTCGAGGCGGCCGAACTGTGCAACAAGCATCCCCTGAAGGCTTATGATGCCGTTCAACTCGCTACGTGCCTGGCTTTGCTGGATTCGTTCGTGGCGCAGGGTATCTCGCTCGTTTTTGTGTCAGCGGACGACGCTCTGGTTGCAGCCGGGCGTGCCGAAGGCATCACCGTGGACAATCCTTGCTGGCATACGGAACTGGACACGTCTGACTAGTTTCTAGTGCGAATTGGCAGTGATGCCCACCCCCGCCCAGGGCGAGGCAACCTCGCCGCTACGCTTTTCTATTCTGCACCGGTAAGCAGCTAGCATTGGCCCGCCAGGGTCCATGGGACTGGCTTCTCATGTTATGTCAAGCACTTAGGCCTCTCGGCGAGCCATTGACTGACGGTGTATAATGCGTTCTGACTAATTGAGTGGGAGGAGTAAGTTGTCAAGGCGCACCAGAACTGTCACCGTCCTCGTTATCGCAACGTTTATGTTCTCCTTGTTATCATTCCTGGATATCGCCGTTTCATCGCATGTGGTGCGGGCGGAGCCGGGGCCGAACCTGCTGGTGAACCCCGACTTCGAGGGAGGTATGCGCAGAACCAGTCTGTCATCTTGGACGGCCGACGGATGGTACCCGTGGTTTCGGCCGCACGCGGCCAGCGATCCGCCCGGCGTCAACTGGGAGCCGGAGTTCGGCATCATCAGAGACAGACCGGGCCAGGCGCACAGCGGCGCACAAAGCCAGCGCTGGTTTAACACCTGGGCCATTCACGACGCCGGCATTGCGCAGCAGGTGAAAGTGCCGCGAGGCTCCAAGGTCACGTTCAATGTCTGGGTCTTCAGTTGGTCCAGCCAGAATGACCAGTGGGCGGTGTCCGAAGCCAGGTACGACAAGTGGGTGGGCATCGATCCCAACGGCGGCACCGATCCGTTTTCCGGCAACGTGCAGTGGACGAACCCCGATGCCACGATGGACAGGTGGCTACAGTTGAGCATCTCGGCGATGGCCAGAGGCGATTCCGTCACGGTATTCGTGCGAGGCAGGCCCCACTTTTCGGTGAAGAACAATAACATCTTAGTCGACGATGCCTTCTTGACTGCCACTCCACCGGAGCCGGCGCCGGCACCGGCCTTCGCCACGCCTGAAAGCGCACCTTCGCAGGCTCCAGCGCTTTCGGATGTGGCATCCGAGCCAGCCGAGGAAATGGCTGCCGAGCCGGACGAGACAACAACTCTGGAGCCTGCAACGGTCGAATCTTCCGAGACGCCGGCTATCGAAACCGACGAACAGGAAGCGCCTGCCACAGAGGACCCTGAGGAGGTGCCGGGCGAGGACGAGGGCCAGCAGTAGGTCGCGGCCAGGGCTTCTTCCGGATGCCAGGTCGAAGTCTCTGTCCGCCGGTGGCACATATCTTGAAGCAAAGTAAGCCATCGTGGTAGTCCCGGTGATCATTTGGTCCAGGTGGTTGGCTATGAGGATAGCTCAGCTCAGCCCGCTATGGGAGAGGGTGCCGCCGCCGGCCTACGGTGGCACCGAAGGCGTGGTGCACTTGCTGACCGAGGGATTGGTCCGTCGTGGCCACGAAGTGACGCTGTTCGCTTCCGGCGACTCGGTTACATCGGCCAGGCTGCGATCGGTGTTGCCCAGCAGCCTGAGAACTGCTTCGTTTATCCAAGATTCACGACCGTACGAGTGGGTGCATGTGGCAGAGGCATTGCAGGAGGCCGGTAGCTTCGATATCATTCACAACCATAGCGGCGAACTCCCGATGGTAGTGAGTTCTTTGTTCACGACGCCGATGCTGAGCACGATGCACTGCATCATTACGCCGGATACCAAGGTCGTTTGGGATAGCTACCGTGGCTACTACAACACCATTAGCTGGGCCGAGCGGAAGTCGATGCCGACTATCCGGAACAGCAACTTCGTCGGCGTGGTGTACAACGGGATCGACGTGTCATCCTTTCCGTATCGGGCAGACAAGGAGGATTATCTGCTCTACCTTGGCCGTGTAGCCCCCGAAAAAGGCACGCATCTGGCAATTGACGCCGCCAAGCGGCTGGGCAAGAAGCTGCTGATCGCCGGAAAGGTAGATCGGGTGGACAGGGATTACTTCATCAGAGAGGTTGATCCCCTGATCGACGGCAAGCTGATTCACTTCCTGGGCGAAGCGAATGCCCAGTGGAAACGGGAGCTCTGCGCGCGAGCGTCGGTCGTGTTGATGCCCATCGTGTGGGAGGAGCCTTTTGGCCTCGTGATGGTAGAAGCTATGGCGTGTGGCACGCCTGTCATTTCCTTCAACCGCGGGGCCGCGGCCGAGCTGATAGCAGATGGAGAGACGGGCTACCTGGTGGCAGACGTCGATGGCATGGTGGAGGCCGTTCGCCGCCTGGACAGCATCGATCCGAGTCGCTGCCGACAGCACGTAGCGGACCATTTCGATGCGGCACGGATGGTCGACGGGTACGTCGAGGTGTATGAGCGGATTCTCGCTTCGGGGTAGCGAGGGGACGGCCCTCACCCTAACCCTCTCCCAGAGGGAGAGGGGACTCACCCTAAGCCAACCCTAAGCCTCTCCCGGAGCGAGATGCGGCTCAGTCTAACCGTTCTTCCCAGTGGGAGAGGGGACAAGGGTGCTGCGCAGAACACGCTTGCCGATTTCACCGCCGATCAGCGCGGTGCTGGAAACGAGGATAAGCACCAGCCAGTCGTCCGGACCGAGCGCGGTGACCCGGAAGATGTCTTGCAGGAACGGGATGTAAAGCACGGCCATTTGGAGAAGGATCGAGGACACGACCGCCAGCAGCAGCCAGCGGTTTCGAAACGGGCCTACTGCGAAGATCGAGTGCTTCTCCGATCGACAGTTAAAGGCGTTGAACATCTCGAACATAACCAGCAGCGTGAACGCCATGGTCCGCGCCTCGACGACGTCCCCCGTAGCCTGTAACTTCCAGACAAAGACGGGCAACGTACCCGCGGCCATTAGCAGGGCTACCAAGCCGATGAGCATCGTCACCCCGGGAGTAAACACGCTCTCCCCAGCGGGGCGTGGTGGCCGGCGCATAATATCGGGGTCCGGCGGGTCGATACCAAGAGCAAGCGCCGGCAGGCCATCTGTGACCAGGTTGACCCAAAGGATCTGTGTCGTTAGGAGTGGCAAGGGCAAACCTACCAGGCCGGCGACGAGGACGATGAGAATCTCGCCGACGTTGCTCGACAGAAGATAGGCCAGGTACTTCTTGACGTTGTCATATATCGCTCTGCCTTCTTCCACCGCCGCCACGATAGTTGCGAAGTTGTCGTCGGCCAGCACCATGTCCGCCGCTTCCTTGGTGACGTCTGTGCCGGTTATCCCCATCGCGACGCCGATAGCGGCGGACCGCAGCGCCGGTGCATCGTTGATCCCGTCGCCCGTCATGGCTGCCACGTGACCCGTGTGCTGTAGCGTCTGCACGATGCGCAGCTTGTGCTCGGGTGAGACCCTGGCGTAAACCGCGATGTCGCCGACCTGTTTTATGAACTCCTCGTCGCGAAGCCCGTCCAGCTCAGTGCCGGTGAGAGTCAAGTCGTCTTCTTTGAGCAAGCCCAGTTCCCTGGCCACGGCGACCGCCGTGAGCTTGTGGTCGCCGGTGATCATTACCGAACGGATGCCGGCGTCTTCGGCACGTAGAAGGGCGGCCCTCGCTTCTTCGCGCGGAGGGTCGACCTTGCCGACAAGGGCGACAAAGGTTAGCCTCCGCTCGACGTTTTCTTCCGTCAGTTCTAGGTGCGGGGAAGGAAGCTCGCGGTACGCAAACCCCAAAACGCGCAGGGCTCGGCTCGCCATGTCCTCGTTCTCGGCCAGGATTCTGCGCCTGACCTCGTCGCTCAGGAACAGAGCCTGGCCGCCAAGCCAGTAGTGCGTGCAGTGCTGGAGCACGACCTCGGGCGCGCCTTTCATGCAGACCAGAACAGAATCGGCGGGGGTGCGGTGGACGGTGGTCATTCTTTTCCTGGCCGAGCTGAAGGGAATCTCCCCAGTGCGGGGGTAGTCGATCCGCGCCGGCTCCGGCTCGTGACCTGCTTTGGCCGCCATAACGAGGAGCGCACCCTCTGTGGGATCGCCAACAACGTGATGCCTACCCTTTTCGTCGCGCAGCAAATGCGCGTCGTTACATAGAACGGCGATCCGTGATAGCAGGGCTAGGCCCCCATCCTTTACGGCGCTCTGGTCGTTCAGGCGAAACTCTCCGATGGGCTCGTAGCCCACGCCGGTGACCGATATAACCTGTTCCCCCATCCAAATGCGCCGTACGGTCATCTCGTTCTTGGTGAGGGTACCGGTCTTGTCCGAGCAGATGATGGTCGTGGAGCCCAGCGTCTCCACGGCGGGAAGCTTGCGGATGATGGCGTGGCGCCGAGCCATGCGCTGAACGCCGATGGTCAAGGCGCCGGTGACGACGGCGGGGAGCGCCTCTGGTACAGCGGCCACGGCTAGACTCAGACCCCAGAGGAACATCGCCAGTAAGTGCTCTCCGCGCAGGAGTCCCAGGCCCACGACCAAGACCACAATGGCTAAGCTGCCAAGGCCAAGCTTCCGGCCGATCTCACCCATACGCGATTCGAGTGGTGTATGTTCATCCTCCGCCGCCTGCACCAGGTGTGCGATCTTGCCAAACTCCGTGCGCATTCCCGTCGCGAAGGTCACCGCCACACCCCGGCCGTAAATTACCGTGGTTCCAGCGAACACAACGTTCGTCATGTCGGCCAGAGGTGTTTCGGCAGGGATCTCTCTGACGTCTTTCTCGACGGCCTCCGACTCACCCGTGAACGCCGACTGATCGACCTTCAGATTGTATTCTTCGATGAGCCTTCCGTCCGCTGGCGCCCGATCCCCCGTGGCGAGCAGGACGATGTCTCCCGGCACCACCTCGCGCGCGGGCACTTTCTGCTCCTCGCCGTCTCTCACCACGCTCGCGACAGGGGCCGACATTCTTTTCAAAGCGTCGAGCGCCCGGGAAGCACGAAACTCCTGGACGAATCCGAGGAACGCAGAGACGACCACGATAAACATGATCACCGCCGCGTCGAGAAACTCGCCCACGATCACCGAAATGCCGGTGGCTATCAGGAGCAGCACCATAAGGAATTCCTTGAACTGGTGAAGGAAGATGAGAAGTGGCGACTTGTCGCCCTCTTTGCGCAACTCGTTGGGGCCGAACTCGTCGAGGCGCCTCAGCGCCTCGACAGTGCTCAGTCCATCACGCCCCGAGCCCAGTTCTTCCAAGGTCTGCTCTACGCTTCTGGCGTGCCACGGGATTTCGGTTGGCACGATCTCAGCCGGCAAGTGCGCTGCCTTCAATGACCTAGCAGTCTCCCCATCCACAGGTATCGTTCTTGATTACCGCAAAATCTGTGCCCTGTGTTAGCTATCAGCTTTCAGCTATCAGGGGCTGTTCGAGTGCGGAGACGGCCAGGTGATCGTGGGCTTATGCTGTGGCTAGGCACTGTTGAGGCTGGCGTGGTACAGCAAGGGCGCGCGCACCCTGAAGAGGTGCGGCTACGGGTGGACGTGTCCGCGCGACACGTGTGCTCGCCATCGACCAAATGCGAGGCAGGTGTGGGCACAGGAGGAGGTGCGCGCCTGCGCCCGCGCGCGGCGGGCAAGACTGTCTACGCGCTGCAGACGGAAAGCATAGGACCTGCCAACAGTGCCGCCAGCCTTGTAATCGGCTTTGCCACTCAGTATAATGAGAGCCGACGCGAAGGGGCGATGAAAGGAGGACGTATGCCGGATATCGACGATGCAGCATACCTCAAGGAAGCAGGTCGCAAGATCATAACGACCCGCAAGAGCGTGCGAAAGTATTCCCCCGAGCCCGTGGCTGATGAGGCCATTACGACGATGTTGGAGGCGGCGCGCTGGGCACCCTCCGGCGAAAACAGCCAGTGCTGGCGTTTTGTCGTAGTCAGGGATCCGGAGACGAAGAAGCGACTGGGCGAGCTGGCGCGGGCTGGAAGCGGCCGTCGTTTTACGGCCGAGTATATCGCGGAAAAGACGGCCACCCGGTTTGCCACGCTAAAAGACGAGGCGGAAAAAGAGCGCATATTCAAGCAACTGACTTCCGGCGCGGTTTCAGCGTTCTTGGGCCAGGCGCCGGTGATTATCGTCGTCTGTGGCAAGATGGACGTCTGGGACCTGCCCTTTGATGCTTCCGCTGCCACTGAAAACGCGGTTCTGATGGCCAATGCTATGGGCCTGGGGACGTGCTGGGTAGTTGCCCCGGTGGAAGATGTGCGGGACGAGGAACTGGTCAGGCAATTGCTGGGCGTGCCTACCGGTTTCAAGGTGATGTTCACCGTGGCCGTGGGCTACCCGAATCGCATCCCGGGCCCCCGTCCGCGCAAACCGCTCGATGAGCTGGTTTTCTACGAGCGCTTCGGCAACGTGGTGGAGGAGACTGTGCCCCCGGGCATCAGAATCGAGCCGCAGGACGACAGGGCGGTGCCCAGCGATTACCTGAACGGCCTGGTCTTCGAGCTCCTCAAACAGTTCTGGAACGAGCGCGGCGGCGGGACGCGGTTTCGAGCGTGCACTCTGGGGTGGGACTCCTTCGAGCCCTTCCGGGAGGAGCTGACCGCCGGCAAAGAAGTGGAATCCAGCGCCCAAATCGTGCGCGATTTCCTAACGCGAAGGAACGTGTTGGCGGATTTCAAATGCCAGTTGCAAGAGAGCACCGAAATGGAGGGCTCGGAGCTCTTCAGCCGTGTTCAACTCGTCGAGCTGGCGATGAAAGGCTGTGGGCATCTGGGGATCGAGAAGAAGCTCGTGGACGTGGGGATAGCGCCGTACACGTGCCTTTGTGCGAACACCTTCTCCTACGCCATCAAGAAATCTCAGGGCATCTGGACCGAGCTGTCCTCGATCAAGATCGACGGCGACGAATGTCGGGTTACTCTGGTGTTGCTGTTGCCGAAATGATTGGGATCACGTCGAAACTGGCGAAGTTCGTAGCAGAAACGAAGTTCACCTCTCTCCCGGCGGTGGCCGTCGGGGAGGCGAAGAAGCATATTTTGGATTGCCTGGGGGTTACGCTGGCGGGCTCGAGGGAAGAGCCATCCAGGATCGTGGCCGACTTCGTGCGGGAGTCTGGGGGCAATCCTCAGGCTTCAGTGCTTGGCACCGGATTCACGACGTCGGCGTCTGACGCCGCGCTGGCCAATGGCACGGCTGCCCACGTGCTGGATTTCGACGACGTTAGCTGGAGCTTGACAGGCCATCCCAGTGCGTCGATGCTCCCGGCTATACTGGCCGTAGCCGAGCAAACGGGCGCCTCTGGTAAGGATGTTCTTCTGGCCTACGTCTTGGCCCTGGAGGTTGCGGGCAAGCTGGGGGCGGGCACAAATCCAGCGCACTACGAGCTGGGCTGGCACGCGACAATTACGCTGGGGTCTTTGGGAGCTGCGGCGGCCGCTGCGAAGCTCCTGGACCTGGATCGGGATCGTACTGCTATTGCCCTGGGCATTGGCGCTTCTGAAGCCAGCGGGTTGCGACAGAATTTCGGCACGATGACCAAATCTTTGCACGCGGGGATGGCGGCGCGCAACGGGGTGATGGCGGCGGCCCTGGCGAGAAGCGGCTTCACCGCCGACAGAAGCATCCTGGAGAGCAGGTTCGGCTTCTTCAACGTCCTCTGCCGAGGGGTATACGACGAGGCCAAGATAGTTGGCCATCTAGGGGACCCCTTCGATGTGCTCTCACCAGGAGTTGGCTTCAAGCAGTACCCGTCGTGCCACGGCACCCACTGGGCGCTGGACGCAGCCATCGGGTTGGCCTGGGAGCACGACATAGCCCCAGCGCAGGTGCAAGCCATCGAGTGCATCATCCCCGACTTGTTCGCGCAAATGCTGATTCATTCCGATCCGCGGTCGGGACTGGAAGGCAAGTTCAGCATGGAGTTCTGTATGGCCGTCGCCTTGCTGGACAGAGCCGCCGGCCTTCGGCAGTTCTCCGATGCTAGGGTACAGGCTCCCGATGTTCGCGAGCTGATGAAGAAGGTGAAGGTCGTCATCGACCGCGAGTCGAGCGAGGCGGGGCGCACTTCCAATTTCAGCCATGTCACGCTACGCCTGAACGATGGCAGGACGCTCGCTCGCCGCGTCGACGTTCCGAAGGGAATGCCCGAGTGCCCGCTCACGATGGACGAGGTGGTGGACAAGTATCGGGACTGCGCCGGCCTCGTGCTCGCGCGAGGAGATGTGGAGAGGTCCATCGACATGATAACTGGCTTGGATGAGCAGAGGGACCTTTCGAAGTTGATGAACCTGATGCGGGCCGTGGACTAATCTAATCTAGGGGCGACCGGCCGTCGCCCGGCGAACATTAACCAGTGTCGTTCTTGGAGAAGGGTCGTTATGTCATCACTACGTTTCCTGACCGCTGGCGAGTCGCACGGCCCGGCGTTGGCGGCCATCGTCGAAGGGATGCCCGCCGGAGTTGCTCTCGACGAGGGAATCATCACTCGCGACCTCCGGCGCCGGCAGGAGGGCTACGGGAGAGGGGGCCGGATGAAGATCGAGCGCGACGAGGCGGAGATCCTGGGCGGCGTGCTGGCGGGCCGCACCAGTGGTGCCCCCATTGCGTTGCGAGTCGAGAACAAGGACTGGGCCAACTGGAAGGGCAAAGAGGTGCCCCCGCAGACCATACCGCGGCCGGGACACGCCGATCTCGCGGGCAAGCTCAAGCACGGCCACGAGGAGTTCCGTGTTGTGGCCGAGCGCGCCAGCGCCCGGGCTACCGCGATGCTGGTAGCCGCTGGTGCAGTCGCCAGGGCTCTGATGACCGAGCTTGGTATCTCTGTCTACAGCCAGGTGATCGCCATAGGCACTGTCAAGGCCAATCCGGTGGCGATGCCCTTGCCGCAGCTTATGGAGCGCCTGGAGGCGTCGTCTTTGCGCTGCCCAGATTCGGAGGCCGAAGCAGCCATGCGGCAGGCCATCGACGAGGCACGGGACGCTGGCGACTCGCTTGGGGGCGTCTTCGAGGTCACTGCCATTGGCGTTCCGCCCGGCCTCGGCAGCTACACGCATTGGGACCGGCGCCTCGACGGGCGTCTGGCTCAGGCGATGATGAGCATTCCCGCCATCAAGGGCGTGGAGATCGGCGATGGGTTCGCGATAGCAGCCAAGATGGGTACCCAGGCCCACGACGAGCTCTTCTATCGCGACGGTAGAATCTGCCGGGTGTCCAATCGCGCCGGGGGTATCGAGGGCGGCGTGAGCAATGGCGAGCCTATCATCGTGCGGGCGGCCATGAAGCCGATTCCGACCACGGTGGCCCCCCAGCGCTCCGTGGACATCGCCACGCGGCAGGAGACTCAGACGAAGTACCAGCGGTCCGACGTGTGCGCCGTGCCGGCGGCCGCGGTTGTCGGGGAGGCGATGATGGCATGGGTGCTGGCGGACGCTTTACTGGAGAAGTTTGGCGGCGACAACTTAGCGGACGTGAAGGTCGCGCTGGAGAGGTATCTGACAACATAGCAATTGCAGCCTGCCGGGGCGAGGGTGAATCGGCTTTGCGAGCGGAAATTCGATTGCGTACGAGGGAACGACCCTCACCCTAACCCTCTCCCTGGAAGGTAGAGGGGACAATGCGCGCGGCCTTGCTTGCTAGCTAGCTAACTGGTATTGCGTTAGCTTGATGCGCGTGGGGCAGGTTTCAAACCTGCTCCGAAAGACCGCACGTTTGGCGCCAGATCATTTGGCCACACGCGAGTTAGGAGCGGCGACATGATAGCTCAGCGGCCCGCCTCAGGCGGGCCAAAGCCCCGTTTCTTCTACGGGTGGATCATACTCGCCTCGACGTTCACCACCCTTTTTATGGCCACGGGGATGCAGTACAGCTTCGGCGTGTTCTTCAAGCCAATTTTGAACGAGTTCGGCTGGGACCGAGCCTCACTTTCCCTGGCAGCCTCGATCAACGCGATGGTCTACGGCTCCCTGCAGCCGCTCATAGGCAAGATCATAGACGAGCGCGGCCCACGGCCCGTGATGATCACGTGTGGCATCGTGATGTCCGCCGGGATCGCGGCCATCAGCCTGACGAGCGATCTGTGGGTCATCTACGTTGCCTACGGCGTGGTCGCCGCCTCCGGGGTCGCAGGTCTCACTGTGGTCAGCACCTCAGCGTTGGTGGTACGATGGTTCGTGAAGCGCCGAGGCATGGCGCTGAGCGTCGCCGGGGCCGGCTTCGCCGCTGGACAGCTCTTCATCATTCCCGTAGCCGCCTACGTTATTATGCTATTCGGCTGGCGCAACGCCGCCGTGATACTTGGGGGATTTCTTGGGATCGTCGTGCTTCCCCTGGCCATCTGGGTAATGAAATCCGACCCTGAGAAGATGGGCTGGCTGCCCGACGGCGAGCGGCTTGACTCAAGCGCCGGGTCGAGCGCCGCGCGGGGGAAGTCGATCACGGCATATTCCTCCGCCCACGGTGTAGCGACGCGGGCGGGCGCGAGGACGCCAGCCGGGAATGCCGACAACGCCCCGCCGGTGCCAATCAGGCGACTCGTCAGAACCAGGACCTTCTGGCTGCTTTGCGGCGGCTTCTACGTCTGTGGCTTCACCGCGAGCCTGGTTCTGACCCACCTGCCGGCCTCGGTGACAGACAGGGGAATGTCGGAGATGGTGGCCGCCAACGCCATCGGCATCATCGGCCTCGCCGCCACGGTCTCCGCCCTGGCCGTTGGCACGCTGTCAGACTTCACGGGAAGGAAGAACCCCCTGGCTGGGATATATGGTTTGCGTGGCCTGGCGCTCTTACTATTGATTAGCGTGGTGAGTGACGTTCCAAGCCTCTATCTTTTTGCCCTACTTTTTGGCATGTCCAGGGCGGCCACGATACCGCTGACATCGGGCCTGATCGGGGACATCTACGGGCGGCGGTCCATCGGCATAACCTACGGCCTCATTCTCTTTGCCCATCAGGTTGGGGCAGCTATGGGCAGCTATATGGCCGGCGCCTTCTACGACGCGACGGGGAGCTATTTCTGGGCGTTTTTCACGGCCTCGATGCTGGGTTTCTTCGCCGCCGTGTGCTCCTATCTGATCAAAGAAGAGCGTAAGGTACGGGAGCCTTCGCTGGCGCCCTCGCGCTAGCTGAGCCCCAGGATACTGGCCGCATTTCCCCCGAGGATCTTCTCTTTGGCCCGCTCGCTAAGGGGCAGGTTTCTGATGGCCTCGATGTTTCGTTTGACCTGGGGGACGGAGGGCCAGTCGGAGCCGAAGATGACTTTGTCTGCGATGCACTCCAGGTCGGGGAAGTAGCTCAGGAGCTTCTGGGGCGGGAGGCCGGCGATCTCCATGTAGACATTCTCGTGCAGGCTCGCCAGATGGAAGGCGGCGTCGTACCAGAAGCCCCGGCCACTGTGGGACATGATCAGCGTGAGGTCCGGGAAGTCGACGGCGATCTCGTCGATGAAGAGCGGATCGCCATGCTTTAGCCGCGTGCCGGCGAAGACCGATGAGCCCGTGTGAAACATGACAGGTATTTGTAGCTGGTCGGCCTTGGCGTAGAGAGCGTACAAGTTGCTGTCGTGAGGGTAAAACAGGTGATAAGGGGGGAGGATCTTGACGCCCTTGAAGCCTAGCCCGCGCACACAGCGTTCTAATTCCTGGGCGGGGTTGTTTTCGAGATACGGATTGATGTTGGCGAAGGGGATGAAGAAGTCGATGTCCCGGCAGAGCTCCGCCGTCCTGTCGTTGGACATCACGCCGGCGGTGATGGGGCTCATCTCTGCCAGGGCGACGACATAGTCGACTCCGGCGTCGCGGAAGAATCTGCGCGCGCCCGCGCGATTGAGGGTGCCGTCGATGAAGGACTGCGCCGGCTCAGGGAGGCCGGGCTGCATCCAGTCGACGACGTGGGGGTACCACACCTCGTATACGCTCGCGTGTACGTGGAAGTCGATGACGGGGGCCATGTGAATTGGTCCTATGTTATGTTGCATTATGGCTAACTAAGGGACGACCCTCACCCTGTCCCATCTCCCCAGAAGGGAGAGGGGACAGGACGCATCGTCCTCATAGGTATCAGCCTAAGCAATGCTGACGCCTGAAGGCGCTCGATCATCGTAATGTAGGGGCGAACGGCGTTCGCCCGCGTCGTTGGTACGAAGATGCAAGAAATCGGCGCGAACATTGACGAGGGGCATCGGGCCGACGTTTTGCACGCTGGACGGGCGTCTGGGTCGGATCGAGAGCCCGCGTGGGCGAACGCCGTTCGCCCCTACGTTATTTGCGTCCCCGGCCGCCGTTGGATAGATCGGTATTGACCCAGGGCCGGGCTGGGCTCAAGGCTATCTGAGCCCCAACTTGTCGAGCTTCGCTCTAGTCGGGACGCCTCGAGCGATGTCCCACCCCCGTTCTTCGTAATACGAGTCCAGTAGCTTCTCGACGTCCTGGGGTGTCACAGCCTTTGTCTTGAAATAGTCTGAGAGCCGCAACTCCTTGTCGCCGAACTTGATGGGCTGCGTCAGCCATTTCTCGGGAAAGCGATCCTGCCGCCTGTCGAAACCCTCTCGCACGTTGGCGAATTTGTAAATGTTGAAGGCGCGGTCCGCGGACTCGACCAGCTCTTCGGGCGTCGTCTCCAGGCCCGTGGCGGCCGTGTAAAGCTGTGCGCAGGTGCTGGCGTCGTAGAGGCGCGAGCTTTGCAAACGAAAGCAGAGGCCCAGGCAGTTCAGCACCGTGCACCAGTTTTCGTAGTGCGCCAGGTAGCGGCCCAGGTTTTCACCGCCTGGCTCGAGCGCAACGCGCTGGATGGCTTCCCCGGTGAAGCCCATCCGCCGGGCCATCTTGGCGAAGAACTCCGGCCCCCGCCCCAACGCGACGGTAAGCCCTCCCGCCGGCATGTCGTGTGCTCCTCTGGGGTTCGTGGCCTGCCCGAGCGTCTCGACGCCCAGGGTGATTCTCGGATCGAAGTCCGGGTCGCCGCCCTTTATGTGTATGGCATATTTCTCCGAGCCCCTGCCGATGCGCCTGATGGCCTCCAGCCACCCTCCGGCCAGTATCTCACCTAAGCCCTCGCGCCGCATCACCTGCTCGAGCAGCACCTTTGTCGTCTGATAGCCGGGGATAAGGGGAAGCCCACCCGTGTCCGACGCCGTGATGATGCCCCGGTTGTAGAGCTCCATCGCCCAATCGACCAGGGCGCTGAAACCCATCGCGTCGATGCCGTAGCGATTGGCCATATCCAGGTTGGCCATTGCCTGGTCGAGACCTTCAGCCCCGCACTTCATGCCGAACGCCAGCACGGAAATGAGGCCCAGAGATACGCTGGTGCATTGCCCGGCGTGCTCGCCCTCTCTCAGCTCGACGACCGCCTTGTCGCCCGCCATGCACGAAGTGCAGGCTAGCGTTCGACGCTTCATCTGCTCATAGAGGTGTGCGCCAAATCGCTCCATTACTTCGTTTTCCGGATAGACCTCGGCGCCGTTGTTGCGGATGAAGTGGCCGGCTTTGGCCCAGACCGGCAGAATGAAGTGCAGGCCGAGCCTGGTCCAGTTGTCGCGCAGCGGGTCCTGCCGATGGTTCTCCGTGAGCTTGTCCACGATGCTCATAAAGCCCTTGCGGTCGGCAACGCGCAGCCCTCTCGAGCCGTAGACGGCGATGGCCTTGAGGTTCTTGGCCCCAAACACGCCGCCGAGGGTGCGGCCCAAGGTGGCGCACTTGTCGATGAGCACGAGGCTAATGTTGACCCCGTTCTCCCCCGCCGGCCCGGTGCAGGCGATGACGAACTTTCCGCCGAGCCTTCGGCTCAGCTCGTCCGTGGCCTGGTAGATGTCCTTGCCCCAGATGAAGTCGGCATCACAAAGCTCGACGTCGTCGTCCGCGATTTTCAGGAAGACGGGGTTGTCGGCCCTGCCCGTGATGACGAGGTGGTCGTAGCCAGCCCACTTGAGCATCGAGCTCAGTCGGGTGCTGCCCACCGCCGCACCGATAACGCCCGTGGCCGGGCATTTGTAGGTGGCGAACGACTTGTCAGCGCAGGGTGCCAGCGTGCCGCCAAGGACGCCCGCGCCGATGACGATGAGGCTATCGGAGGCGTAGGCGTCAGCGTGCGGCCGTGTCTCGTCGAGCGCCAGCTTTGCGTTGTAGCCCCAGCCACCGATGACGCTGCGAGCAAGCCCGATATCCAGTGGCTCGCTGGTAACCCTGCCTGTCGAAAGGTCAACGCGCAGGACTCTTCCCGCGTACCCTTTGCCTGTTATCATTGGCTTCACGCGCCATCCTTCGTCTTGAGCGCCCCGTAGCCGCAGTGCAGGACGCAAATGCCGCAGGCCGTACATTCCGGCGTAAACGTGACGATGTTGCCATTGCCCGCAACGCCATCGACCGGCTCGATCAGGATGCGCGCCTTGCTCGGATTGAACTCGCGGCGAAACGCCAGCGAGCAGCGCAACTGGCAGATCAAGCAGCCGGTGCACAGCTCGGCGTTTATACTGTACAATTCCAGCGGATTTCTTCTCGCCATATCTCTCCTCAACAACAGGTGCAGGAGCGCGGAGACCCTCGCGGGGTCCGGTTCGGCCGCAAAGAGCGCAGAGGGTCTGAACCACTGATTGACGCAGATTACCGGATTACGCAGACTACCACATCGCGGAGATTCCGTATCTGGGAAATCCACTAATCTGCTGGATCTGCGGTTCAGACTCCTTTGCGTCCTTCCCTCG
The DNA here is from genome assembly GCA_016210495.1 of Chloroflexota bacterium. The sequence goes on from JACQUC010000278.1 coordinate 15,942, forward strand.
CTCGCTACTGTCAACGAGTGAAGGATCCGTCCTCCGCAGTAAATAACGCCTCAGCGGTATCTTACCCCGGATATCTTTTCGCCGTCAAGTTCAGTAAAACGGATCTCAGAGTAAAACTATTGACTTTTCAACCGTCGTTGTGGTAGAATGCCTGCAAGTTAATAGCGTATCGACTGTGAACAGGACTAGTAGGCATCCAGCGAGGTTCAGAGAGTCGGGTTTGGTGTGAGCCGATACCGGCGCAGATGTCCAAATGGACCTGGGAGTTGCCAACCGAAAGCCCGTACTGTTGCGAGTAGGCTTGGCCGGAGTTACCACCGTTATCCGGGTGAAGAGTATCGGCCGCAGATCCTTGCCCGTAGTCCGTGTCGATGTTGGAAGGATGAGGTGGTCCCGTACTCGAGATAAGTGAGGTACTGCTTCTCAGTCTGGTATCCTATGGAGAAGCAGCCTAATTAGGGTGGCACCACGGGTGCGTATAACGCTCCGTCCCTTTGGGGAACGGAGCTTTTTCATTTGGCGGGCGTAACGGGTCACTCGAGGAAACGGAGGGCAGGGGACGTGGTAGCGATATACAAAGAGCGGCTTGCCAGACTCAGAGAGGATATGGAGAGGGTCGGCCTCGACGCTCTGCTATCGATGCATCCGATCAACCAGTACTATCTGACGGGCACCGCACAGTACCAGATTCTCGTCGTGACCAAGGTTGCGGATCCCGTTATTCTGGTGAAGAGAAACATCGAGCGAGCCAGGGCCGAGTCCTGGTTGCCGGATATTCGCCCGCTAGGAGATGTGCGCGAGGATCTGGTGGATCTGGCCCGCGAGATGGACCTCAGAAATCGCCGCATCGGCATCGAATTCGGACTCACGACGGCCGCGGCGCTGAAGGAAACCGAGACAATCCTCCCCTCCTGCCACTTCGTGGATTCCGATGGGGTGTGGCTGCACTGCCGCAAGATCAAACAGCCCGAGGAGATCGCGAAGCTGCGACGGGCTCAGAGCATCGTGGACGAGGTCCACGCCGACATGCCGCAGATACTTGTCGAGGGCGCGCGCGAGGTCGACGTGGTGGCCGAGCTGGATTATCGCTTGAAGAAGCTGGGTAGCGAGGCGATGCCGTTCTTCTTCGGCACCGGGGGCCGGCCTATGGCCTGGCGTGCGACCACGCGGCTGATCTCTGGCGCCGACGGCGCGACGCCGACCGACTATCCCGTCGTCGGCGGAGCCGGGCTGAGCCCAGCCACACCTCACGGTCCGTCCACGAAGATCATTCAGCCTGGCGAACAGTTCAGCATCGACATCATGGCGGTGGTCGAGGGCTATCACGCCGATTCGGGCCGCACCTATTTCGTGGGTGAACCCTCCCGCCGACTCAGAGACATGTACATGACGGCGCTCTACGCGGAGAGGGTTTTCATCGATGGCGCCAGGCCGGGCGTCGTCGTCGGCGATCTGGTCAAGAAGGTGGTCAGTTATGTCGAGGCAAGAGGCTACGGCGACTATTTTATGGGGCCGCGTCCCCACAACAGCAGCGTGATCGGACATGGGGTTGGCCTTTACATCAATGAGTATCCCTTCGTTTCGGCGTCCGTGCGTGAGGTTCTGCGCCCGGGCATGGTCATCGCCGTAGAGCCGAAGGTCGTAGTGCCCGAAGTCGGCTGCGTTGAAGTCGAGGATACGGTGGTGATCACCGAAAGTGGGTGCGAGCTGCTATCTAATGCGCCCAAGGAGCTGGATGAGGTGATCCTGCCTGCCTATGGCCACGATAGATCAGCTTTTGCAGAAGCGGCCGGGTTTAGAACCTTCTAGCTCGGCCCCACGTATGTACTTTTGGACGCGGAGATCGTATAATATACTCAATAAGTACTTGCACAATTATAGCCCTTACTTGGGGGAGGTTGATGGGATGGCGGGGGACGATTTCAATGCCTTGGACGCGGTCAATATTGGCATAGAAAACGAGAAGAGCGGACATAGCTTCTACACCGCCGCTGCAGCTATGACTTCTGATCCACACGGTAAGGAGATGTTCACGAAACTGGCCAACGACGAGTTGGCCCACCTGTACTGGTTGATGACCGTGCGTCAATCGTTGTTGGCAACCGGCAGCTTCGATCCGGAGGCTCAGAAAGAGGCGGAGGAAAAGGGCAAAGGCGTGGCGAACGCCATCTTCCCCAGACCCGCGACAGCCAAAGCAGGGGTCAAAGTCGACACGCGTGAACTCGATGCACTGCGAAGAGGGATCGACGGTGAGAAGAGGGCCGTGGCGCTGTACAGGGAGGCAGCCGAAAAGACCACGGATGCCAGTGGCAAGGCCCTGTTTGCCAAACTGGCCGAGTGGGAAGAGGACCACATCAGGCTGCTAGAGGCGGAGTACGATTACATCACCAATACCGGGTTGTACTTCGGCGTGTCGGAGTTTATTCTGGAGGGCCCTGAATATCTCACGTGGTGGCGCCGGAAGTCAGTTTAGCGCTCTAGCCGCCGAGCATTTGGACTACACTCTATTGACAAGAAGCAGTTCTGATGCTATACTTGCGTCATGGCGTCGGTCAACGGACCGATAGGCCTACACTTCTTCGTAGCAAGGAGGTAGCAGGTCTATGTGCCCGATGTTGAAGAAACCGCACTTGCTCTACGGAGTTTGGCAAGTAGATATCTAATGCCCTGCTCCTGGGAGCAGGGCCCAATGACCTCAGGCTAGCCCCACTTAAGAGGTGGCCGGCACTGGATATGTGCCTCGAGCCCCAGGAGACGGGTCTGAATGACCAGCGGGGTGATGTCCTGATAATTCAAGAAAAAGCAGAGCCCCACGTTTTCAAAACGTGGGGCTTTGTTTTCCCCAGGGGCGCGATCAATCGCGCCCCTACCGCTGCGCCCAGGCCAGGAGTCTTGTGAGGGCGTTCGTTACGTCAGGCTCCGCCGCAGACACCGCTTCCCTGACCATGTGCTCGTCCCGCACGAGCTGCCGGCCCATGGTTGACAGGGCGTTGATGGATTCGATTATGCTCACCCGCTTGCGCACATCTATCTCGCGGTTGAGCATACTCGCCAAGAAATGCCTGGTGAAATTGGATCCCCAGCCCATGTGCAGCAGGGTTTCCACCGCTGGTATCCAGAGCCAGTTCGGGAACCGCTCCGGAGACCTGGCGATGGCCTCGAGAGAAACACGCGCTGTGACCCCAGCGGCCAGGAGCCCAAGGGCACTGATGGCGCCACGCAACACCAGGGGATGCCGCTCCCGCCAAAGGCGCGTGGTCAAAGTCTGTGCTATCTTGTCCCGCTCACGATCGTCGAGGGCTTCGGCGATGTCCTTCAGTTGCTTGATCGATTCGAGGAATACCTTCCCGTCGCCTTTTCCCAGGCGCTCCACAAGCTGCTCCTCTGGCTGGTCGTCACGCTCCCATTCACTCATCCCAATCCCCCTGTGACTCACCCTTGCCCCGTCTGACGTAGCTGTTCGAATTCTGCGCGGAGCAAGCCCATCGTCAGTACGTCGCAGTACTTGCCGCCATAGTAATGATGCTCGCGCCACGCACCTTCCTGCCGAAAACCGCACCGCCGGTAGCAGGCGATACCCCTCAAGTTGAAGTCGAACACGTAGAGGTATACTTTGTGCAGGTTCATCTGATCGAAGCCAAAGGCGCTGAGGGCCTTTACAGCATCGGTGCCGTAGCCCTTGCCCCAGTACTCTTTCTCACCGATGGCGATCCTGAGCTCTGCGTTGAGGCATCTTCGGTTGATCCTGTGCAGTCCCGTGCTGCCAATGTGCTGGCCGTTTTCGGCCTCGATGGCCAGGTAAAGGTCGTCAGACGAGGCCGTCTGGCGCTCGATGATCGCCTGCTCCTGCGCCATAGAAACCGGGTAAGTGGCCGGAAGATACTCTACCACGGCGGGGTCGTTGAACCATCTGTGGCAACGCTCCACATCGCTTCTTTCCAGGGCGCGCAAGAGTACCTTGTCACCTCGTATCACAGGACAGTGCCTCCAAGTGCCAGAACGCGTCGTCGGTTCGCCGCCGAGTTATTGTACCTGATACGCCACAGGCTGACAAGGACGGCAGACGAGACGAGAGAGCGGACGTATCGGACCGAAGCAGACGTATCGGACGAAGCCGCCGCGCCGTTGACACGGTTGCGGCGAGGTTCTAAGATAGCCGCAGTCCTGGCAGTGGGCCGCAGGAGTTGCGTAGTGACCCTTCGAGAGGTAGTTCATCGGCTCGGGCGGGCATTTCAGTTTGCCCCCATTCTGCTACCGCTTTGCGTTTTGCTGGTAACAGCACCGGTGCTGGAGCCGCCGCTGCGACTCCTAAGAGAGGCCGACGGGAAATTCGCTCGGAAGGAGTTTGCCCTCGCCTTGGACGGGTATGCGTCGCTCGCCACCGTGGCCCCAAGGTCTGCGCTCCCCCATTTAAGGCTGGGGCAGGTTCACCTCGCCAAAGCTCGCTACGACGAGGCTCAGGCCGAGTACGACAAGGCACTGGCTCTGGATCCTGGCAGCATACAGGCGCTGGCCGGTCTTGGCAGCGCGCTGGTAGAAGCAGGTAGGTACGGCGAAAGCATTTTCGTTCTGCAACGGGCACTGGCGGGGCAGCCAGGCCTGGCTGAGGCGCGTTACCATCTCGGCTTAGCCTTGATGCGCTCCAATAACGTGGCACAGGCGGGCGAACAGTTCCAAGTGTTATTGGCGCAAGCTGGCGATAGCTCCCACCATCGGCTGTGGCGCCAGAGGACGCACTATCGCCTGGCGCAGATTGTCCTTAGCGAACGTCCTGATGTCGCCGTCGCCCACCTGCAGGAAGCCGCTTCAGATCAGGCGGATGCAGAGGTCGCGGAGCAGGCGGCTCTGCTTCTCCCCACCGCTCGCGCAGTATCACTCCATCAAGACCGGCCGGCGTACGCGGCCGCTCTGGCGGGACAGGCGTTGCTGAGGGTACAGGAGACATCGCTGGCGCGACAGCAGCTCGAAAAGGCTGTCGGCCTCGATCCGAGCTACGTGGATGCGCTGGCCTACCTGGGCTACGCATATTGGCTAGGCGGCGCAGGGGGAAAGGCAGTGGATGTTCTCGCCAGGGCTGTGGCGCTGGAGCCGCGCGCCCCGGTGGCGCAGTACTTCCTGGGCTTTGTCCTCGCCCGGATGGACCGTCTGGAGGCGGCGCTGGTCGAGCTGGAGCGCGCGGCGCGCCTCGATCCCGACAACACCTACCTTTGGATCGAGCTGGCAGGAGTGTTGGCCGCCAGAGGGGACTACGCACGGGCCGAGGTGCTGTTCGAGCGCGCCGGAGGGCTGGCTACTGACAGTGCCGACGTCCAGCTCCTCGTGGCCAAGTTCTACCTGGACCGCTTCTATATGGTAGAACAAGGCCTAGCCGTGGCCAGGGCAGCGGCGGAAAAGTGGCCTGAAAATGCCGAGGTGGCAAGCGAGCTTGGCTGGGCACTTTATGTCAACCGGCGGCCGGAGGACGCGCGGGACGCTTTGCGGAAAGCCGTGCAGCTCGCTCCTGACCTGCCCGAGCCGCACTATCGCCTGGGCGTCGTGCTCGAACAGCTCGGCGGTCTGGCAGAGGCTGCCGTGGAGTACCGTCGCGCCGTCGACCTGGATCGTGGCACGAAGCTGTCGGAAAGAGCGAGGGAGGCGCTGAGGGGACTGGGGGGGAGATAGCGGAACCCCACGTTTGGTTTCTGCCGGTTTCCTATGTTATAATGGCGATTGGGCAGCATGGATTGGTAGGGAGAAACGGTGGTCACCAACAAGAAGGATATGGGCGACAGATTGCGGCGCGTCGAGGGCCAGGTGCGCGGCATTCAAAAGATGCTGGAAGAGGACCGGCCTTGCGACGAGATCATCACTCAGCTCATGGCCGCACGAGCTGCCCTCGACCAGGTTGGCATCTCTATCATCGCCAAATACGTGCGCGATTGCGCTCGGATTCAACCGGGTGAGGCGGACGAGAATCAGTCGCTCGAGCGCGCGCTGTCGCTGTTCTTGAGATTGTCCTGATGCGAGAAGCGTCGTCTTTTTAGTCTTTCGGAGGGAGGCAGAGTAGCACAATGAGCAACGCCATTGAGGTGTCTGACGCTGATTTCCAGGCCGAGGTGGTGGAGTCGTCCACGCCGGTGCTGGTTGATTTTTGGGCGGCCTGGTGCGGCCCTTGCAAGGCGATTGCGCCCATCGTCGACGAGCTGGCCGCCGAGTACGCCGACAAGCTCAAGGTCACTAAGTTAGATGTGGACAGAAACCCAAATACCGCTGGCCAGTTTGGCGTAATGAGCATTCCAACGTTGATTCTTTTCAAGGAGGGCAAGCCGGCAGAGCGACTGGTGGGATACATGCCCAAGGACCAGTTGCGCAAGGCTATTTCCAAGCACGTACCGGCTTAAGGCGTTCTTGATCGATCGAGCCCACGATGGGCGAGGGGAGTCGAGCTATGGAGGATCGGCCCGGGCAGCGCATTGCGTACGCGGCCATAGCGGTACTTGGTTTTCTCCTGGTGGCGGGCGTCCTGGTGTTTGTGACATCACAGCGCCCGAGCCGGCCCCTGGAAGTGGTATCCCCTACTAGCGTGCCCGACGCGAAATCTCGCTGGATCAAGGTGTACGTCAGCGGCGAGGTGGCTCGGCCGGGAGTATACACCCTCGCCGACGACGACCGCATCGACGACGCTGTCACCGCCGCAGGCGGCCCGACCGAGGACGCCGATCTCAACAGGGTCAACCTGGCGGTCCGCGTCCGCGACCAGATGCAGATCCACGTTCCGAAGCAAGGGACAAGCGCTGACCTGCCCGGCCTTGTAGGCCTCCCTTCTCAGTTGGCGAAGATCAACATCAATTCCGCCGGCATCTCCGAGCTCGATACGCTGCCCGGTATCGGGCAGGTCACCGCGCGTAGAATCATCGCGTACCGCCAGGAGAAAGGCCCTTTCAGATCCATCGAGGACCTCAAAGAAACCAAACTTGTGAACAACGCGACCTACGAAAGGATCAAGGATCTGATCGAGGCTCGCTAGTGCTGATCAGGAGGGAATCGTGCAGAGACTTTTCGACAACTCCATTGAGGTCGACGTGCTCGTCGTCGGCGGCGCGCTGACGGGCCTGTACGCGGGCATTCGCGCCAAAGAGGCCGGTGCCCGGACGCTTGTGGTCGACAAAGCGACCTCGGGGAAGAGCGGGTGCGTAGCCTTCGCCGGTGGCGACGTCACACTGGTGTTGCCAGAGGACGAGTTCGACGCCTACGTCCGCCAGTACGAGTCTCTGGGCCAGGGGCTGGTGGATCGCGGCTGGATCAAGTTCACGCTCGCGGAAACGCTCGACCGGGTAATGGAGCTGGACGCCTGGGGTGTGCCTTTCGAGAAGGATAGCGCCGGTCGTTTTGCGCGCAAGGGCGGGCGCGGCGGCGCGGCGCCCTCCGCCGTGGTCACGGGCCCGGCGCTGCTGGACGCCGCGAAGCGCGCGGCGAAGCAGAGAGGTCTCGAGTTCCTCAATAAGGTGATGGTGACTCATTTGCTGGTGGGCGACGGACGCGTAGCGGGCGCGGCCGGCTTCAACGTCGAAACGGGCGAGACCTACCTGCTCAAGGCGGGTGCGGTCGTGTGCGTTGCGGGCCCCTGCGCCTTCAAGAGCACGTACATCGGCCATCGCATGTGCACGGGCGACGGTACCGCGGCGGCCTACCGCTGCGGGGCGGAGCTGGAGTCGATGGAGTTCGCCGTCGGCCACAACTCCGGGCCCCGCGAGTACGACATCGCCGGCCTGGCCCGCTTCGTGGCGATGGGGGCCAGGTTCGTCAACCGTGAAGGCTATGCCTTTATGGGCGATTACAGCCCGGAACTGAAGGACAAAGCGCCCTTCGGGGCGCTGGCCAGAGCGATGGCGATGGAGGTGAAGGCCGGGCGCGGCCCGATCTACTTCGACATGACGGCCATCAACGCGGCGGACTACGAGCTGTCGCGCAAGATCGTCACGCACACCTTCAAGACGCTGGACCGCGCCGGGGTCGACCTGCGGCGGGACCGGGTGGAGTGGATTCCCACCTTCCAGGGCAACATGGGCTGTCGCGGTGGCCTGCGCATCGGCAAGGATTTCTCGACGACGATTCCCGGCTTGTTCACCGGCGGGGACACGGGCGCGATTCCCTGGTACGGCGCCGAGGCCGGGTACCACGGCATCAACCTGGCCTGGTGCTGCATCTCCGGCCACCACGCGGGCATCAACGCGGCGCGGTGGGCGCGCGGGGCCGACCGTCCGCGCGTGGACGACGAGCAGGCCGCCGACGTTCACCGCGCGATCCTCGCGCCGCTGCGCCGGGGCACCGGCAAGTCGCCCGACGACGTGATTCTGGCTGTGCAGCAGACGCTGATCCCTTACGACGTGGTGATCCTCAAGCACGAAGACCGTTTGAAGCGCGCGCTGGCGGCGATGGTACAGGAGCGGCGCGAGTGCGAGGAAACCGTGCGGGCCGAGGACTCCCACGACCTGGTGAAGGCGCACGAGGCGGCCAACATGTGCCTGGTTGGCGAGATGATCCTGCGGGCATCGCTCCTGCGCACCGAGAGCCGGGGCACACACTATCGCGAGGACTATCCCCAACCCGACGACGAGTGGCTGAAGATAGTCTGCTTCAAAGACGACGGGGGTGAGATGAGGTTTTGGACCGAGCCCCTGGTGCACACGCAATTCTAGGAGGTAACGCCGCGATGGGCATCAAGACGATAGACGAAGGCACCTGCACCGGCTGCGCCATCTGCGTCGCCTCGTGCCCGATGGACGTGATCCGGATGACCCCCGACCGCCGCAAGGCGGCTATCCGCTATCCCCTGGACTGCATGACCTGCTACAACTGCGAGCGTGACTGCCCCGAGGAGGGCACGATCACGATCGGGCCGGAGCGGGCGAGGTATGTTCCGTTGCCGTGGTAAGCGCGCGTGCAGACCGCCCAAACGTCAATCTCGCCTCCCCTGAAGGCGGTCAGGGCGAAGGCGCAGCCCCTCGCGCATAGAAGCTCCCGTGACGAACAACCGTGCTTCTGCTACTCTTGCTGCGAACGCGGGCTAGGAGGTGTAGATGTGGCCGTCCCAGACTACGAGCGGCTCATGCTCCCGCTGCTGAAGCTTGCCAGCGATGGCATGGATCATACTCTCGGCGAAGCGATCGAGAAACTGGCGGCGTTGTTTGGCCTGACCGACGAGGACAGAAAAGAAAGGCTGCCCAGCGGTGCACAGGCCAAGTTTGACAACAGGGTTGGGTGGGCCAGAACCTATCTGAAGAAAGCTGGGCTCCTCGAGAGCGCCGCTCGGGGAACGTTCCGGACCACCAAGCGTGGTCTGGAAGTACTGGCTGGAGAGCCGACCTCGCTCGACAACAAGTTTCTGAGGCAATTCCCTGAGTTCTTGGAGTTCCAAGGGGTTTCGCGGCGAGCAGGCAAGCATGAGGAAGAAGTCGAGCCAGCGGGCCAGACGCCGCAGGAGATCTTGGAGCTTGGATACCAGAACCTCAGGCGCAACCTGGCGCAAGAACTTCTCGAGCGGGCCAAGAAGTCGTCGGCGCGGCGTTTTGAAGAACTCGTGGTCGATTTGCTGGTGGCTATGGGCTACGGTGGATCGAGGAAGGATGCCGGGCAAGCCATTGGCCGCAGTGGCGACGGCGGCATTGATGGCATCATCAAAGAAGACAAGCTTGGTCTGGATGTGGTCTGTATCCAGGCGAAGAAGTGGGAAGCCAACGTGGGACGGCCAATCGTGCAAGGCTTTGCCGGGAGCCTGGATGGCCAGAGGGCGAAGAAGGGCGTGCTGATCACCACATCACAATTCTCTCAAGATGCCAAGGACTACGTGAGCCGGATCGAAAAGAAGATTGTCCTGATCGACGGTGAGGAACTGGCACAGTTGATGATCGACCACGGAATAGGCGTGACCGAGGTGTCAACTTACACCGTGAAACGAATTGACCTTGACTATTTCGGGGAGGAATAGGACAAGCTGGGGCTGCACACGCAACCAAGGGCCTTAGACGGCGGCGGCAAGCCGTCGCACTCCACAACGTGAGGCTTTCTGACCTGTACGCGTGGCCTGACCTAGGTGGGAATGGGCTGCTCTTGCCGATAGCCCTTGGCAAGATCGGGGTGGGGAGGCGGGGAATGGCGTGGGTGCTGCGGAGCGTTGCGGGAAGTGTGGGTAAGGCAGACGGGCTACGCGCACCTGTAAGAGGTGCGGCTACGGGTATTTGGGCGGGGATTGCGGAGGGCAGTGGCGCCTGGCAGCTAGCGGTATGGCATACGGGCGCCCCCGTAGCCGCTCCGCCTTGCGGAGCGCTGGGCGGGGGACCTGCGGCGCGAGCCCGGAGGGCGAGGCGGCACCGCATCAAGAGACACGGAGGGTACCCGGCTCGCGGACCGAACGCGGCACACTAGCCGCTCCTACGGCGCCGTCCGAGGCCGGCGCCGCGCCCTGTAGGCGCGCCAGGCGAAGATGAACAACGCGACGATGGGAATCAGCCACCAGAGGAAGACGACGAGCACGATCACCACGTCCGCAAGCCGCTGCATGACCAGGAGCGAGGCGTCCCAGGCCTGAGCAGCCGTTTCGAGGGGCTTCCAGCCCGACTTGCCGCGACCGGCGAAGGCTTCCGGGACCAGTGAGATCGTGATGGTGGACATCTCCGTGCGGCGGCTTAGGAAGTTCATCCGGCCCTGAATCTTCTCGATCTGACCTCTGATGCTCGTCAGCTCGCGCTGTACCGCCAGGATGTCCTCGACGCGCTCAGCCCTATCCAGAATGCGCAGCAGGGCGGCCTCTGTGGCCCGGAGGTTGCGCGACTGGGACTCCAGGTCCGTGAACTCCTCGGTGACGTCCTGGGTCGTGCCGTTTTCGGTCTCTACTTTGATGGCCAGCCGGCGAATCTGCTGGATGCTGTTCTCGTAAGCCGCCGAGGGCACCTGAATGACTACGTTCGCCACCATCCGCTCGCCCTCGAAGCGGCTGTTGGACTGGGCGACGAAGCCGCCCGCCGACGTCGCGATGTCGCGCACGGCGTTGAGGCTGTTCTCGACGTCCTTGACCACGATAGATAGCGTGGCCGTGCGGATGATCATACGGTCCCAGGACGCTACCTGGCTTCCCGGCGCCGCAGACTGGCCAGCATCCGTTGCGCGAGGCGCTGCGGCGGGTGCCTGTGCCTTCGACTCACCGCCAACTCTCGCGGCCCCGCCTGAGGGCGGTGGCGAGCTCGGCGCCACCTGGGGCGCCGCCGGTGCACAGGCGGCAACGGACACGACCAAAGACATCAGGACCAGCAATGCTACCAACTTCCACATTCCCCCAACTCCTTTCGATCTATCCCGTACGACGAGCAGGATCCCGGTTTCTCGATTATTAGACGAATCAGGGATGGGAAAGGTTCCGTGTTCTAGCGACAGGGTTGAGCCAATATTGGGTCAGTCTAGAGCGATGGACAGCTCTACCCCACCCCAGCGGGGGACAAGCCGCCCGCACTACGTTCCTGAAACCGGCGTGTCCCGACCGTTAGTGAGCTGACCGGCAGACGCCGTGTCAGCCAAATCGTCTTAGCGCGTGGCCTGGGCTGTGAAGAATAAGGTCACTGGCAGGCTGGCGGCTAGGGCTAGAGGACTGGAGGTACATGCCGTCAGGCGGCCACCTCAATCACGATGGCCTGTGGATGCTTTCGCTCCTCGGGAATCGGTCGGCCCAGGTCCTTCAAGGACAGCAAGTAGCCCTCAATCGCTTCCCGCGCATTAGAGATTGCTTCCTCTATTGTTTCCCCTTCGGTGTTGCAACCTGGCAGCGCGGGGACGCTCACAACATAACCCCCTTCTTCTTCGTCAGGCGTGATCAACAATGTGTACTCTCTCATAGCAGCCTCTCCAGTTGATCCATCATAGCACACTATGGTGGTTTCAACAATTCATCGTGAACACTCCGGGGCTTGCGCGTGGTGTCCTCAGCGGGCAAGCAACTGGGGACGGCAGATCGACCTGTAGCCGGCCTGCTCCGCAGGACGCACCCTTGCTGTACCAGGCCGGGGCGAAGATGGCCTCGCCACGCCACGCGCCCGCCTTCGCTCAGGCGTCTCGGCACTCGAACAAGCACGCGTCCGCCTCAGGCGGACGGCTACGGGTGGATGCGCCCTGATCGTAGCAACCACTCATGCCACGCAACAGAGAATGCACAGCCCCGGTGCACACTCTTCCCAGGATCAGAATCGGGCAATCCATGCGCACCTTCGAACCCTGTGAAGTTGCGCACTCGGGCGAACACTACCGCACCCGGCCAGCTAGAACTAAGGTTGATTCTATGGTATCATTCGTGACCTGGGGGAGATACTTTGGTTGGCAGGATGACGCTTCCAAGCACGTGTTTGACCTGGAGGGTATAACGTGGGAGTAGTAATTGGTCTCTTAGTTTTGCTGCTGATCGTCGTCGTTGCGATGTGGATCACGACGCAAGTGGTCGGGATCCTGATTACCTTGTTCCTGGCGGGGCTTATCGGCTGGGTGGCCGATGCCATCGTGCCCGGGCGGTTGCCTTGGGGATGGCTGGGGGCGATCTTGGCCGGGCTGTTGGGAAGCTGGCTCGGGACCTGGCTGTTCGGGCACATCGGGCCGTCCTTCTTCGGCATCGCCATCATCCCGGCCATCCTGGGCGCGATTATTCTGGCCCTGGCCCTCGAGGTGCTGGGGAAGCTGTTTGCGTCGAAGGGATATTAGACCTACTCCGGCACGTGCCACAGCGAGCGCTTGTAGTCCCGCGCCCGAACGACGTAGTCTTCGGCGGAGCGGACGATTGCCGCGAGCTCTTCGTCAGTCACCTGGCGCACGACTTTGCCGGGCAGTCCGACCACGAGCGAGCGCGGCGGAATCGCCGTGTCCTCGGTCACGAGCGCTCCGGCACCGATGATGCTGCCCTCGCCGACTACCGCACGGTTCATGATGATGGCCCCGATGCCGATCAGCACCTGGTCGTGGACGGTAGCGGCATGCACCACGGCGCCGTGACCCATGACCACGCCCTTCCCCAGCTTCGTCGGTTGCCCGATGTCCGCGTGGACCAGACAGCGGTCCTGGATGCTGCACCCGGCGCCGATGGTGATCCTGGCGCTGTCGCCGCGGATCACGGCGTTGAACCAGACGCTGACGTCCCTAGCGATGTGCACGTCGCCCACGACGTACACGCCGTCGGCAATAAAGACGCTGGGATGAACGCGAGGAGTGAATCCTTTGACAGATAGCAGTGGCATGTTCGGCCTCCACAAGCGGTTGGGCGACGAGGCGCGTTCTGAAGCAAACGAATATGCTCTCGATTATCCCTTCTCCCTTTCGCAAAAGGGAGAGGGGAGGGTGAGGGTTCGCCCGTTCGTCTAAGTTGAGACGCCTTCTACGTTCCAGCGTCGGGTCACCCTCACCCTGCCTCTCCCTCAAGCGTGAGGGAGAGGAGATTACTTGGCTAGGGCAATCAATCACGCCCTTGAAGCGCCTGGAGCGCTGCCTCGAATATCCCCAGGCCCTCGTCGACCTCGGCCTCCGAGACGTTGAGCGGGGGGACGATGCGGATGCCGTTTTCCCAGGTGCCACAGCTAAGGAGTATCAGGCCCTTTTCGAGACATTGCTCGCGGATGCGGGCCACGGCCTCCTTGTTGGGGCTCCCGTCCTCCCGGTCGAACTCGACGCCGATCATCAGGCCGAGACCCCGGACGTCGCCTAGCGAGGCGTGCTGGTCTTTGAGCTCGCGCAGGCGGGTTACGATGCGATCTCCCATCCTGACGGCGTTCTCCAGCAGGCCCTCCTCCTGAATCACGGCAATAGAGGCCAGCGCGGCCGCCACGGCCACCGGGTTGCCGCCAAAGGTGCTGCCGTGCACTCCCGCTGGCCAGGCCCGCATGAGGCTGGACGACGCGACGACCGCGCTGAGGGGGAAGCCGCTCGCGATCCCCTTACCCAGGCTCACGATGTCTGGGTTTACCTCGAAGTGCTCGGCGGCGAACATCTTGCCCGTGCGGCCGAAACCGCTCTGCACCTCGTCGAGTATAAGCAGGATGCCGTGCTCGTCGCACAACTGCCGCAGGCCGACGAGGTACTCCCTCGGTGGGACAACGTAGCCGCCTTCGCCCAGCAAGGGCTCGATGATGACCGCCGCCACGTCGGAGGCCGGCGTGACAGTTTCCAGCATGCGGTCGAGGTAGCTCAAGCAGTCGACGGCGCAGGACTCCCTCTTCTGGCCCATAGGGCAGCGATAGCAGTAGGGATACGGCGCGGCATGGAAGCTGGGCATCAGCGGCTGGTAGCCGGCGCGGTAGTGGGCCTTGGAGCTTGTGAGCGAGACCGCACCGTAAGTCCGACCGTGGAAGCCCCCGATGAACGAGATTATTATGGGCCGACCCGACACGTACCGCGCCAGCTTGACGGCGCCCTCCACCGCCTCCGCACCACTGTTGGCGAAAAAGCACATGTCGATGCCCGGTGGGGTTATCTCGACAAGCTTCTCGGCCAGCTCCACGTGCTGCTCGTAGTGGACAACACTGGCGGCGCCGTGGATCAGCTTCTTCGTCTGCTCGACGGCGGCCTGGACCACGCGGGGATGGCAGTGCCCGACGTTATTCGTGGCGATGCCCATCGCGAAGTCGAGGTACTTGCGTCCGTCCCGAGCGTAGATGTAGGAGCCCTGGCCATATTCGGCCACGATCTGTGTATAACGGGCAAGCGTGGGGGCAATGACCAATGTCTCCCGCGCAAGAATCTCGGAAGTAGCGTCTTGCTGCCGGACCATGTAACACCTCAACTCAACCATAACAAAAGAGGTCTGAAAGTGTCAAGGAAAATGACAACGGGGGCATGTTTATGCCCCCGCGATGTGAACTCATTTAGCAGGCGCTTGATCGTACCCTTCTAACGCACTGCTGGCCTCCCGGACAAACCGGGGATCTCCGGGGTAGTCCCCGCCGGGATGCGGTAGATATGTCCGTCGCCTGCCAGCGGGCCTGACGTCGGACTATCGGCGACGAAGACGTTGCCCGCCGGGTCCAGCGCCAGGTTTGTCACCGAGGCGAAGTCGAGCACCTCGTCCTGGTAGGCCGGATCGATGCACCTGGTTGCATACACGTCCTGCACGTCGGCCTCGACATTGTACCGAAGCACGGTGGACAGATTCCCGGACCGATCGGCCACGAAGATCGTATTGATGCGGTCAGACGCTATGGCCATCGGGCCATTCACGTTAATGGCCGTGGGCTGCGCCCTGGCATCTGTGGCCTCTCTCACCGTGGCGATCTTAGCGACCGCGCCGCTCTCGGCAATGTACAGGTCGTCGCGGACGAAGGCCAGCCCGGAGATGCCTTTTCCGTCCGACGTGCGTCCCACCTCTTCGATCGCCTGTGTGTCGGTGGCCGGGTCCACAATACGCTTGATCTCGCCGCTGCCCGTGAAGCCTATGTAGATATTCCCGTCGCGACCGACGGCAACCGCCGACGGTCGACTCGCCCCTAATCGGGCCTCGGGAGCCAGCAGCACCGGGTCGAGCAGCAAACCCGCTTCAGTGTTCGCCTGGAGACGCCAGACCCCCTGACTATCCGCCGACTTGTCGGGCACGTAGACAAAGCCATCTCGGGGATCGTAGGCCATCTGGCCCGCCGAAGCTCCCAACGCCACGCAAGTACGCTCGCTTAGCTGGAAGTAGCCTTCCCCATCGGCGTCAAGTCGGCACAGCTCTGTGCCCTGGACAGCGGCCCAAAGGTGGTTGCCCACCCAGACCGTCGACTCTGGTGCGGCCAGATCGTCCGCGAAGAGCGCGGTATTGCCGGGCACTTTCCAGACGACGGCCTGGAGAGGCGCAGATACCCCGCTCGGGTCGTCCCCCACGTAAAGCCCCCCACTGGCGTCCAGCGCCAGCGACTCGATATTCACGAACGCCGTCGCCGCGCCCGTCGCCAACGTCCCCGCGCTAGCAAGGACTGCTTGGGCGCCGCTGCTGACGACGTATTGTACGACTACCGAACCAGTCGGTGTGCTGTTGCCGATGTACAGCACGTCGTTACGGTCGGAGACGATGGTGTCAGGAGACGGCGCGACGATCCCGGTCAACTGCGGCTTCGCCCCCTTCGCCACAGTCGCCTGTGGGATCCTGGTTATCCCCCTGTCCTCGACGAGGTACAGGTCGGCGCCGACGAAGGCCATCCCAGCTACCTTTTTCCCGGTCGAAGCACGGCCGACAACCTGCACAACCCAACTTCCTTGCCCTGGAGTGGTGATTCGTTTGATATCGCCGCTTTGTGAGAAGCCAACGTAGAGGTTGCCATCCGGCCCGAGCGCGACGGCCTTGGGGCGCATTTGGCCCAGGCGAGCCCTCGGCGCCAGCAGCACCGCGCCACCAACCGTCTCTGTGATCGGGTCAAACTGCAGACGCCACACACCCTGGCTGTTCCCCGAATGGTCGGGTAAATAGACGAGGTTGTTCAACGAGTCGAATGCCGGCTGGCCCGGCGAGACGGCGGCCAGATTGCACGTCGCTCGGTTCACGGCGAACGTGCCCGCCGCTGTAACATCCAGTCGGCAGAAGCCTCTGTCGTGTTCGGCGACCCACAGGTGGTTGCCCATCCATACGGCACCCCTGGCGCCCGTGAGCTGAGTCGCGTACAGCGTGCCCACCGCCGCCTCCGCGGGCAGTGCGGACGGTACGATAAGCGAGAATACGATGGCCAACATCACGACAATTGTTCGCCACTTGCCGAAAGGCGCTGACCGTGAACCACTTGTGCTTACACGTCCTCGAGTCATTTGGTCGACCTCCTTCAGATCGAATGATGAGCTCCAACTCGACCACGCCACATTCGCCGAATCGGGCGTGCCCGCCAGCAAGTGCTGGCGGTGCTGCCGCACGCAGCAGGCCAGAGCAACCGTCGCCGAACGTAACCCTGTCAAACCGAAGCTGCCAAAGTACTGTCCACCCTCCGAAAACTAATTGGACACCAAACGACACCTAGTCTGCTTCAGCATAACGAGCACCCCGAGCAGAGAATAGTATGTAGCAATTTCGTCTCTTGGGGAATGCTGGCAGGTGTTAGCCGTCTACCATCGTTGGTCTCCCACTCCTGCGTCAATCCGCCCCTAGCATAAGACCTACGGAGTGTGGCTCGGAAGAGGTCGGAATCGAATGTAAAAGGGGATGACAGGTAAATCCTAGGACGTAAGTATCAATCCCTACATTTTCAGGATACCGCAGGAATGCCGGTTTGTCAACGAAGCCGAGGTATGCCATGTTGCCTATGAGATAGGCCATTTGGCCTATGTTATGAGACCGACTCGGTTTCCAAAACCGAGTCGGTCTGGCGGTTTAGCCGAGGCGCTAAAACTATTGACGCGGGTCTCCACGGATGCTACCATCTGCGCGTGTGGAGACTTTGTTGTCAAGGTGCATCAGAGGAGGGTTGGATGGGCGAAAGCGCAGTAGGTGGACGAGATATTGTGTGGCGGCCGAGCCGGGAGTTTAGTGACGGCAGTCGTCTCCATCGTTTCATGGCAGACCACGGCATCGAGACGTTTCAGAAGTTGCTCGACCGCGCCGCAAGAGACCCAGAATGGTTTTGGGACGCGGTCGTCAAGGACCTCGATCTCGAATGGTACGAGCCCTACGAGCGAGTGGTCGATCTGTCACATGGGATTCCCTGGGCGCGCTGGTTCGTCGGCGGCAAGTTCAACTACGTACACAACGCCGTCGACAAGCACGCCGCGTCCTCTCGCCGCAACAAGCTGGCGCTCATCTGGGAGGGCGAAGACGGAGAGGTGCGCAAGCTCACCTACTGGGAGCTCTGGGCCGAAACGAACCGTCTGGCGAACGGCCTCAAGGCCCTTGGCGTGGGCAAGGGCCACCGCGTCGGCATCTTTATGCCGATGACCCCAGAGGTAGCCATCGCCTCGCTCGCCTGTTCTAAGATCGGCGCCATCTACACCCCCATCTTCTCGGGCTACAGCGCGCCGGCGGTGGCCTCGCGCTTGCAGGACTGCGAGGCCAGTCTACTGATCACGGCGGACGGGTTTTATCGGCGCGGCAACGTCGTGCCGATGAAAGAGACGGCCGATGCGGCAGCCGCGCAGGTGCCGACGCTGGAGCATATGCTAGTTTACCGGCGGCTGGGCCGCGAGGTACCCTGGCAGGAGGGTCGGGACATCGCCTGGGAGGACCTGGTGCCACAGCAGCCTCGTGAGTACGTAACCGAAGAGACCGACGCCGAAGATCCTTTTATGATTATCTACACCTCCGGAACGACAGGTCGGCCCAAGGGCGCGCTGCACGTCCACTGCGGCTTCCCCATCAAGGGCGCCCAGGACATGGCGCACTGCTTCGACATCCAGGAAGAAGATATCCTGTTCTGGCTAACCGACATGGGCTGGATGATGGGCCCGTGGCTGATCATTGGCGCGCTGACCCTTGGCAGCACGGCCTTTCTTTACGAAGGCACGCCCGACCACCCCGGTCCGGATCGGCTGTGGGACATGGTCGAGCGGCACGGCATCACCGCGCTGGGCATCTCGCCGACCGCCATTCGCGCGCTGATGGCGCGTGGCGAGGACTGGGTGCGGCGGCACGACCTCAGCACGTTGCGCATACTGGGCTCGACAGGAGAGCCGTGGAATCCCGACCCGTACATGTGGTTCATGGAGGTTGTCGGCGGCGGGAGATGCCCCATTATCAACTATTCCGGGGGCACGGAGATATCCGGCGGCATCGTCTGCTGCAATCCCCTGACCCCGCTCAAACCCTGCTCGTTTTCGGGGCCTGTTCCGGGCATCGACGCCGATGTCGTCGACGAGCAGGGCGCGCCCGTGCGCGGCGTCGTGGGCGAGTTGGTGATTCGCCAGCCGTGGCCCGGCATGACGCGGGGGTTCTGGAAGGACCCGGACCGCTACGTCGAGACCTACTGGTCGCGCTGGCCCGATGTATGGGTACACGGCGACTGGGCACTCATCGACGAGGACGGCTTCTGGTTCATCCAGGGACGGTCGGACGACACCATCAAGATTGCCGGCAAGCGGCTGGGCCCGGCCGAGGTGGAATCGGCGGCTGTGGCGCACCCTGCCGTCCAGGAGGCCGCGGCCATCGGCGTGCCCCACGAACTGAAGGGCGAAGCCGTAGTCTGCTTCGTCGTGCTCCGGCCGGGCCAGGAGCCCACCGATGCCCTGCGCGAGGAGATAAAGGACACCGTGGCACGACAGATTGGCAAGCCCCTGCGCCCGGATACGGTCAAGTTTGTGCGCGACCTGCCCAAGACACGCAACGCCAAGATCATGCGCCGCGTGATCAAAGCCAGCTACTTGGGCAAAGATACCGGCGATCTATCGTCCCTCGAAAACCCCGCGGCCGTCGAGGAGATCGCCAAAGCCAGGTAGGGCGCGATTAATCGCGCCCCTACTCGCCGTACACCTGTTTTATGAAGCCCGTGTCTTCGAGCTCTTAGCAGCTTTTGTATAGCAAGACGACGAAGCCAGCGCCTGGCAACTCTATGGTGTCCGACTCGGCCAGCTATTCCCCGTACACCTGTTTGATGAAACCGCTGTCTTCCAGCCCCTTCATGATCCGCTGGTCGAGAAAGCTCTCTGCTTTCGCCTCTTTCGCCTTGGGATTCTCCCGCGCGGTCTCCTGCAGCATAGCCTGCACTGCTTTGACGCTAGCCTGCCCTGACCATGCGGCCACGTTTGAAACTTTATGTCAACTATGCTGGGTTACGTCCGCTAGCGCCTGT
Source organism: Chloroflexota bacterium (assembly GCA_016210495.1). The sequence continues at coordinate 35,681 of JACQUC010000278.1, forward strand.
ATGTCCAGGGCGGCAGTCTCATCTCGACGCCAGACTTGGCCAACTCCTCTTCGAACATGGAGCGTATCTCGCGGTCCTCGTCTTCGTACTCGATCTGCTGGCCGCCGCTGTCGCGGAACTTGCGCGCCCACTCGCCGTGCATTTGGAACTCGGGGCTGCCCCAACGCAAGGCCAGATACCGGGCCGGCGTGGGGCCGGTGTTGAAGTGTTGGTGGTACCACATATCGGGGGGACTTAGCATGCTCCCGTCCTCCCAGTCAATCCGCGTCTTGGGGCCGCCCTGCTCCAGCCAAAGGAGGGAATACCCTTTGCCCGCGAGGATGACCACGTGCGCTCCGGCCTGATGGCGATGCCCTTTCTTATAGGTGCCAAGCGGAAACTCAGATATATGGGCACACATAGCGTTGCCTGCGATCGAAAAGGTGATGTTGGTGCCGCCCGCTCCGCGCTGCTTCCACTCGAGCAGCTTGAACGTCTTCGCGTCGGGCACGAAGTTGGTCCTCCAATATCGGCCTCCCAGAGACCGCCCCTGGCCGCTGAAGTAATCATCCTGGGTGTTGTAGCGGTCTGCGAAGATGAAGTCGTTGCTGAAAATGAAGTCGTCGTTGTGGAACAGGTTGATGATCATAGGGGCACTCGTCACCCCTAGCAGGCGCGCGGGTTTGGTGCCATCCGCGTTGAAGTGCTGGTGCCACGAGTTCAAAGGCGGCGAGAACACGCTTCCCTCGTTCCACTCCACCGTCTGCTTTCCTTTTCCAGGCTGCCAGATCGTGGTCGCTCCTCGCCCGCACACGACGTAGATCAATTCCTCGAACATATGGCGCTCGGGGGCGAGATTCCCTCCGGGGCCGATCTCCATCACCCGGGCGTCGTCCTCCTCCTGGTCGGAAAGGTTGATGAAGCAGCCGCCGTCCCCAATTCTGGCCCAGGGTTTGAGTTCGACGGTGCGCAGGTTGGGGATGTGATAGCCCTTATAGACAGGGATTCCCTCTTCCTTCTGCCATTTCTCGTAGGTGGTGAGTTCCATGTCTCCGGTGGTCATGGGCATTGTAGGCTCTCCTTAGGCAAGAACTGTACTCGGATGAATAGCGGGCCGACCTACCGACCTTCACCCAAGGTACTTGATCGTGCTAGGTACGATAGCACAGGTGCGCTAAGCTGTCAACACGGGCACGCTTACGCGCACGTCTATTCCCAGCTAGCGTCCAATGATGGCGCTACGGATGGGCTCCAACAGGTACGAATCGAACGACTGAAGCCCAATGGATTCGGCGATCAATCCGCCGGGAAACGGGATGGCCAGCGCGAAGTCAAACACGAGCAGGAAGAAAATGTAGGTCAGTATTCCAAGCACCACGCTGATCTTCCAGCGCTCTCCGGCGCCGTGCCTCAGAAAGCCGTAGGTCAGAAGAGCAGATCCGACCTTGAAGCCCAAAAGCCAGATGCCGAGGACGAACACGACGACCCAAATGGAGATAGACAGTGTACGTTGCCGAGCCAGCCTCTGGTGGCCGCCGGTTTCCGGGTAGCGGCCTGGGACGTCGCCCGGCTGCCCGGGCAGAATTGGCCCGCCGAGGGCGTTCTCGATCGTGTCCATAAGGCCGCGGCTTGCTGGATTGGCGGAAGCAGCCGATGATGCTCTAACACCGCGAAGGGAAAGGACAAGCTGCAGGAGCGCCAGGCCCAGCACGGGAATCCCGATCGTCCACGGAAACAACCGGGCGCGAATAGCCCAGTCCCGAGCGACCCAAACGGCGAGGGCCACCAACACCACTACGACAACGCTGAAAGCTAGATCAGCCGCGACCCGCGACAATCCCACCCTCCTTCGAGCCAGAACGCTGCAAAACAACCCGGCGTATCGTCGGCGCAAGGATGATTGCCAGCCCCACGAGGAAGATGGCGACGACCATAGGCCTGAGCAAGAACGAGAACTCGTAGCGCGTGTACGAGATGAACAGATTCTTTTCGATGAGGGTGCCCAGGACGAGGCCCAGGATCAACGGGGGACGCGGCCAGTCTAGGTATACCATCAGCAGGCCGATGAACCCGAAGAGCAGCGTTACCACTACGGCGGCGAGCGAGTTCGAGTCTGCATAGCTGCCAAGAAAGACCATCAGAAGAATCGCCGGAATGACAAGGGCGCCGCGCACGTAGGTGATCTTGACCAGATGCTTCAAAACGAGGAAGCACACGCCCACGGTGATAACGTTGGACAGAACGATGAGCCACACGAACGAGAAAGTAAGGCTCAGGTGAGTCGTCAGCATACTCGGCCCAGGCACCAGACCCTGGATCAAGAAGGCCCCCAGTAGGATGGCCATTGAAACACTGCCGGGTACGCCGAAAGCGATGGTGGGAATGATGGCTCCGCCCTCTTTCGAGTTGTTTGCCGCGCCCGGACCGAGCACACCGCGCACGTCGCCGTGGCCAAAGCGGCTCTTGTCAGAGGCGCTCTGGACGGCGTGGGCGTAAGCTAGCCATTGCGCGACTGCTCCGCCGAGGCCAGGAACGATGCCGATGAAGGTACCGATCATACTGCAACGCAGGGTGACACCCCAATGGATGAAGGTGTCTTTGCAGCCCTGCCAGACGCCGCTCAACTGTCCGGGCGCCTTTTCGGCGATGCTGGTTCTCTTAACCCACATTTCGACGATTTCAGGGATTGCGAAAAGGCCAGCGGTTACAGGAACGAGGCCGAGACCCTCCCAGAGGCTCAGTTGTCCGAAGGTGTAGCGTTGGACCCCCGATTGAGGATCGAGGCCTACCATAGCCAGCATCAATCCCAACCCTCCGCTGACGGCCCCTTTGAGCTTGTTCTCCCCGCTGAGTGCCGCTACAAAAGTGAGGCCGAGAAGAGCGAGGGCGAAGAACTCTGGCGAGCCGAAAGCTAGCACCAACGGTCGGACGATGGGTATCGCCGCGGCAAGCACGAACGCGCCGAACACGGCGCCGACCAATGAGCTCATTAGCGCCGCTCCAAGGGCACGTCCGGCCTCGCCGTTCTTGGTCATAGGATGCCCGTCGACGATGGTGGCCGCCGAAGTGCCTTCGCCGGGAACGCCGAAGAGAACCGAGGTGATGTCTCCCGTCGTCGCCGTGACCGAAATCATGCCCAGCAGGAAGGCGAAGGCCTCCACCGGCTTCATGTCGAAGACAAAAGGGAGCATCAGGGCCAGGGCAACCGGGCCTCCCAGGCCCGGGAGGATGCCCACTGCGAATCCCACGGCAATACCAATCAGCATCAAGGGAAACGCGGGGATCGTGAACACCTGTAGCAGGCCCGAGATGAAGGCCTCTACCATAGCGCGCCTCTATTGCGGCATTTGCTGCAATTTTGTCTTGATCGCCGCGGGCATCGCAAGATACTCGACAATGAGCTTGCCAATCTGATCACCGCCGAGCGCCGAGATGTCCAGCTTCGCTTTTTCCGCTTCGGCCAGAAACTCCTTGTCCGCCATCGTCTTGGCGAAGGCCGCGCTCAACGCCATCGCTCGGTCTTTGGGAACGTCAGGGCCGACGGCGTAGAGACGTCCGAACTGGTTGGGGCTGATGGTTCCGAAGCGAAGGAGCTGGCGCTGCTCATCGTTCTTAGCGAAGGTCAAGATGCCGGGCAGGTTTGGGAGGTCTTTTATAGGCTCCTCGGTGAATCGCGCGAGAATCAGCCACTTACCACTATCGAGCTCGGCACGGTTGGCGGATCTCAGCGAGGTCCAGTTGTTGACGTAGCCGTCGACTTCGCCCTGCTCCATCGCGAGGCGAATCTGAGTGGTACCGTCGTAGCCAGTCACCATCTTGATCTTGGCGCCAAGCACTTCGCGCACTGCCACGGGCAGGGCAACCTGGGGCGAGCCGGGGGCTGTGCCACCGATGACCAACTGCTTACCGTTTGGGCCGATGGTGTCGTCAAGCTTGGCGATGCCCGAGGCCTTGGTTACGACCAGGAGCGGCTGGTCGACACTGGGAACGCCGAGGTACTGGAACTTGGGCGCGTCAAACTCCACCCCCTGTGCGCCGACAAGCTGCTGGTTGACGAGCCCGCCGCTGAAGTTGATGATGACGGTGCCATCCTTGGGGGCGGCCTTGTAGACGAAGTTGGTGGCCACCAAGGTGCCACCCCCGGGCATGTTCTCGACGATCATATTCGGGTTGCCGGGAATGAACTTGCCGATGAAGCGCGCGATCAGGCGCGAATAGGTGTCGTAGCCGCCGCCGGCAGAGGTGCCGACGATGATCTTCACCGTCTTGCCGCGGTAGAAATCGGCCACCGCCTTCTCGTCAATGGCTGGCAGGGCGGGCTTCGCCGCTGCGGCCGGCGTGGCCGCCAGCTTGGGCACAGGAGTGGCGACCGCCAGCACCGTTGGCGCTGGCGCCGGTGCCACGGCCGGTCCGGTGGTTGCTACCGGCTTAGCCGGCGTTGGCGTTGGGGCAGCGGAAGCACAGGCGGCAAGGACGACCAAGGCGATGGTGATGGTGCACAGGAGGCCAGAGATCGAAGTCTTCGGCATGAGGAAACTCCTTCCGGGCTTAGTTTGGCGGGAAGCTGTGACGTGCTGCTCGGCCAGTCGGCTGAGTATGCGGATTATAGCATTCGTGCTGGGGGAAGTCAAGCACGATTTGGCTTGGCGCAAGTGCTTGACAAAAGGAGAGCAATAGAATATATTACGTACAGATTAGGGCTAAGACTCTTGACGCCAAAGTCGCTGCGATCCAAAGATGGATGCGGGGCGTTCAGGTCGGTTTTTGGAATCGATCTAGCCAACCAATTGTCAGCAGGTTTCTCCTTCGATGGCGGGACGAGGTTGTGGGCTTTGGGTGTCAAGCGGCGGCGTGCACTCGCCGGCAATCAGACAAAATCGTCGGCTGTGAGCCCCGTGATGGTGTTCCCCAAGGTGGTCCTTCTGCTTTTCTCCCACAGCTATCAGCTTCGCCGCAACTGCCTCCCCAGGAGGCACAGGACCAACCGAGCTGGTGCTCCACTCATAAGAACTAACTGGTTGATGACCAGTGCTTTGTTTCCGTTATGTTGCTAACCTGTCACCGTGAGTCCTTTCTCTAAGGCCGAAGGGTTTCGCTCCCTAGGGGGAAAGATTCATTGCCTACGCTGCACTCCGGCTCAGAATTTCACACATATTGCAAGGGCCTGTAGCAACACTGCGCAGCAGCGCAGGCTGCTCCATCCCCTGCCTGGTTTAGCCTGGCAGTGGCATCCGGAGACGCCGTCGACCTTCAGCCACTATGGCGGGAAGATGTCGTCGATTATGGCTTAGATCCGAAAATCTGGATACGAAAGGAGGTTACCGAGAACACCGGGATAAATGGCCCGCTATCACAGTCTCACTTATACCACCTACGGGGCGCCAGTTCAAATATGGAGGAGGTATCGAACCCAATGGGAAGATTAGCTCAACTAGCATCGACCGTCTTGGTTCTCGCGACGCTGGTGGTTCTATCCATCAGTTGCACTCCTGCTGCACCAGCCCCAGCGCCAACCCAACCAGCCGCCAAATCTGCTGAGCCGGCGAAGCCTGTCGCCCAGCCTACCCCAGTTCCAGCCCCAACCAAGGCGCCCGAGCCGACTAAGCCTGCTGCTCCCACGCCCATCGCGAAAGAGGTTCCCGAGCAGTCAAAGCTTACGGTCGGCGCCCTGCCCATTTCCTCTCTCGCGCCCTTCTATATAGCCGAGATGAAAGGCTGGTACAAGGATGAGGGGATAACCATCGGAACAACTCCACAGTTTGGAAATCAGGGAATGGCTATTCTAGAGTCTGGCAAGATGGACCTGAACTTTGCCGACGTCGTCGGTACTATCACCGTGCTGTCGGAAGGATTCAAGTTCGTGGTCGTCGCGCCCGCTTCCAGCGCTCGCGATGCTCCGCCTGACTCCTCGGCGCTGGCCGTGCTGAAAGATTCGGGGGTCAAGCGGCCGAAAGACCTCGAGGGCAAGCGTGTGGCCGTCGACGCACTGCGAGGCATGAACTGGGCGTACGTGCGCCTTTTGGTCCAGAAAGACGGCGGCGATCCCACCAAAGTCAACTTCGTCGAGCTGCCGCCTCCGCAAATGCCCGATACTCTCCTCAACAAGCAAGTCGACGCGGCCAACGTTATGGAGCCGGCTCATTCGCTGCTCTTGGGCACAGGGAAAGTTGATGTTATGTCCTATCCTCTTGTGGGCACCCAGCCCAAGATGGACATCTCAATGATCGTAGCCCGCGAGGACTGGGCGAAGAACAACCCCATTACCTTGAGGAATTTCCTGCGCGCCTACGGCAAAGCCATCGACTTCATCAATCAGAACGAGGCCGAGGCCCGCAAAGCAGTCGCCGAGTACGCCAAGCTCGATCCATCTGTCGCCGGCAAGATGAACCTTAACGCCTTCAGACGGCAAGTGCAGCCCGATCAGATGGAAAAGACGATGGAGCTAATGATCCAGAACGGCTGGCTCAAGGAGAAGATCGACATCAAAAAAGGCATCTGGCCTACCGCGCTCAACTTACCCAGGTAATCCGAATCTATGACGTGCTGCGCCCCCGACTTCTCGCCTCGGGGGCGCGCAGTTTATCGTATGAGACACACGATCTCTCGCGTGCATAGCTACGGATTACTTCCTCCAAAGTTGCCGTGTCTTGTTTCCGAGTGGTATTCAAGACACTCCACTTTTCGTCCTCCGAATACCTTTGTGCGGTTGCCTTACGGCTTTGCGTCGGTTGGCAGCACGTGGTTGAAGATCTTGTTGAGGATGTCCTCATGCAACTTCGTCGTGCTCGCCAGCCCGTTAGCGTCGATGACCTGCTGCCAGAAGGTCAGACTATCCATTTCTCGGTGGCAGCCCTCGCAGGAGTTGTCTTTAGATATGCGCTCCTGCTCGCGTTTCGTAAAGGCGCGTGCGCCAATGTGAGAGGTTTGTTGGAGCTGGTTCCCCTCCTCGTCGACCATGCGGTCGAAAGGCAGATCGACGTTCCAGCCCCGCTCCCGCATCAGCGGCACCTCGGACCCCAGCCCCAGCGCCCTGGGATTGCTGTGGCAGGATTCACAACTCCTCGCCTGCTTCGTCGTCGCGTGCGGCGAGATGGGATTCATCGCAAAGGCCAGCGCCTTGCCACCTGAGCCCGCGCCAATCTCCAGCGCCTGGTTGAGCGACAGCACCTCGCCATTCGGCCCAATCCGGCTGAACAATACCTGCCCCCCAGGCACAAAGGGCGATACCCGGCCCCTCGAGTTCACCCCCAGCGGCGGATCTTCCCAGCGGGTGTA
>JACQUC010000279.1 GCA_016210495.1 Chloroflexota bacterium
TCCTCGCGCTCGATTGAAGCCCGAGGCACCGGAGGCTTCATGGCCACGCGCGATCCTTGCGCTCGATTGAAGCCCGAGGCACCGGAGGCTTCATGGCCACGCGCGATCCTTGCGCTTGATTGAAGCCCGAGGCACCGGAGGCTTCATGGCCACGCGCGATCCTTGCGCTCGATTGAAGCCCGAGGCACCGGAGGCTTCATGGCCACGCGCGATCCTTGCGCTTGAGAAAAGTGTAGTACTCGCCGTCTTCACGCATGCCCGGAACATGAATCGTAACCGGTTCATATCCCTTCGCCATGAAGATGCTCGCGTCTCCACAAAGTTGGAACGTGCTGGGAGAACGATGGAGGTCATAGCAATGGAACATGAACGTAGGCTTGTACTTGAGGAGGAGCGCCGGCGGCGCCCATTTTTGATGACCTGGCCGAGCTCGTCCGGGAGGCACATTATGGGCAATGTCCTCGGAGACCAGCCCGAAGACGTCAATGGCGCGCATCCGGGCGTAATAGGGCTGGACGCCGGCGCCACCTACGATTGCGAAGTCATCTGGTTTGATATGTGGCGCCAGAGCCTTGCCGATTAGGCCGCGATCGTGCGCGTAGAGCTTCAGATAACCCGGCCGATCGATGCCGTGATCGGCTTTTGGGACCATCGCTTCACGCGAGAGCGAGACCTGTGACCATGCAAATGAGCCCGTAAGGATGAGTGTCGTCACGACGGCAAAGGACGCTCTCATGCGCTTGGGGACAAATGCGATGAGCTGGCGGAGGCCCAAAGCGGCGAGAAGCGCGGTGGCCACAAAAAGCGGCATGACAAAACGGTGCAATCCCATGAAATCGCCGCCGACCTTCACGGTATACGCCAGGAAGACAGCGATTATCAGCCAGGCTAAGCTACCAAAGCGCCGATGGTGATGAAGGGCGATCAGCGCGAGTGGCAACGCGACGATGGCTTTAGATTGAATCGCCCACTGCCAAACGTAGTACAGGCCGTTTTGTAGGATCTCGGCAGCCAGACGAGGCGTTACTCCCGTCTTCACATAGAAAGTGTTGGGGAAGGGCCATCCGTAATACCAGCAACGCCATGCAAAGTAAGGTCCGAAGATCGAGATGAATGCGGCGCAACCCTGGAGCTCGGACTTACGCAAACGTCTCTTTTCGCCGAGGGAGATGCCAATACGGTGTACGACCGTAAGCACGAAGAAGAGTACCCCTTCAGGCCGGGTTAGAGCGGCGACGGCGAGGGCTGCTCCGGCCCGGGGCAAAGCATCCGTCACATAGAAGTTGATGCCCAGGGTCACGAAGAAGGTAAACATTTGGGTCTCGAGCCCGCCCGAGCACCAGCAAGCAAAACCCGAGGAGAGCGCGAGAAGGAGAGCCGGCAAGAAATCCCAAAGGGATGGCCCGCCGAAGATGCGCGCGCTGAGACGGACGACCAGAGCCAAGGTTGCAAGGCCAAAGCCAATTCCGAGCACCTGAGACGATATCTCTGGCGGTATGCCGAGCTTCATGAGCAGGCCCAAAAGGACGGTCCAAAGGAAGTTCGTATAGCCCTCGACGCGATCACCGAGATTGAAGACGAGCTCGCCGTGCTCGGCGAAGTTGCGTGCAAAGACGAAAGAAATATAGGCGTCGTCGGAAACGAATCGAAACCAGAGCGAGTGACCGACCAAGATGGCGGCGAGTGCAATGTAAAGTAGAGGCCTTTTCAAAGCGCCCCTAGTCTAGTGGGTGTCGGGCAATCGCAGCAATCCTCCGATGGCGGCGGGTAGCCGGAAGTCGCCCTAGTGTGCGATGTGGCGCGACGACGACTGCCTGCAACCCACCAAGATGGTCGCGGGAACGTCCGACGGGCGCCATTCCCCGCGGACGCCGCATAGGGCGCCCGCGGGCTCATTGTCATGAGCCGCACCCGCGGCTCGAGCCGACGATTCACCGCTTGGTCTGTACCCGTGTACGACCACGGACATTCTTGACACGTTGCCCACTGAGACAGTTGACAACCGAGAAGTGCGCACCCGGATGCTCCGGTAGCGAGCGTCGTGACGCACGAGGTTGCCGCCGTTCGCCGTCTTCTCGCCAAAACACATGTCAACCTCGTGCAAAGCGGCGCAACCGCGCGGCCCGGCACGATGCGAAGGGCAATGGGCACACGCCGAGCGCAACCGGCGAGCTGTCGTCTGAAGGTGTCAAGGCATCATCAAAGGGCGCCTGAGGACAAAGCGATGAGTGGTCCGTCTCGCACAGCTCCCGAGGAGTGCCTCGCCGGTCGTGAACTGCTCCCGGCTCCGCGCGGCATGGACGCTGTGGCGCTTGGCGCGGCCGTGCGCCGCTTGGCTGCGCCAGTCCGCGCGAGGCGCAGCACGGCCACGGCGAAGAGGCTCGGCCGAGAGGCGCCTCGCGCTCCCCGGCGCTCGACCTGTACGACCCCGGCCATCACCACCGTATTCAGCTTGAGGGGGACAAACCCAGCGTCCAGTGCCTCGTCGATTCCGGCCATGACTTCGGGCAATAGGTTCTTGCCAGTGATCTTGGTGAAACGCTCCCGCCTGATGGAGTCCAGGCTCACGTTGAGCTATCGCACCCCGGCTGCAAAGAGGGGCCGAGCCCGGGTCTTGAGCAACGCCCTGCGCCCAGGAACTGCCAGTACCCAGTAACCAGGGCAAGTGCAAGGACAAGAGCGATCCTATGGCTGTCCATGCAATCGCTTGTACCTATCAAGTAGCGCGTCCCTCGACTCTTTTCGCTCCGGGTCCAGCACGATACATCCGTCTACAGGGCAAACATCGATGCACTTGGCGGTATCAAAGGCCCCAATGCACTCCGTGCAACGCTCTGAAGCAACGACATAGATGTCGTCGCCCTCGCTGATGGCCTCATTCGGACACTCTGGTTCGCACGCGCCGCAGTTGATGCAGGAATCGATGATCTTCATCGCCATGATGCAGGCTCAGAACTCCTGATGCCGTGGAATATGACCGGTCGTTCCTGACATCATCCAGACGATCCCTTGTGCGAAATCGTTCATGTCCTTGCCAGGGATCCGTCGAAATTGGGGTCAGGCACTTTCGGCTGCTTCGGGCTCGGTCGAGAGACGGGTGTAGAGGCGGCGTGGAA
>JACQUC010000280.1 GCA_016210495.1 Chloroflexota bacterium
CTCCAAGCGGGCTCGCTCAGTCTGCAACTGCTCGTAAAGCTGGGCCTGCCTGTCGGCGATAGCAGCATGGGCAGCGAGTGTCTCAACAGCCTCTTCGTCGTCTTCGCTGAACTCATCGGCACCTATCTTCTCTGTCAGGTACAGATTACCGATGGTCTCATCCTTGTAGCGGATGGGCACCCCCAGGAAGCTGGTCATTTTCGGGTGGTGTTGTGGGAAGCCGCGGAAGCGAGGGTCTTTGGTGATGTCGCGCAGGCGTATTGTATGTCCTTCCCGCACCACCGCGCCCAACAGCCCGAGCGGCCGAGGAAAGTGAGGCAAGAGCCGAGCCTCGGCCTCGCTCATGCCAGAGAAGACCCACGGGGCAAACGAACGCGTCGGATCAGAGCCAATACCAAGCGCAGCATATCGAGCATTGGATAGCTTTCGCGCCTGCTCAACAATGGTGAGCAGAACACGCTCAGGCGAAACCTCCGCACTGATAGCCAGTGTGGCCGCGTTCACCGCCTTCAAAATGGCGTAGGTGCGGCCATCGCTCGCGTGCAGTCGGTTTGAGACGGCTTCCTTCTTCATGGCTTAGCAATAAGTCCTTGCGCATCTGGAAATTATGCCAGTCATGGCTTGGAACACTCCATTACCTGTATGTTAAGTCGAAGTGACCCGCCAAACCAGGGCATCGGCACAGCCAACTGTTAAGAGAGGGGATATTCCCTCATCGGGCCCGCCGAAATGGGCTGAGTCACGGCGAGATCTTGGGCCGCTTTGCCACAAACACACCTCCACACGCCTCACCGCAAAGTGCGTGCCTCGATTCTCCACTTGTCACTCGCAAGACTGCATACATACATTGATGGCGTCAGACGCTCTTTTTGCAAACAGCAAGCTGTCCTAAGCTAAGCTAACCACCTCCTCCGAGCGTTCCAGGCCCTGGCACATCTCTTGCGGGTATAGCGAGAGTTGTAATGGGAGCCAAGGAAAGGGGATCTGTGCCAACGGACCATTGACAATGCACGACTCTACAAACCGATTCCAGTATGATGATAAAGTAGCCCGACTGAGCATCGCTGGTCTCTCTTTCGTAGGTATCGCTGATGCGCTTTACATGCTCGCTTATGACGAGGGGCTGATTGATTCCCTGATCTGCCCCTTCTTTGGCCAGGGCTGCAACATCGTCGGCCGCTCACCGCACGCGAAGCACTTTGGCGTGCCGAACGCCGCCGTTGGAGCGCTCGGATACGCGGCAATGGCCGCTCTCGCTATCTGGTCGCGTGAGAAGCCACCCCAACAGCGGCCGGTGCAGTCCTTGGGTCTCTCGGCCATCTCGCTCGCGGCCTTCGTCGCCAGTGTCTTCCTGACCTGGGAGCAGGCGACAAAGGTCAAAGCCTGGTGTTTCTGGTGCCTGCTCTCGGCCGGCCTCAACCTGATGATCCTACCTCTAGCGTTATTGGGGGGGGGATGGAGATCCGCACGCTCATTCCTACATACACCTTGAGCTGATGCCGTCCGATCCCCAGTTGATGCAGCAATACGGCGTAACTGCGATTGGCCAACTCACGAAAGGAAAACCTCATTTCTCAAGGGCGCCGTTTCGCTCGGGCACATATATTGCTCGCCAACTGAAGGGCGACAAACGTAGCTGCTTTGTTAAAAGGGCAGCGCACGAGGGGAGGATAATCAGAAATGACCGCAAGACTTTACGTAGGCAATCTGCCTTATAGCGCAACGGAGGAAGTACTGCGACGGCTGTTCAGTCAGGTCGGAACAGTGGCTTCGGTTACGTTGCCTATGGATCGGGCTACGGGTCGGCCGCGGGGTTTTGGTTTTGTAGAGATGGAAAGTGCCGACGCCGAGGAAGCAGTTCGGAAGTTCGACGGGTACCAGCTCGATAATCGCTCGATACGTGTTCAGATAGCAAAAGAACGTGAGGCACGCGCTCCGGGCTTTCGTCCATCTGGTAGGAGATACGGGACAGAGTATGGGATTGGCAGGCGCCGCGAAGGGCGCGGGGCAGAAGGTCGTCGACGGAGGGGCCGGGCCGCCTAGTGATGCGCCGACGCCAATTTTAAGTATGGGTCAGGGAGCAAGTGCCCACTCGGCGCCAAAGCCGCGAAATTCGGCTCACACGTCTTTGCGAGAGCGTTGGAGTGGGGAGAGCCTCTCGAATGCTTCTCCGAGTTGCCGTGTGAGTGTCGGCAATCCTAGGAGCCCTGCCCCAAAACGAAATCGCCTGGCACGTTACGTGCTCCACCGTTGGAGACCTGTGAAGCTTGAGCCGAATTCGCAGAGGGCACGTGTGTCCTGCCAGCGGGCGCGGTGGCGCTGCCCTCTGTCATTTAGGTGGATCAAATCGAATGCAAAGCGCTGCAGGGGATGGCTGAAGTGTCTATATTGGGAGACATAAGAGAGAGGCTCTCCAAACTGAGGTGGAAGAACGGTCTGAATCGTGATGAGATGCGGAAGCAGTGGCGGAATATGCCCTCGAAGGTCTACGATTTGCTCCCCACTGACTATCGGTTTGGCACTGGGGGTGAAGTGATGAGTTACTTCGAGCACCTGTTGCACCATGGCATCGTAGAGGAGCTTGACCTGGCTGGTAAGCCCCCTCCGGAGTCGGTCCACTCGACCACCCTGGCACGGATGCCGCTGGTGCCGCACCAGCGCGGGGTGGGATCAGGGACCGATCCGGGATATACCGGAGGAGGCTCGGTGGACACGGGAGTCGGGCCGGGTGGCACCACTTATGGCGATACCGAAGGAGAGGAACTGGTGCCTGAAGAGATCGGGGCGGAACCGGTGCCTGAAGAGATCTCTGAAGAAGAGAAAAGCTAGCTTTCGAATGGACTATCACGTCTCCAACCTCTGCCGCGCCTCTCCCAGAATCAGCTTTTGCTCCGCAGTGGCAATGTTCCGACGGTTTCGAGCGATGACATCAGGGTTGACTGAAATGGAATCGATGCCCCAGCGAACGAGCATCTCGGCGTAATCTGGATAGACTGAAGGCGCCTGGCCGCAGATGGAACTGGTGATGCCCAGGCGCTTGCACTCCCGAATGATGGCCTGGATGACCTGTAGAACCGCTTTGTCGCACTCGTCGAACAGAGGGGCGCAGAGCAGCTTTTCGACCATCCTGGCCACAAACTCCTTGCCCCGCTTCTCCTCCAGCAGCTTACGCGGATGTATGCCCTGCAGAGCCGCCAGGATCATGAACTCGGCGCGCAGCAGGCCAATCCCATCCACAGGCTGCTGCGCCACCTGCTCGGCCAACTCCGGCTCTCCAAGGTTCACGTACAACTTGGTGGCGGTAACTAGCGTGGGAGCAGCCACTGGAGGGGATGGAGCTGCTACCGCGGGCTGGGGCTTAGCCTCAGGGAGGGCGCCTGCTACGACTGTCCCTTCGCGCGCATTGACTGTGACGGGCATGCCCTCCTTCAGGACCCTAGTGGCGTCTCGGGTACCTACTACGCAGGGAATCCCCAGCTCCCGCGACACGATTGCCGCGTGGGAGGTCATTCCTCCCGCATCCGTCACTATCGCCGCTGCCCGGCGCATCAAAGGCACCCAATCAGGGGCAGTCATCACGGTCACCAGTACGTCCCCCGGCTTCAGTTTGTCCGCCTCCTCGGGCGACGACAGCACTCGCACAATCCCTGAGGCCGAGCCAGGACTTGCCCCTAGACCATGCAAGAGCACCTTCGCCTTTGCGGCCTGGGGCAAGCGGCGAGCTTTCTCCACTAATGTCGTGACCGGGCGGGTCTGTACCAGGTAGATCTTGCCGCGCTCGATGGCCCACTCGGCGTCTTGAGGCGAGCTGTAGTGTTCCTCGTCACGTTTGCCCAGTTCCGACAGCGCCCGCACCTTCGGCTCGGAAAGCACCCGAGCCGAAGCCTTATCCGCGGACAAATCTACGCGGACGTTGTCGCCCGTTGCCTCGTCGCGCACGAGCATAAAATCCTTGCGGCCGATCTGCTTCGCCACGAGGGCAAGGCTCTCCTTGTCCACCTCGTAGCGATCCGGCGTAACCTGACCGCCCACTACCACTTCGCCGAGGCCCCAGGCGGCTTCGATGACCAGCACTTTCGGGTTGTTGGTGGCTGGATCAATCGTAAACAGAACGCCCGACCTGTCGGCGTTGACCATTTTCTGGACGATGACGGCGATGAACTGCTCGCCGAGCAGACCTTGCTTAATGCGGTAGAAAAGCACCCTTGCTCCAAACAGCGAGGCCCAACAGGCCTTGATCTGGCGCACGAGATCGTCATCTCCTCGCACGTTGAGGAAGCTCTGGAACATACCGGCAAAGGAAAACTGCGCGGTATCCTCCGC
>JACQUC010000275.1 GCA_016210495.1 Chloroflexota bacterium
AGGTTGCAGCCCAACCGAATGGCAGCGTCGTCCGTTTCCTCACCGCTTATCGGTATCAGTATCCTCTCGTACCCAGATCCTTTTTCAGCCTTTGCGACAGCCATCGGTTTTCCGTCAAGCGCCTAGTATAGTCATGTGAGACCATGACCGCAATCGGTTACAGGTTGAGCGACCCGCGAAACGTCATACCGGCCTACGTGCCGGAATCAAGAATCCCTGTTAAGCTGACCCCCCTGGATACCCCGAGGCTATCGGGGTATGACGGATTAATGCCGGCCCTTTAGTCGTTTCGCGAGACGCTCATGTTACAATGGGTTTAGAGCCAGCGAACTAATCTTCTCGGTAACAGAGGAGGTTCGGCTTTGTACCAGGTAAGCGGACGGGATGTGACGGTCTTCGAGAACCGGGCAGAGGCTGGCCGGGGGCTGGCCGAGGCCCTGGTCAAGCAGGGCAAGCCGTATGGCGCTGTGCTGGGACTTACGCGGGGTGGGGTCCCCGTTTCCTACGAAGTAGCCTCGGCGCTGGGCGTACCCATGGACATCCTGGTGGTGAAGAAGCTGCGCGCGCCGCTGAGCGAGGAGCTGGCCATAGGCGCGGTAGCGGCGGACGGCACACATGTGTTGCACAAGGAGGTGGTCAACGAAGTAGGGGCTGACGAAAAGTATATCGCCAAAGAGCTCCAGTTACGCCGGGACGAGGCCCGCGAGGCTGAGCAGCGCTACCGGGGCGGCCATGCGGCGCTGGACATCAAGGGCCTGGCGGTATTGATTGTGGACGACGGTATAGCCACCGGCGCCAGCCTTGAAGCGGCCGTGCTCAGCGCACGGCAACGCGGCGCCCAGACCATAACCGTGGCCACTCCGGTCGGCTCGCGCGGGGGTTGCGAAGCCCTGAAACGGGTCGCGGACGAGGTTTTCTGCATGACGAGGCCCGTTGATTTTTGGGCTGTCGGCATGTTTTACCGCGACTTCACACAGGTATCCGACGACGAGGTTATCAAGCTCCTTGACAAGAGCCGGTCCGCCCCGGCAAAGGTCGAGCAAAAACGGCAGCCCAGTGAGGCGCCGCCCCAAACTGTCTAGTACTTGGTCGCGAAAATCCGCGTAGCAATAGTTTCCTCTCCCCTTGAGGGAGAGGATTAAGGTGAGGGGGCACAAACGGGCTTTCACCACACGATAAAGGATCACCCTCACCCTAACCCTCTCCCGTCGAGGGAGAGGGATTGGATCGTAACGCGAACTTTTGCAATGAGGCACCAGTCGCTAACACCTCACCATCGGTCCCTCTCCGCGGGCGGAGAGGGAAGGGTGAGGTTACCATGCCTTTGGCACGAGGCGTGAATTTGGTTCGTTTGTTAATTTATCGCCCATACGACTGGATTGGCTGCTCAGAGCCCCGCTGATGAAGATTACCCTGTTTTCTGGCACGGCCAACCCCACGTTGGCCGGGGCAGTCGCGGCGAAGCTGGGGTTGGGCCTGGGGAGCCTTCTCGTAGACCGGTTCCCCGATGGCGAGCTTCACGTCTCTCTCAGGGAAAGCGTGCGCGGCCTCGATGTGTACCTACTACAACCCGCCAGTCCCCCGGTGGCCGAGAACCTAGTCGAGTTGCTGCTCATGGCAGATGCCTGCCGCCGCTCCGGGGCGGCGCATGTGACCGCTGTAGTCCCTTACCTGGGCTACGCGAGGCAGGACCGGCGGGTCAAAGACGGGGAGCCGATCGGCGCGCGAGTGGTCGCCGACGCCATAGCTTCGGGTGGTGTGCAGCGCCTTATCGTCGTGGACCTGCATAACCCGGCCCTGGAAGGCTTTTTCGGCGTTCCACTGGAGCACCTCAGCGCCGTATCGCTATTGGCCGAAGCGTTGCGGCCGATGCTGCCGCAGAGGGCGGTGCTCGTCGCGCCTGACCTGGGCGCGGTAAGGCTCGCCGAACTCTACGCGGTGCTGCTGGACTTGCCAGCGGCCACGGTACACAAAGTACGCCTCAGCGGCGAACAGGTCAGGGC
>JACQUC010000281.1 GCA_016210495.1 Chloroflexota bacterium
AATCAAGGCCCCACAAGGATGACTGTTGAAGAATAACTTTTTGGTTGGAATCGACTCCGGCGGCACGTTCACGGACTTCGTCCTGGTCGCGGGCGACGACGTCGCCGCCGTCAGGAAGGTACCCAGCAATCCTGCCAATCCTGTCAGCGCGGTGCTTCGGGGGCTCCACGAGTTGTCCGTAGCGATTGGGGTGGGCGAGGACGACCTTTTCCGGGCATTGCGCCTGATCGTCCACGGCACGACGGTGACCACTAACGCCGTGCTGACCAGAAGCGGCGCCGATACCGCCGTGCTCACGACAAAAGGATTTCGCGATATGCTCCATATCCGCCTGGGCATTCGCGACCGCGAGCATCTCTACGACTCGCGCACCGTCGCTCCGGAGCCACTCGTCCCCCGCTACCTGCGCTTCGGCGTCGAGGAGCGCGTAGACAAGGATGGCCAGGTAGTGGTCGACCTCGACGACGAGAGTGTGCTCGGCGCGGTGCGCGCGGCCGTCGAGCTGGGGGTCACCTCGATCGCCTGCGCGTTTATCCATTCTTACAAGAACTCGGCGCACGAAGAGCGCGTCCAGGAGATAATTCGCCAGCATTTCCCCGAACTGGACGTTTCCCTTTCCAGCTTTGTTTCGCCGAGCGTGCGCATCTATCCGCGTCTGAGCACGACGGTGCTGAACGCCTACACACGCCCTGTGCTTGGCAGCTACTTCACTCGGCTGGAGCGAGAGTTGCAATCTCGTGGCTTCGCGGGGCAACTCCTGGTCATGCAGTCGAACGGAGGCGTGGCCGCGCCCGCGCAGGTCGAAAGACTCTCGTCCGCGACCCTGCTGTCCGGGCCTGCCGCGGGGCCGACCGCCGGACTGACCTATGGCCTTCGCGAAGAGGCGCAGAATTGCGTCGTCATCGACATGGGCGGTACCAGCTTCGACGTATCCGTCGTCGAGGAGGGCAAGCCGCTGCTGGTGCGCGAGGCGGAGATCGACAAGCACCTCTGCGCCCTGCCGATGGTGGGCATCCACACCATCGGCGCGGGTGGCGGGTCGATAGCGTGGGTCGACCAGGGCGGGCTCTTGCACGTCGGCCCTTCGAGCGCGGGGGCAATCCCGGGACCCGCCTGCTACGGGCGGGGAGGCACCCGGGCGACCGTAACCGACGCGGACCTCGTCCTGGGCTACGTTGACCCGGCGTACTTCCTGGGCGGAGAAATGCCGCTGATCCGCTCCGCTGCCGAAGAGGCGCTGGAAAGATCGGTGGCGATGCCGCTTGGCGTAGATCGGCAGACCGCCGCCGTCGGAGTGTACGACGTCGTGAACCTGAACATGGTCGCGGGCATCCGCGAGGTCACGGTGAAGCGGGGCATCGATCCCCGCGAGTTCGCCTTGATCGTCGCCGGCGGGGCAGGAGCCATCCACGCCGCCCCGATCGCGCTCGAGCTGGGCATCGATCGCATCGTCGTACCCTCGCAGGCCTCAGTTCTCTGTGCGCTCGGTATGCTGGTGTCCGACCTGCGCCACGACTACGTCGCCACCTTCGTAACCTATCTGAGCAACCTCGATTTCACGAGCTTGGCGGCAAGCGCTGACAGGCTGAAAGCACGCGGGCTAGATGTGATTACGCGGGAAAACGTGCTCGCCGAGCAGGTCGAATACGAGATCACCCTGGACATGCGCTACCGTGGCCAGCATCGCGAGATCGGGGTGGTGATCTCGAACGATGTGCTCGAAGCAAGGGACGCTTCCACCATCAGAGCCGCGTTCGAGGAACGACATCGTGTGTTGTTTGGTTACGATGACCCTCAAGAGGAGGTCGAGATCCTGCTGGTACGCGTCGCGTGTTTCGCGAGTCGCAAAGCGCTTCGCCAAACTGTGATCGGCGGGTCGAGCCAGGCGGCATGCCGGTCATCAGGAAATGGAATCAGACCAGACCCGATCGGGCAGCGCCTGGCATACCAGGGAGAGGCGCACGGCTTCGTCGAGACGCCGGTGCACCGATCGGCAGCTTTGCTCGGCCAGGCCGTGACCATCCCAGGTCCTGCCATCGTCGAGTGCCCGATGACGACAGCGCTCGTCATTCCTGAGTTCGCACTATCATCAAATGTCGAAGGGGACTTCGTGATGGAGCGCGTGAAATGAATTCAGGCAACACTCAAATGAGTGCATCTGCGGCAAGAGAAGCGTCCGAGCGACATGCCGGCGGGGCTCACTTGGACCCGATCCTGTTCGCGGTCCTGAGTGGACGCATAAAGGCCATCGCCGAACAGATGGCGTTCTCGGTGATGCACAGCGCCCGCTCGACTTTGCTCGTCGAGGGACGGGACTTCTCGGTGGGCATCTACGACCCGGAGGGCGTGGCCATCCAGCAGATCGAGTTCATTCCCCTGCTCGGATTTGCCGTCGGCCCGTCGATGAAGTGCATCGTGGATGCCTTCCGCGGCGACGTCCACGAGGGCGATCTTTTCATCCATAACGATGTGTACACAGGCGGTAGTCAGCTTGCCGACGTGAAGGTCGCACGCCCAGTGTTTCTCGAAGGCGAGCTGATCGCCTGGACGGCGGTGAACGCCCACCAGGCCGACATCGGGGGAGCGGTGGCCGGTGGCTACAACCCGGATGCCACCGAGATCTGGCAGGAGGCCTTTCGCATCACCCCCACCCGGATCTATGATCGTGGCAAGAAGATCGAGGATGTCTGGGACCTCATCTTCGCCAATATCCGGCTGAGCGTTGTCGTGAAGGACCTCGAGGCTGCTATTGGAGGCTGCACCATCGGCGAGCGCGAGCTGGTACGCGTCGCGGCCAAGTACGGCGCGCCGGCCATCCGACTATGGATGCAAGAAACCCTCGACATGGCGGAGCGGCTCATCCGCGACGAAATCAAGCGAATGCGAAAAGGCGTGTTTCACGGCTCGGCGGTGGCCGTTTTCGATGGCGTGCGGCCGGGCTCGACCTTGCCGGTCGAAATCGACGTGGTGGTCGAAGAAGACAGGCTGGTCTTCGATTTCGAGGGCTCCGCTGCCCAATCGCCCGGCTACGTCAACGCCCCGTTGTCGGCCACGGTTTCCTCGGTGATGCTGGCGCTGTCGATGGTGCTTGGCGAGCACATCCCGCGCAACGAGGGCGTCCTGCGTGCCGTGGACATCCGCGTGACGCGGGGCTCGTTTCTCAATCCCGAGTTTCCCGCAGCCACCGGCTACGGGAACCATCTCTGCGACCACATCGTAGCTGCCGTAATGACGGCGTTCGAGAAGATCCGGCCGCAAGACGCCGTGGCCGATTGGTCTCCCGGCCGAACAGGGCTGATCGTGTACAAAGATCCGCGCACTGGCGCGACGAAAGTCAGTCTACTGACCTACGCCAACAAGGGCGGGTCTGGTGCGGTGACCGGCGCCGACGGCTACGACCACGTGAGCATCATCGCGGCCGGCGGCGTCCTGGCCACGACCGATCCCGAGATGGTCGAGATCCACAACCCGCACTTCTTCCACCGCTTCGAGTTGAACGAGGACTCCTGCGGTCACGGGCGGTGGCGAGGTGGTCTTGGAACCCACACCGAGATGGAGCTGCTCTGGTCGCCCGTGTTAATTAGCTTCTATGGCGACGGAGAGGACGAGGGCACGTGCGCCCGAGGCATTCTCGGCGGCGGAGACGGTAAGCGGAACGAGCTCGAGCTGGTGTTTCCAGACGGCCATCGTATCAGCCCGCGCATCAAGGGCATTATGCGCGACATTCCCGCCGGAACCGTCTGGCGGCAGATACGCGGCGGCGGTGGTGGCTGCGGCGACCCGCGCGAGCGAGACCGAGAGCTGGTCGTGCGCGACGTGGTGAACGGCTTCATCGCCGAGGAAACAGCCCGGGAGGTGTACGGGTTGGAAGAGATACCGTCGGTGGCGGAGTACCATCGTGCAAAGCGCCGGGCGAGCGCGTAGTCGGTGATGCCCGGTGCGGTAAGCCTGGCAAGGTACGGAGTCCTTCGGCGCCCCGATGCATCGGGGTCGCCGTCAAGACGGTTGGCAGGGGCGCGTCAGATAGTGGGTTTACGCGAGTCCGCCTGAGGCGGACCGCGAAGGAACGCCAGGGGCGGCCAGGAGTGAAGCTTGGAAGTCTCAGCCAGCGAACTATTGCTCGCTATCCACGAGTAGCCAGCTAAGCGAATACACCACTGGAGGCATAACCATGCGTTACGTCGATCGACCAATGTTGGAGGATAGATGGCACAGGATCTCGGTGGCGATGAGGGGCGCCGGGCTCGACGCGCTGGTCTTGATCGGGCGCGGCAAGATCGGCCAGTACGGTAACATACATTACGTGTCGGGCCACTTTCTCCATTCGGTGCACGGGTACGCCGTGATGTTTCCCGGCGAGCCCCCCGTGCTGGTCATGGGCCAGCGCGACCAGTTGTTCGCCAAAAGCAGGGGCGCGGGCGACCTGCTATCAGGCCGCCGGTCGGTGGACATGACCGGGACCAACGTGTTCACTCCCGGCGCGCCGCCCCTGGCGCAGGAGTTGTGCCGGGTTCTCACCAGCCATCCGATTGCCAACAAGACGGTGGGCCTCGTCGGACTCCAGACGCTGATGCCCGTGGAGGATTACCTGTCGGTCACGCAGACGCTGGCCGACGTGAAGTTCGTCGACGGCAGCCGCCCGTTTGCCCAGGTAAAGGCCATCAAGACCGAGGCAGAGATTCCCTTCATCGAAGAGGCCTACGCGGTGGCCGATGCCGGTTATCGGCGCTTCGAAGAGGTGCTGGCGGTGGGCAAGACGGAGTGGGAGGTGTGTGCGGAGATCGAGCGCACGACCCGGGCACTGGGCGCCTTGCAGTCGTATAACATGGCCTTGCTGGGCGGCCAATACCCACGTTATCCCACGGAGCGGGTGTTGCAGCAAGGCGACCTGGTGGGCTGCTACGTCGAGGTTGCTATGGCCAGCGGGTACTGGGTCGAGAAAGGCGGCATGATGGCGCTGGGCAAGCCTGCTGACGAGGACCTGGAGTTGTATCGGGCCGCGCAGCGGGCGATGAAGGGTGCCGAGGACAAGCTAATGCCCGGCAACAAGTGCGCCGACGTGGCCAGAGTGATCAGCGCCGAGGCCAACCAGAAAGGATACCGCATCGGCATCTGGAACGGCCACGGCGTGGGCGTGGATCACGACATACCGGTGATTGCCGAGAGCGACAACACGGTTCTGCAAGAGGGCATGGTCTTCAGCATGCATCCGCATATGGTGGATGCCGCCGACGTACACGGAGCATTCGTCGCGGAGCAGTACCTGATTCGTAAGGATGGCGCCTACCGTTTCTCCAAGATCGAGCCCGAGCTGGTCTGGCTCGGTTAGTTAGTTAGTCGATCCTCACCGCACACAGGCGTTGCCATTCAAGCGTTTATGTAGTAATATGTAGCTGCGTTGACGACAAATAGGATGCAGTTACTCCGATACCCGCCCGCCCCTGCCTGCGCGTGGCGGGTAAGGACGATAAGGGGGAGGAAGCAAATGTCAGATCGTGAGCCGGGCGAGCAACTCAAGAAGACCAGGGAGAAGATCGATCTGATCGAGCGCACCGGGTGCTCGATCAGCCAGCAGGAGATGCGCCAGCGGTTGCTCAGGTACGCGATGAGCGCCCGCGTGGACAAACCGGCCGAATACGTCGTGATCACGGGATGCCGCAGCACTACCGGCTTCGTCCATCTCGCACATTTCGTGAAGCTGCTGAAGCATTACGAGGTAGACCACACTTTCCTTTCCGAGGAGACCTGTTGCGGGAACTCGTTCCTGGAGCGCCCTGACCAGAAGAGTTTGGGCGATGAGATGCAGGCTTTAGAAGAATACGCCCGCGATTTCGAGGGCGCGAACATCGAGCGGGTTAAGCGCCTCGGCGCGAAAAAGATCGTCACCGCCTGTGCGGGCTGCTATACGCGCTACAGCCACTTCCAGGTCAATGGTGATATCGATGTGCTCTACTACACCCAGCTTCTCAAGAAGTACGTCGACGGCATCCACCTGTCGGCCACCATCGACTTCTACGAGGGGTGCCACAAGCACCACCGCACGCCAACCTTCAAGATAGATACGAAAACATCGAGGAGCCTGCTGGAGGGTGTCGAGGCACTCGACTTCTCGGACATCCCGAACTACTGTTGCCGAGACCTCGCGGACAAGATCTACGCCAAGGCGACCACGGATACGATCGTGACCCCCACCAGTTGTTGCTGGACTTACCTCACCAACCAGAGGAGGTCCGACTCGCCCCAGGTCATCTCGCTAACGCAACTGATGTGCCAGGCGCTGGGGATCGCGTAAGGACATAGGCATAGCGGATGCTGCCTATGCGTCCGATCGCAGCCTATGGAACGACCCTCACCCTAACCCTCTCCCTAGAAGGGAGAGGGGACAGGACAGTCGCCTCATCCAGGTTCTGTTGCACAAATCCAGAAGCTTGTTACCTTAATGCGTATGGGGCGGGTTTCAAACCCGCCCCTACGGTTCCCAGGTGAACCCTTCGTCCTTGAAGACCCTGAGGCAGGCATCTACTACCTCAGCATTGTACAGGACGCCGCGCTTGTCTGAAATCTCCTTGAGTGCCTGGTCGATACCAAGAGATGGACGGTATGGACGATGCGAGGCCATCGCCTCCACCACGTCGGCCACCGCCAGGATTCTTGCCTCGATCAGAATTTCCTCCCCCCGGAGATGAGAGGGATAGCCCGAGCCATCCAGCCGCTCGTGGTGCTGCAGAACGATTTCGGCGATGGGCCACGGGAACTCTATCGTCCTCAACACGCTGTAGGCGACCTTGGGATGCCCGTGGATGAGCAAGAACTCGACCTCGCTAAGCTTGCCGGGCTTGCTGAGAATCTCTGCCGGCACGCTGATCTTGCCAATGTCGTGCGCCACCGCGGCCAGCCGGACAACCTCGACCCGCTCGTTTGCCAGGCCCATCTCTCTGGCGATGGCGCTTGCCAGCTCGGCCACGCGCCGCTGATGGCCGGCCGTGTATGGGTCCCTCATCTCGATGGTCAGCGCCACAGCCTGGATGGTTTCCTCCAGGGCTCTGCCCAGTCTCTGGACGCTCTTGAGACGCTCTTCTTTCGCACGCTTGCGTTCGAGGTATGCGACCAGGGTCTCGGAGGCCGTACGGAGCAGGCGTACGTCCTCCTCGGGCCACTCCCGTGCGGACCGCGTTTCATCGAAGCCAAGGAAGCCAACAGGCCCTGCCGCCGAGGACATCGGCACCACCGCCACCGCTTTGATGTCCTGCGCTTCAAGTATGAGCCGTTCCCGCGAAGCTTCTACAGGCAATCGGGATACATCGGCAACCATGATGTTTTCGATGCGCCTCAGCTTGTCCACCCACCAGGGAAAGTCCGACGCTTCGATGTTCTGAAGATTGTGAATCTGTGGCTCCACCCCTGGCGCG
The DNA here is from genome assembly GCA_016210495.1 of Chloroflexota bacterium. The sequence continues at coordinate 7,410 of JACQUC010000281.1, forward strand.
CACCACTCATAGGTGTTGTCCAGAGTCTTCCCATCATTTCTGTACTCTACGATATAGGCTCGGCAGGCGCCGACGACCTGGCCGAGGATCGCCAGCACGTGGTTGAGGTCCGGCGCCTCATCTCTGGCAAGCGAGCTGGATACCGCGGCGAGGGCCTCCTCCACCGCCAGGCGACGAACGATGGCTGCCTCCGCCTGCTTGCGCTCGGAGATATCCCTGAGCGTGGCAATGATACCTGATGGTTGGCCGCTGCCGTCCACCAGCAGCGCGCCACTTACCTCTGCGGGCAACTGTTTGCCATTCTTTCTGACCAAAGTAAGCTCGACACTTCGTACGGCTCCTTTTTGCAGAATTGTACCAATCGCCGCTGCTACGCTTGGTAAGCTCGTGGGTGCGATGAGCTCAGTAGCCTTCCTGCCAAGCAGTGCCTCCACGGCGTCGTAGCCAAGCACCAGAGCGGCCTGTGGGTTGCACATTATTATGTTTGTGTCGAGGTCTGTGAGCGCGATGGCGTCGGGCGAGGTCTCGACCAGTGCGCGGTAGCGCCCTTCGCTCTCCCGCATTGCCGCCTCCGCCCGACCGCGCTCGGCGATCTCAGCCGCGAGTTCCTCGTTCGACTTCGTTAGCTCGGCTGTCCTCTCCTGAACACGTATTTCCAGCCCGTCGCGCGCGAGGCGCAGGTCTTCTTCGGCACGGTCCCGCTGCTTCTCGCGCAACCCTATCTCTGCTGCCATACGATTGAAGGCGGTGGCCACTTGTTCCAGTTCGACCGGCCCGGCGATATCCACACGGCGCCCGAGCTCTCCGGCGCCCACAGCCAGGGCGTGCTCACGCAACCGTCCCAGTGGTGCGGTAAGCTTCCTGGCGATGGTCATGGCCACCAGAAGGGCCGCGGCCGCCACAAGAAGCATCGAGCCGAAATCACGGAGGGTGTCGCGGACCAGGGGATCCATCAACTCCGCCTCCGGACGGCTGGCCGACGCGAGCCATCCTATCGAGCGAATCGGGGTGTAGCTGGCCATAAGTTTCTGACCGCCGACGACCGGGACGACGGTACCGGAAACCTCCTCGCCAGCCAGCGCACGACCGATGAGTGGGACGGCTGCGCCCCAGCTCCGCTGCTCCCAAGCCAGCTCGATCTCCGGATAGCGATAGACCCCCCAGCCCTGTCTATCGATGAGGACGATGGCACCCCCTCCGCGGCGCTCGAAGCCCAGTATTTCTCCAAGTTGCCCCGGTTCCACCGCCGCCATCACGACGCCTACCAGGGCGCCCTTTTCATCTCTCACGCCGCGCACGACGTTGAAGATCGGCTTGCCAGTGATCCGTCCTGTCATGAGGTCGCTGACGACCCAATCCCTTCCCCCGAGGATCTCGCGAAAGTAGGTCCGGTCGAAGATGTCCACTCCGACGGCGCTCGGCAGACTCGAGGCGAGGATTCGACCCCGGATGTCCGCCCAGCTATAGCTGTCAATCGATCGGTACTCATTGGCGCTTGCCGCCAGCAGAGCGTTTACCTCCTGGATCGAAGGAGGGTTCGGGGAAGCGATGGCGGCAGCGATGGCCCGTTCCTGGTGAAGGATGTCCTTTATGTATCGGTCGAAGACCAGGGCGACGGATCGAGCCACTTCAAGGTTATCCTCAAACTCGTGGTGACGCCGCGTTTCAAACGAGGAGTAGCGGTCTGCAGCCTGGTATAGCACGCCCGGCGCAAGCGCGATCAGCAATAGCATGATCAGCGTCCCCTGAATGTTGCGCGGAAGCAGCCTGTCGATACCACGGCGAGACGTGGACGGGTAAGCGTGCATGCGCGGAAACTCGCGGCCATCGGCTTCGCCGGTCGAGGATACGGTGCTCATTTCAACACCCGGTTCACGTAGGAGAATCGCCACTGGCGATCCACGAAGTGGCCTTTTGCCGAGGGTTCTTCCTTCCCGCTCATCCCACCCCACCCGTCCTGGGTCATCTTCACTCGCCGGGAACGATTAAGTGCGCCGACAAAGAGACGACCGGACCGTGAATGCCTGGCAACAATAATAACCCTTGGCAGCCACCAAGTCAAGCCGGTAAAAAAAAAGGGGGGGTCTTAATGTGCAGGTAACTAACCGACTGTAGCTAGTCGTGGGGGCGGTTCGCGAACCGCCCCATGCGCATTAAGCTAAGCAGCCGTTAGGCCGGTAGACGTACGGTCTTAA
>JACQUC010000029.1 GCA_016210495.1 Chloroflexota bacterium
CGCAAGGATCGCGCGTGGCCATGAAGCCTCCGGTGCCTCGGGCTTCAATCGAGCGCAAGGATCGCGCGTGGCCATGAAGCCTCCGGTGCCTCGGGCTTCAATCGAGCGCGAGGATCGCGCGTGGCCATGAAGCCTCCGGTGCCCCGGGCTTCAATCGAGCGCGAGGACAGTCCGCCGTGAAGCGCTGGCTATTCTTCATTATGCTTGCCGTCGCGCTCCTTGCCGTGCGCCGCGCGTGGGTGCCAGATCCCCTCGAGGCGCTATCGCTTACGGCACAGGGCTTCTCAGGATCATGGTGGTTTCCGCGCGGCGGGCCGTACATCCTCGGCTATGAATCGAGCGCACCGGCGAAGCTCTTCATCGATGGCGAGAACATCGTTTCTGGATCCGGGCAGAAAAGTGCGCGGCGAATCTATGAGGCGGGCCCTCACGCCGTGCTCTTTACTGGCTCGCCTGGCTCCCAGCTCTTGTGGCATCCTCCGGGGCGGCGCGGCGCGCTCGAGTATGTGCCGCCGTCATCGCTTTCGCCTTCGCCACCAGACAGCGCACGCTTTACAAATGCCGTCGGAGCGTCCCGCGTAGACGCGCCACTGGCCGCGCTCCTCGTGCTCGGGGCAGCCATCACATTCCTTCACGGTGCGCGCTTACGCGCCCCGCGCCGCACGCTTTTCACCTTCGGGCTAATTTTCGCTTTGGCGCTCGCTGCGCGTCTTCTGGCGCTTTCTCAGGCCGGACAGACTTGGGACGAGGACGAATACTGGTCGGCAGGGCGCAACTACATCACGAATCTTCTCTCGCTCGACTTTAGCGCAAATGCATGGCGCTGGAACTTCGAGCACCCGCCGGTAACCAAGTACATCGCCGGACTAGGAGCGCTCTGGAGCGATGGCTATGGCCCTGCGCGACTTCTGTTCGCGCTAATGGGCAGCGCCACCTGCGTCTTGGCCTGCGCGTTGGGGACGCGCCTTTTCTCCTCGCGAGTCGGCCTGCTCGCCGGCGTTATCGTTGCGCTCTTTCCACGCCTTGTCGCCCACGATGTGATCATTGGCCATGAGACTCCTTCGGTGTTCTTTTGGGCCCTCGCAATGTGGCTGGCGGTCAGCGACCGGGGATTCTCGCGCCGACTGATTCTCATCGGGATTGTCGTCGGCCTCGCCGTGGCTACACGTTTTGCCAATGTGCTCCTCGCTCCTTTGGTGGTTGCTACTCTCTTCATTGTTTACCGGCGCGCGCTGCGCCCAACCGTGCTCTTGGTGCCGCTCTGCGCATTCGCCACCTTCGTGGCCGTTTGGCCCCTCATGTGGAGCGAGCCCGTGAGGCACCTTTCCGCCGCCTGGAAGATACTGGGGCGGCAGCACCTCCCTGAGTACTACCTTGGCGAGCTGATAAGACTCCCCCCCTGGCACTACTTTCCAGTCTACGTCCTCGCGACCTTGCCTGTCGGTGTCCTTGGCGCACTTCTTTTGGCAGCGTGGCGTGGAGTAACCAAACGAGAGCAGAGCTTCGTGATCCTCATGCTCTTCGTCTTGACGCCGCTTGGCATCGCTTTGTCCCCGGTCCGGCAGGATGGAGTGCGCTACGTTCTCCCCGTGTTCGTGCCGCTGGCAATTCTCGCTGCGGCAGGCGTCGAGAACCTAACCGCGCGAATGAAGCTCGCGACCGTATTGGTTGGAATGTATCTCGTGATTACATTGATGCGCATCCATCCCTACTACCTCGACTACTATGGAGAGCAGGTGGGCGGGGCAGACACTGTCGCCCGTCATGAATGGTTCGAGATTGGCTGGTGGGGCGAGGGCATCGGTAATGCCGTGGACTACGTGAACCGTCATGCCGCTCGGAATGCGCGCGTCTTACGCGCGGTCTCGCCCACGCATCTCAATTGGCTGCGCGCCGATCTATGGTCCGATGGCCCGCCCGATTGGATCATCACCAACGCTCAGGGCCAAATCGTGAAGAAGATCACCCTCCCGCAGAACACCGAGCTGGTGCACCAGGAACAAGCGCAGGGCGCCCCTCTAGTCACCGTATATCGCGTGGTTCGTTAAGAGCAGTTAGCTTCCGGAAGCAGCCTCTCGACGTTATGGACGAGCACTTCACTGAGAAAGGGCTTGACCACGTACTCGTCCGCGCCAAGCTCGAGCCCGCGGTTGGCGTCTTCAATCCCAGGATAAGCGGCTGTGAGCATCACGATGGGGATATTCGTGGTGCTTGGATTCGCTTTCAGCCTTCTGCAAACTTCGAAGCCATCGATCTTGGGCAGATGAAGATCCAAGATCACCACGTCGGGAACTTCTCGTGCGATTGCAGCCAGGGCTTCCTGGCCGTCTGTTGCGACCGTAATTCGGTGCCCGCGCGATTCCATGATCTTCGTGACCATCCTGGTGATCTCAGGCTCGTCATCCACAACGAGTATGTGAGCCATTGCCTTGCCTCCCTGACTATGGGTTGGTCTCGTCGATGATCGAACGCATGCACTGAACCGCGTGAGGAGCCGACCAATCCCGTTGGTTCACAAAGTAGTAGCGAACCTGACCTTTCTTGTCGATGAGGTAGCTCTCGGGCAGCTTCTCGGTGCCATAGGTACCCGCGGCTATACCTACCGCGCCACCATCGGCGGAGGAATTATCGAGGAGAACTGTCATGCTCAATCCACCGGGAAACTTGCCCCGAATCTCTGGCCAAGTCGTACCGGACGCGACGGCTAGGATCTCGAACGGCTCCTGTTTGAGAGCGCGCGCGAGCGCATCCATCGCGGGCATTTCCTCGAGACATGGCGGACACCACGGTCCCCAGAAATTCAGAAGAACGGTCTTACCCCGATAGGCTGACAGGGCTACCCGCTTGCCCGTGTAATCTTCGGCCTGAATATCCGGGGCAGCGCTCGGAAGCTCCCCGAGCGCTGCATTAAGGCTCGTAGGGGCTAGGCTTGCGCAGGCGCTCCTGGTTTCTTTCCGAATCGCCGGGCCTAATGCTCGCGCATAGCTTACGGCCAGAGCCGCCATCGTGAGTCCGACAACCGTGTAGGCGATCGCTTGTCGCCAGGGCCTAATCATCCGCGGGCTCCAGGGTGAGCATCGACACAATCCTTCCGCATCATAGACGCGGACTCCAGGGTGAGCATCGACACAATCCTTCCGCATCATCCGCGGGCTCCAGGGTGAGCATCGACACAATCCTTCCGCATCATAGACGCGGACTCCAGGGTGAGCTTCTTTACGAGCTCCTCCTCGGTGACTCGGTACTTGAACGCCTTTCTGCCGGCAACGAATATCACTGGCACCTCCTCTTGATAGCGCGAAAAGAGCCCGGGATCACTATCGATATCCACGACCTCGAGCTCGAATGGCACCTTCTGGCGCGCGCGTTCGAGGATGTTCTTTGCTTCATCGCAGAGGCAGCAATGCGCCCGGGTAAGTATTCTCACGTTCACGTACCCCATCCTAGCCAAACATCAGGTATGCTGGAATCGCGATGTCAATCCGCGGCTCTCTGCGCACCATGCCCGCCCAGGACGTATTCGAATGGCTCGATCGTCGTGGTGCGAGCGGCGAGCTCATGCTCGAACGCGGCGATAACTCCCGCAAGTTTCACGTTACCGAGACCAACATAACTAATGCGGGATCGACGAATCCAGCCGAATACCTGGGCCAGCTCCTCATCAATAATGGTCACATTGATGAGGCCACGCTGCGCACCGCATTTCAGAAACAAGCCAAGAACGGCATGCTCATCGGCAAGATCTTGGTCGTCGCCGGCCTCGTTACCGAACAGGCGCTGCGCGAGGCTTTGGGGCTGAAGATCCGGGAAGGCGTGTATGACGCCATGTCATGGGAGGACGGGACTTTCGTCTTCGAACCGGATTCGGTCAAGACGGCCAAGGCGATCGAATTCGAGGTATCCATCGCCATCAAGGAATGTCTCGAAGAGGGCGCCATCCGGGCGCGGCAGTGGCAGGCGATTCGGAAGCTCATTCCCAACGATGACTTGCACTTTGCCATTCCCGACAAGACCTGGGTAACGCGGGCCAAAGCCGGCTCTCCGTCGGCGCTGCTTCTCGCGGACGTGATGCAAGGCATGTCGGTACGCGAGATCATCTTGCAACGACATTCTCTCCCGTTCCCGGTTTACCAACGACTTGCCGATCTCTTGACCAGGGGAATCATCGAGATCGATCACCGGCCGGTACCCAAACGCGAAAGCGAGAAGAAGCTCTCGCCCTCGGCGCTCATCGAGGCTGCCAAGAAACTGGCCAAGAATGGGGACAAACAGGCCGCTTTGCAGACGGCGCGCAGGGCCCTCGAGGCCGCTCCAACCGATGAGGACATCAAGAAGAGCTACGCTGAGCTCGAGCGCTCGCTCTTCGCCGAGCTTTCCCGAAGCCTTCTCAAGCAATTCCGCGTGCCCAAGCTCGCCAAGAAGAAGGAGGAGATCGAGACCATGAACCTCTCCCCCGAGGAGAAGTACCTCGTGGGGCGTATCGACGGCAGATGGGATCTCCTGTCCCTAATGCGCGTTTCTCCGCTCAGGGAGGTCGAAGCTCTGATCACCATTCAGCGTTTGGCTGACCGAGGCATCCTTTCTCTAGATTGATCGGACGGGCGAGATGAGGAAGGCTCTCCTATTCCTCGTAGTGCTGGTCGCGCTTCTGCTTTCGGTAAACAGTCTCTCGAACCCTTTCATCCTCGACGACTCTGCCAAGATCGTCGGGAACAACGATATCCGCAATCTGGACGAGCTCGCCGGGAAGCTAGTCTATCCGTACCAGGCCAACCAGATCCTCGAGCGAAATGACCCGTCGCGGCCCCTGGTCTTTTTGCTTTACGGCCTCACCTACTCCTTCGCCAAGCTCAACCCTGCCACGTACCGGGCCTGGAACATCGTGTTCCATGCACTTTGCGGCGTGCTGGTCTTTCTCATCGCCGCCAGGATCATAAGGCTCAGGGCACCGGGCGAAAACAGTCTCGTTCCGTTCGTAGCGGCGATGTTTTTTGTGGTCTTGCCCATAAACATGGGCTCGGTCATCTATGTCTACGCGCTTTCCGATGTGCTCTCGAGCGCTCTCATTCTCTTATCGTTCTATCTGTATATCCGCGCGGACTGGCCTCGATCCGGAACCTTCTTGCTTGGGCTCGCCAGCATGGTCTTGGCGCTCCTCGCCAAACAAAGCGCTCTGGTACTGCCCGCGCTCGTAATGGCCTTCGATCTTATCTTCAGACGCGGAGAAAGAGGTCGGCTAAAATACTATGTGAGCTACGCGCTCGTCGGGCTCGTATATCTTTGCGCCCGCAAGCTGTATTTCGGCCAAATAGGCGATCTAGAGGGAGTCGGCAACACACACCCGACTTTTCCGTACCTCGCCATCCAGCCGGTCATTCTTTGGCGCTATCTCTTCATGACGTTCATTCCGCAAGGCCTGGCCATCGACCACGCGGTCACCCCGAGCACTTACTCGTTCGGCACCAAGGCGCTCGCGCTCGCGGCGCTCGTCTATGGTCTCTTGTGGCTGCGCTCTTTGCGAAGCAGCGAGAAGACTCTACTCCGCATGATCCTTTTCGGCGCGTCCTTCTATCTCATCAGCCTGGCGCCGACGAGCTCAGTTCTGCCCACAGTGGACGTCATGGTCGAGCGGCGCGTCTACCTGGGTAATCTTGGGATCGCCATAATCGTAGGGGAGCTGTATGGGTTTTTCCGCCGCAGTCGTGTCGTCCTAGTCTTGGCAGCGCTTCATCTATGCGTCCTGGCCGGGGTTTCTCTAAAGCGGAACAACATCTTTCACACCGAGGCGAGCACCTGGCAAAACGTACTCGAGAGCTATCCCAAGAGCATTCGCGCGAAGAACAACCTGGCGCTCGTTTATATGGGGGCAGGCCAGCATGAGCGCGCCAAGGCCCTTTTCGAGGAGCTTATCCGCGATGACCCGAGGGACTACCACGCGTTTACAAACCTTGGTGCGCTCTATTCGGAGGAGGGCCCCTACTATGATCCCGAGAAGGCCCTCGCGCACTTGGTCGCTGCAGTAGAGATAAAGCCCGATTTCGTGAGCGCGCTCTATAACCTGGGCTGGGTCAACCAGAAGCTTGGCCGTGAAAACGAGGCCGAACCGTACTATGCGAAGGTCATCGAGTATCAGCCGTCGCACGTGCTCGCCATGAATAACCTGGGAGTCATCTACTGGCACCGCCGGCAGATCGAACGTGCCCGCGAGTATTTTGAGAAGGCGCTTGAGCTCGATCCCGGTTGCATTCAAGCTAAGGGCAATCTCGTCGATTTGGCGCGCGAGCATGAGGTGGACCCGGAGTCCCTGCCTGCAGAAAAGCTCGTCCTTATATACGAGGAGTTCCTGGCCAAGGCGCCCGACAACTTGGCCGCAAGGAAGACGTACGCGCGAATCTGTCTCGACAGGGGCCTGCCTTGCGCGCGGTCACAATATGAGACGCTCGCGCGTTTGGTCCCCGAGGACGAGGAAGTTAGGCAAGCACTAGTGAAGCTCGGCGAAGAGCACCCGTGACCCTTGATCGCAGGTCCTCTTTGCCCGCATGGACCCATCCCTGCTCTTCTTCGCCGGATTGTGGCGCTGCACCTGGTCCGTGCTGTCCGTGCGGCAGAGCGGTGTACACATGTCCCGTCTTGCGGAGCGGTCAGCGTGAAGATGGCACTTTTGACCTCCATTTCTGGAGGTCCGTGGGACCGAGCGGCATCTTTTCGGCGGCGTGGGACATGGTGAATGAGGCGCGCGCCTTTAGGGGGCAACTTGGCGACGAACCCCGACTTCAGAGATCTGTTCTACGAATTGTCTGCCGCGGGCGCTGAGTTTCTATACATTCGGCCTCTCGGCGGCACCATTTGGCCGCTTTGGTGAACAATCCGGGCTAAGAGGAGCGCCAATTGTCACGCACGAGGCGCTAACGATCAGGCCTCGTCTGGTAGCCGCTCAGCACGCGGCAAGTTGCTCTTAGAGGTTCCGGGTGCGCGTCGGGGTCGTGCGGAGCACTGTTGTAATGTCGCCGATTTGATAAACGTCATTCTTACCCCAGCACCAGACACGGCCGTCACCCCGGACCGCGCAGTGGGAGAGCGCGCCGGCTGAAGTCGTTTCAAAGCCGACTGGAAATCGAGTCGCGCCCGAATAGGAGGTCTCCACTGCGGACAGACGCGGCGAGACGGTGGAGCCTTCGGCCACTTGCCCGTAGACATTGTTGCCCCAGCACCACTGTGAACCATCGCCGCGAATTGCACAGCGCCCGTGCGCAGTAGCGCTCGCAAGCCAACCGCCCTCTCCCAGGTAAGCAGCATCGGAGATGCCGGCTACCGGGGTTGGCGGGAAGCGCGGGGTCGTTGAGGTGTTGTCGCCGACCTGGCCGCTCCCATTGGCACCCCAGCACCACAAGGTTCCATCGTATTTCAGTGCGCAGGTCGTCTCACCGGCGGTGCTCACCTGCAAGACGCCGTTTAACGGGACAGGCTGCGCCGACACGCGATTTACCGTTGTTCCATCGCCGACCTGGCCGCTCCCATTGGCACCCCAGCAAAACACCGACGAATCGCCGCGGAGCGCGCAGCTCGTGCTACCGCTCGTGGAAATCTGGACGATATCGGTGAGCCCAGCCGTCTGCACGGGTGAGTGTTTAGTAATAGTACTATTGTCGCCGAGTGCACCGTTCGTGTTATCGCCAACACACCAGACGGTTCCATCGCCCTTCAAGAAGCAAGAGTGGCCTGTGGCGGCGGACACGCCCACGAAGTTACCGGTGAGGCCTATAACCTGCACTGCCGAGGTCTTATCGGCGGTGTTCGCTCCATCTCCGACCTGCCCAGTGTCGTCCTTTCCCCAGCACCAGACGGTATCGTCGCCGGGATCGTTCACCTTCAAGGCGCAGGCATGTAGGCCGCCCCTGGAGACTTGGCCGACGCTTGTAAGCCCCGTCATGGCCGTTGCCTTTGCTGAGTCTGAGGTCGTTCCATCTCCGAGCTCGCCACGTGCATTGCCTCCCCAGCAATAGGGCAAACCTGCTTGGGTAACCGCACATCCTCCCGACGCCCCCTCGTCCGCCTGAATGATGTTACCAACCGGACCAAGGGACGGAGAAGTTTGGTCCGTCGTCGTATCGTCGAGCCCTATGGTCTTATTGGCACCATCGCCCCAGCACCAGACCGTGCTGTTAGTCCTTACAGCGCAAGTCGTCTTCGTGCCGACAGTGATTGCCTCCCAGTCGGTCCCGCTTCCGATCTGTTTGGCAGTCGTCTTTCTTACGGTCGTATTGTCCCCGAGCTGACCCTCGGCATTGTCGCCCCAGCAGAAGATCTGCCCTGATGAGTCGCGCGCGCAAGAGTGGTTTCCGCCAGCGGTCACTTGGGTTATCGATGACGCATTAGTCGTTTGCAGCGCCGAGGATTTGGGAGACACCGTGTTGTTAATACCGAGCTGACCACTTTCGTTCTTCCCCCAGCACCAGACCGTACTGTCGCTACTACGCACGGCACAGTTATGGAAATTGCCGCCCGAAACACTGTCGATGCTCGAGAGTCCCGTTACTTGCCGCGCCGAAGCAACCGGGTTTGTCGTGCTGTTATTGCCAACCTGGCCATAAACATTCGCTCCCCAGCACCAGACCGTATTGTTCGATCGCACTGCGCAGGCGCCGTCGGTATAAGTGTCGATTTGGATGGCGCTCGTCAATCCAGTCACCTGCCTGGGCGTCGAGCTCTGGACCGTATCGCCAGCACCAAGCTGGCCCGCGTTGTTCTTGCCCCAGCACCAGACCGTGTCGTCGCTCTTTCGCGCGCACGTGAAGTTAGTGCCGACCGCGACCGACACTGCATTGGTGAGGTTCGTATTGGAAACCTGGACTGGATTGGAACGCGTTCCCGGACTGGTCGTCCCGTCTCCTATTTCGCCGTCGTCGGCGTCGCCCCAGCACCACACGCTCCCGTTGCCCCGGACTGCGCATGCAGTACTATTCGCCTGTACTTGCGTGACATCATCCTTGAGATCCGGGATCTTCATTGCGATGTAACTGTCTACGGTCGAGCCGTCGCCGAGTTGGCCGTAGGTGTTGTCGCCCCAGCACCATACGGTCCCATCGTCTCCCTTTAGAGCACAGGCCGTGGTGTTGCCGTCATGGACCACCCAGTTCTGCGGATCGGAGGGTTTGCACTCGCCGACGCCGCAGCCGAGCCCGCCCCAGAATTTGTAGTTCTGGCAGCCCCATGTCTGACGCTGTGTGATCTGCACGAGCCCGCCTGTAGCGCCATTCGTATAGCCAAAGATGGCGTTACCGGTGGCATAGTCGATGACCACGCCACCGTCGATAGCAGTGCCATAGTCGGAAGACACGCCATTCAAAGCCGGCCCCCGAAATGGCGTGAGGCATCCGAACCGCTCGGCGAAGCCCGCGCCGGTACCCATATAGACGTTGCCGGCAAACACGACTGGAGTCGAGCGCGGATAAGTGCTATCGGGGCCAGCAGAATAGGCCTTGGTCGCAAATACGCTGCTGGTGCCGCTCATTGGATAAGGTATGCGGAGCAGCCGGTTGGCGTAGCCCACATGTAACGTGAGCGAAAATAATTCGACTACCGGCGAGGAGTAAGCCTTCTCCCCTCCAAACCCGGCGTCCTTTTGGAAGGTATCGTTCCATGGACTACCATCTTCAGGATAATCAAACATCCGACCGCCGACGAAGAAGAACACCTTGTGGCCGAACACATCGACGGCGGGCGCGTTAAAGACAGTGAATTGGGGACTGCATCCGCCAGGAGAATTCGGGGTCGGACACAACCAATCGACGGCGATATCACCTGAAACCGGCGTGACCGTTGTATCGACGACGCGGAAGGCCGCTCCGGCGTCGGTGCCCACGTAGATGAACCCGCCGGTTACTACCGGACTGCCTTCGATTGGGAAGTTGTTACATCCCGACGTGCACGGTGCCGGCAAGAACGTGTCGAGCTCGACCTCCCAGACCAGCGTTCCGGTTCTGGTGTCGACCTTGTTCAAGTAACCCCCCGAATCGCCGAAATACACGAAGTAGCCAACCGGCACATACGGTGACGAGCGGGACACGGTTCGGCCGCCGGGCAGGTTGTAGCTGTCCGCGCTCCAGCCGCCACATCGATTCCCATTCGCGGCGTTCCAGCACCAGAGCTTGCCGTCCTGGGACAAGGCGACGACACGGGTGCCGTCGATCCACACGCCGACAGCGGAACCGGCGCAACCGCCGATGGACTTGGACCACGCGACGTTAGGATTTGCGGCGTAGAGGTTGTCGAGCGCGTAGAAGCTGGTCCCGCTCGTTCCGGTAGTGCAAGCGAAGAGCTGATCCGTCGCATCTTGGTTGGGCCAGTTCTTCATTACGAGCGCGGGCGTGGAATTCACGGGGTCATTGGTCGTCCAGTTCCAGTCGAGCTTGTGCGAAGGCGGGGGCGCCGCATCCGGCGTGTCCGCGTCGCCGGAGTCCTCTTCGTGGCAGCGGGAGAGCTTTTGCATGCGCCTGGCCCGCTCGACTTCAGGTGGGATTGCCCCTAGGCGCGTGCGGCTCCAGTCGATGGCGATGACCCGCGCCGTGGCCGGATTGCAGGGCTCACCACCATCGTCGACCTCCGAATGATCCGAGCTGTCGCAGGAGCATGCGGGCGCAAGAAGCCAAGGCGCAAGAACAACCACCAAGACGGCCCCGAGCCGCTTTGTCGAGAACGACCGCATTTATCATCGATCATATCAGGGTACCGCCTGCTAAGGCGCAAATGGATTTGCCCACTTAGGGAACCGTCTCCCAAGGCGGGAATGGGCTCGGACCGTTCGCCCACACGAGCGCCTTAGGAACCGCGTCCCCGGCGGGAATGGGCTCGGACCGTTCGCCCACACGAGCGCCTTAGGAACTGCGTCCCCGGCGGGAATGGGCTCGGACGGTTCGCCCACACGAACGCCTTAGGAACCGCGTCCCCGGCGGGAAGAGCTTCATCCGTTCGCCCACACGAACGCCCAATGGCCTACAAGCCCCGAGTGCGCGTGGGAGTCATGCGCGGGGTTGCCGTAGTGCCGTCGCCGACCTGAGAAAGATTATTCTTGCCCCAGCACCAGACGCGGCCGTCACCGCGCACGCCGCAATGCGTGAACTCGCCGGCAGTTGTCGTCTCCATGCCTGGCGGGAAGATGACCGAGGCATTGAAATTCGATTGGACCGGGGACAGTCGCCCCCCCACGGTGGAATTGTCGCCGATTTGCCCGTAGACCGCTTCGCCCCAGCACCATTGCACGCCGTTGGCCGTGATAGCGCACTGAGCGTTCAGGGCGTCCGGAGTCGGCCAGCCGCCCTCCCCGACAAAGATCGCATCGGGGATGCCTACGACCTGGGTCGGCGTAAAGCGCGGGGTGACGGTGCTATTGTCGCCGACCTGGCCGTTGATGTTGAGCCCCCAACACCAGATGGTTCCATTGTACTTCAGCGCACAGGTCGTCGCGCCAGCGACGCTCACCTGAAGGACGTTCGTCAAGCCCGGCACCTGGGCTGCCGACGTCCGATCGACCGTGGTTCCGTCGCCGACCTGGCCGTCTACGTTTAGCCCCCAGCACCAGACTGTCGCGTCACCTTTGAGGGCGCAGCTCGTGTCCCATCTGGACGTAATCTGCACGATGTCCGTGAGCCCTGCCACCTGTGCTGGCGTGTCACGGTTCACGGTCGAATTGTCGCCAAGCATGCCGGCAATATTGTCTCCGCTGCACCAAACCGTGCCGTCGCCTCGCAAGAAGCAAGAGTGCGCGCGGCCGGTCGCCACGCCCACGAAGTTCCCCGAGAGCCCCGACACCAGGACGGCGGAGACCTTGGGAGCGGTGTTGGCGCCGTCGCCAACTTGCCCGACATCGTCCTTGCCCCAGCACCAGACGGTGTCATCGCCGGGATCATTGCGCTTGAGGGCGCAGCCATGAGGGCCGGCCCTGCTGATCTGGACGATATTGCTTAGCCCCGCCATCGGAACGGCCTGGGTTTCGGCTACCGTCGTGTTATTGCCAAGCTCTCCAAAGGCATTGGCTCCCCAGCACCTGGGCGCGCCCCCAAACTCGATAGCACAACCTCCGACAGCCCCTATTGTCGCCTGGCTAATATTGGATAACGCGCTTGATACGGGCTGAAGCACGTCATTGGTCGAGTCGTTATCCCCGACGGCCTTGTCATTTCCGTCGCCCCAGCAGCGGACAGAGCTTCCATTAGAGACCGCACATGAGACCTTGTTGCCCGTGGAGATCGATCTCCAGTTGGTATCCGACCCCACCTGGATCGCGGTGAGCTGGTCAACCGTGGTGTTGTCACCGAGCTGACCCTCAGCGTTGGCGCCCCAGCAGTAGATCGCCCCGTTCGAAGCACGTGCGCAGGAGTGATTGGCGCCGGCGGTAACTTCCACGATCGACGAAGCATTCGTGGTCTGAACTGCCGATGCTTTCAAGACCGTGTTGTTTATGCCGAGCTGGCCGCTTTCGTTCTTGCCCCAGCACCATACGGTGTTATCGCTATCACGTCGGGCGCAGTTGTGGAAAGCGCCTCCTGAGACGCTGGCAATGGAGGAAAGCCCGGTTACTCGCCGGGGCGAGGTAATCGGGCTGGTCGTGCTGGCATTGCCGACTTGCCCGTACACGTTGTAGCCCCAGCACCAGACCGTGTTGTCCGATCTAACGGCGCATCCGCCGTTATTGTAAGTGTCGAGCTGAGTCGCGCTCGTCAATCCGGTCACCTGCCTCGGCGTCGCGCTCGGGGAAACGGTGTCTCCCGCGCCCAGCTGCCCAACGTCGTTCTTGCCCCAGCACCATACGGTGTTGTCGTTCTTGCGCGCGCAGGCGAAGCTCTGGCCCGTGGCCACGGAAGCAGCATTACCAATGTTGGACACCTCCGTCGGGCCACGCGGAGATGGGCTGGTCGTTCCGTCCCCCATTTCGCCATCGTCGGCGTCGCCCCAACACGATACTTTCCCGTTCTCTCTGACGGCGCACGCGGTGTTGCCGGCCTGTACCTGGGTGGCGTTCGTGCCTGGGAGCGTGAGCGCAATGTAGCTGTCGACAGTCGTTCCATCGCCGAGCTGCTGATCGGCGTTGTCACCCCAACACCAAACCGACGCATCGTCGGCTCTCACCGCGCAGACGGTCTTATTGCCGACGTGAATGGACCAATTGTATGCGTCGACGGCTTTACACTCACCGACGCCACAACCCAGGCCACCCCAGAACGCCCAGGCTTGGCAGCCCCAGGTCTGCCTCTGGGTTATCTGCACGACCCCACCAGTGGTGCCGTCCGTATAACCGAAAATCGCGTTGCCCGTCGCGTAGTCCATGACTACGCCGCTGTCTACCTGGGTGCCGTAGTCAAGGGAAACGCCATTTAGCGTGGGCCGGCGATAGGGCGAAAGGCATCCGAAACGCTCGGCGAAGCCTGCGCCAGTACCAACGATAGGCGTTGCCTCTAAACACGACAGGAGTAGAGCGAGGATAAGTGTTATCGGGGCCTGGAGAATAAGTCTTGGTTGCCCATACGGGGCTGTTGCCACTCATTGGATAAGGCAGGCGGAGCAGCCGGTTGGCAAAGCCCACGTGCAACGTCTGCGTAATGAGGTCGACCGTAGGCGAAGAATAAGCCTTCTCCTGTCCGAACCCGGCGTCCTTGTCGACTGTCTCATTCCAGGCGCCGCCGTTTTCCGGATACTCGAACATTCTGCCACCGGAAAAAAAGAACACTTTGTCTGATGCCACAGCAACGGCGGGCGCATTCAGGACGGCAAATAGATTGCCACACCCAGTCGGAGAGCTCGGACTCGGGCATAGCCAATCGGCGGCGATATTGCCTGAAACCGGAGTGACCGTTGTATCGACGACGCGGAAGGCCGCTCCGGCGTCGGTGCCCACGTAGATGTACCCGCCGGTCACTACCGGACTGCCTTCGATTGGGAAGTTGTTACATCCCGACGTGCACGGTGCCGGCAAGAACGTGTCGAGCTCGACCTCCCAGACCAGCGTTCCGGTTCTGGTGTCGACCTTGTTCAA
>JACQUC010000030.1 GCA_016210495.1 Chloroflexota bacterium
CCGGGCGCCCCCCCCCCCCCCCCCCCCCCCCCCGGCGGGGGGGGGGGGGCCGGCAGGACAGGCGGATGCACGTCTCCCGAGTACGACGTGCAGTGAGCAACACTTCATCCCTGAGCCTCCCGCTGATGATACAAGCGAACGACAAACGCGACGGCAGGGCCGGAGACACGGCGGCATAGCGGACAAGAGTCTCGCGGACAGGAGCGCTGGCGTTGAGCAGGCTACCGCGCCGGGCTGCGGAATAGCGCAGCCTCGCCAGCCAGAATACTAGCATAAGTGAAGCGGCGTGCCAAGGGTTTCTCGCCTGCCGGGTGCGGAACACGTTTCCGCGGCAAGAGAGCAGGCGGAGAGAGGCGCCAGCGAATAGACAGCGAATAAGCGAATGAGTAGGCGCCAGCGAGTAGTTGAGCATAAGCCAATCGCGGGGTGATACCCACCCGCGCGCTCGCGGGGCCAGCCGCCAAGGTGAGGGGGCAACTTGGGCTCTCTATTCAATCCTGTTCTCCAGCAAGAAATGCCGGCACGGATAACAACATGCCCAATCATTCGCCTATTCGCTGTCTATTCGCTGTCGCCAGTCTTCTTGCCTATACGAACACCCGCCTGGCGCAGGAACTTGAACCGCACCCTCGCCTGCCTGCGCGTCACCTCGCCATCCGTGCGGCAACGACGTGCCGGCTTCTTTGGATCACCCAATCCGCGAAATCCCCTAATCTGCGTCATCTGCGGTTCAGAAATTCCCCCCAAAAATGTTGTTTTTCCCCACCCCAAAATGAATATTATATATAGGAGCACATTTCACTTTCCAGGGAGATCGCCATGGCTACCCGTAAACCGCGCACCACGCTACCACTTATGCCAACGCCGAAAACCGCCGAACGAACCCACCATCGAGATGCGCTTCACCATGTGCAACGAAAACCGCATTGTACCGAACGAACCCAAACATCAGCCATCCGGATTGTCCGAAGGACTCCGGATTCCTTCGGAGACGCGCGCACTTCAGCGCCGCGAGGGAGACGGCTCCAGTCCGCCGCCTCTACCGTTTCTGCCGAACGAACCCAACCGCCGACCCGGCGAGACGAAATATGGCCTGCCGTCCCTGGCAGAGGATGGCGTTCGGCAAACGGCCACGGGGGCAACCACGCAGGGTTGCCCCTACAGTGCTGCTGCTCCGGGCGGCAACGGTTTTTGCCGAGCGAATCAAGCGCCAAGCTGCCCGGCACGAGGAACGATATCACCAAACGAACCCAAAACTCACCCAACCCGCCTGACCCGGCGGCTTCAGCCCCGGCACCCGAATTGCCACCAGCCGCCAAACTTGAGCTCTCTCCCTCTCCCGCCCAACGATACGTCCGATTCCCCCGATCCGTCCAATCCGACCGAAAGAGTATCTCCGTCACCCCTGCCCACCACTTCTGCCAAACAAACCCAATCCCCTTCCTCAACCCCCGTCCCCCAACCCCCCGTGACGAACTGCGGCCTACTTGCTATAATGATCTTGAGCGTTTAGAAAAGCAATTGGAGATTTGCATGCGAGACTTAATCACCGAGGCCTTACACGGGAAACAGGCCGACTACATCGAAATCCACGTGGAGGAGACGGAGAGCACCAGATTGTCTTTCCGTGGACGCGACCTGGAAGAGGTCAGCAAGGTCTCCGACCTGGGGGGCAACGTGCGCGCGCTCATAAAGGGCGGCTGGGGCTTCGTGTCCTTCAATGAGTTGAAGGACCTCGCGGCGAAAGTGGACCTGGCCATTGAGCACGCCCGCTCGGTTGGGAGAGAGAAGAGCGAGCTGGCCGAGGCGCCACCGGTGGTCGACGTCGTGCCTCTGCTGGTGAAGAAGGACCCGCGCCAGGTTGCCCTGGCGGAGAAGAAGCGACTCCTTGACGAGTACAACCAGGTGCTTTGGGGGGTCGGCCCGCAGATTCAAACGACCCGGATATTCTACGGCGACGCATACCGCAAGCGCTATTTTGGCAACTCGCGCGGCAGCTACATCGAAGAACAGAAAATGGATATTCGCGCATCTTTCCTGGCGCTGGCTCGGGAAGGCGACAACGTGCAGCAAGGGCATCTTAGCACGGGCAGCAGCGACGATTACGGGATGCTGGAGAACCTGACGGGCGAAATCGAGAAGGCGGGACGGCGTGCGGTCGACCTGTTATCGGCCAGGTTGGTGAAGGGCGGCGAGTACACGGTGGTGCTGGACCCGAATCTCGCCGGCGTATTCGCGCACGAGGCCTTCGGGCACCTCAGCGAGGCCGACCACGTCTACGAGAATCCACGCCTGAAGGAGATTCTCTTGCTGGGCAAGCGGTTGGCCGGACCCCAGCTCAACATAGTCGACGGAGCGGCTGAAGTGCAGTCAGGCTTGCGTGGCGCGTACAAGTACGACTCGGAAGGCACCCCGGCCCAGAAGACGTACCTCGTAAGAGAGGGAATGCTGGTCGGAAGACTGCACTCGCTGGAGACGGCGGCGAAAATGGGCGAGCGCACGACGGGTAACGCGCGCGCTATCAACTATCGCTTCGCGCCAATCGTCAGAATGACCAACACCTACATTGAGCCGGACTACCTGTCGTTCGACGACATAATCTCGGATGTCAAGGAAGGTGTTTACGCCAAAGGCAGTTTCGGGGGCGAAACCGCAATGGAGATGTTCACTTTCTCTGCGGAGGAAGCCTTTATGATCGAGAACGGGAAGATAGCCGAGCGCGTGCGAGGTGTGCTTCTTTCAGGCAACGTCTTCGAGACGCTCTTGAACATCGACGCGATTGGCAGCGACCTCAAGTTCCACAACGGCGGTGGCTGCGGCAAAGGGGGCCAGTCGCCGCTTCCCGTCTCTACCGGGAGCCCGCACATACGCATCAAGAAGTGCATCGTGGGAGGTCGATAATGGACGTTTTGCAGCTAGCCAAGCGCGTGGCCGAGGAGGCCGAGGTTTACCTGGTGCGCAGCATCGACACGCCCATCTCGTTTGAGTCCAACAGGCTCAAGATGTCGCAGACGAAGGAAACGCGGGGAATGGCCCTGCGTATAATCAAGCGTGGCAGGCTGGGGTTCTCTGCCACCACCGACCTGCGGAACCCGCAAGCCCTGGTGGACGACGCGGCATCCGTGGCCGACCTTGGCGCCGAGGCGAAATTCCACTTCCCACCAAGTGCGGTGCTGCGCGAGGTCCAGGTTTACGATCCATTGGTGGCCGGTCTGGCCCCCGAGGCGATGATAGCTATGGGACAGGAGGTCATAGCGAAAATCCACGCCTACGATCCGGAGATACTCTGCGATGTCGGCATCAGCAAACACGTGGAGGAAGTGCAGATTTACAATTCCAATGGCGGCAGCGCGGCGTACCAGAAGACGGTGATGGGGGGATCCATTCATGGGAATTTGGTGCGAGGAACCGACATGCTGGACGTCTATGAGGAACGGGTGCGCTGCCAACTGGCGCTGGCCTATGATGACCTGGCTCGCGAGCTGATTCGGAAGTTCGAGCTGGCGAAGACCATCGCCCCCGTGTCGACCAAGCCGATGCCGGTGGTGTTCACCCCCAAGGGTGCCGCCGGCGCCTTGATCGGCCCCCTCGAGGTTGCCCTCAGCGGGAAGACGGTCTTGCAAGGGGCATCGCCGTTGGGCGATAAGCTCGGCAAGGAAGTGTTCGACCGGCGCGTATCACTGTTCGACGACGGCACGATTGATTTCGCGCCCCACAGCTCCGTCTGCGACGACGAGGGAGTGCCCACTCGCCGCAAGGCCCTCGTCGAAAACGGTGTGTTGTTCAGCTTTTACTACGATCTGCAAACCGCCGGCCTGGCCGGGAAGGAGAGCACCGGCAACGGCTTCAGGGGTTTGTACAGCCTTCCAGGTCCTGCATTAAGCTCGGTGCTTTTCGCCGAGGGGGAGGCGACGCTTGACGAAATGGTGGGGGATGTCAAAGAAGGCATCCTCGTCGACCAGACCATGGGGGCGTGGGCCGGGAACGTGCTCTCCGGCGATTTCTCGGCCAACGTGCACCTGGGGTACAAGATCGAAAACGGACAAATCGTCGGCCGGGTCAAGAACACGATGGTGGCGGGCAACGTTCACGAAGCGTTCAAGAACGCCCTCCTTTCAATTGGCAGCGAAGCGGTTTGGGTCGGCGGTAGCCTGAGAATACCCCCGCTGTACTTCGGCTCCCTCAGTGTCTCTAGCAAAGGCTAACCGGAGGATGATATAATCTTGTTGAAATGACTGCAATCAAAGAATACCTAGGCAAACTACGCGATACCGCAACCCACCTGTCGATGGGTGGGCTGCGGCGGTTCTCGGACCTCTCCAGTAGCGAACTGAAGGAGTTCCAAGAAGGCTGGGGCAGCATCGAGACCGAGCGACGCCGGCAGATCGTGCGGGCGATGGTCGATCTTGCCGAAGACAATTTCGAACTGGATTTCGGCGCCGTGTACCGGCTGTGCCTCGACGACACGGACGAAGCGGTGCGCCTGGCCGCTGTGAACGGTCTTTGGGAGGACTGCGAGCTGACTACCGCCGAGCTGCTGCTGCGTGTGCTCGCCGAGGACCCGGCTCCGGCCGTGCGCGCTGCGGCGGCTACATCTCTGGGCCAATTCGCCTACCTCGTCGAGGTCGAGAAGCTGAACGCTCGCACGGCAAAGAAAGTTGTAAGCGGCCTGCGGGCAGTCGCACAGAAAGAAGATGAGGACCTGGAAGTCCGGCGGCGTGCCGTGGAGGCCATCGGCTTCCTTAGCGAGGACTGGGTGGCCCCGTTGATCGAGCGGAGCTACCACCACCCCGACGCCAAGATGCGCGCGAGCGCCGTGTTTGCGATGGGACGAAACTGCGATGTGCGCTGGCTGCCCACGGTCCTGCGCGAGATGCAGAGCAGCAGTCCCGAGATGCGATTCGAGGCGGCCCGGGCGGCGGGGGAGATTGAGGACAAGCGCGCGGTACCTCAGCTCGTCGCGCTGGTGCGCGATCCCGATCCGGAGGTTCGCCTGGCCGCGGTCGATGCGCTGGGCCAGGTAGGTGGCAAGCTGGCGAAGAGAGCGTTAGAGGACGTCGCCCGGGGCGAGGATGAGGAGATGCGCGAGGCCGCCGAAGCCGCCCTGGAAGAGCTGTCGCTCGACGAAGACCCGCTGGGCTTCCGACCTGATTGGGATGCGTAGGGGCAACCCTATGTGGTTGCCCGGGGACCGGGGCACAGTCCCCTCTCCCTTCCAGGGAGAGGGTCAAGGTGATGGTCGGCCCATCGCCTCTCTGAGGAAGTCGCCCTAACTTTCTATCTCATCTTGTGCAGCGTGGCTGCTGACTTTCACTTTTCTGATGCGACGGCCGTCCGTAGACAGCACGGTGATTGACACGCCGTCGATGCGCACTTCATCGCCAACGCTAGGCATCTTACCCAACTGCGTGTAAATCAGACCACCGATGGTGTCGACCTCCTCGGCCTCGAGCTTGAGACCGAGCGTATCGTTCACGTCGCCGATGGTTACGGTCGCGTCGAAGATCGCCTGGCCGTCCCCCAGCTCGACGATCTTCGCCTCCTCCCGGTCATACTCATCCTGAATCTCGCCGACGATCTCTTCCAGAAGGTCCTCGATGGTCACTAGGCCTGCGGTACCGCCGTACTCGTCGACCACGATGGCGATGTGTACCTTCTTCTGCTGCAGCTCGTGCAGAAGCTCGTCGATCTTCTTCGATTCAGGGATGAAGTAGGCCGGCCGCACCAGGTCTCGAACACTTATTGAAAGGTTACCCTCCTTTAGATGCTTGAAAAGGTCCTTGGCATAGAGGATGCCGAGAATATTGTCGATGCTGTCCGTGTACACCGGGATGCGAGAAAAGCCGAACTCGACGATGAGGTCGATGGCATCGGAGACGGTCTTATCCGCTTCCAGCGCTCGCACGTCTATGCGCGGGACCATAATCTCGCGAGCCGTGGTCTCTTCCAGCTCGAAGATGCCCTGAATCATGTCGCGCTCATCCTCTTCGAGGATGTTGCTGTCCTCCTCGTCTACACCCGCCAGAATGCGCAGCTCCTCCTCGGTCATCAGAGGGCCGGCGGGCTTGTGCTTCGCTCCCAGCAGCCGCTCAAGAGCCCGTAGGATCGCCGTGAGCAAGCGGGTGAACGGCGAGAGCAGAATCGCCACGATTTCCAGGGGCTGAGCCACCCACATTGCGGCCTGCTCCGGCTTGTGCGCGGCAAACAGCCGAGGAATCATCTGCGAGAAGAACAACACGGCGAAGTAAGTGACGAAGGCGCCCAGCAGCGGGCCATACTGGAAAGGCAGATTGCGCAACACAAATAGCGTCGCGAAGCTGGAAGCGACCACGAGAGCGAAAGTATTGACTACCAATATGGTAACGACGAGGAGATTCGGTCTTTCCAAGAAGTTCCGGATGGCTTCGGCCTTGGGCACGCCCTCTTCGATGAGTCGCTGTATCTTGGCCCGATTGATGGAACGGAGCGCGGTGTCTGCCATCGACGCGAATGCCGCCAGGGCCAGGCACAGCAGCACCACCCCGAGCTCAAACAAGCTATCAGAATCCAATATCTGTCAACTCCCCCGCGGCCCCTTTACTTTCCGCACCACTCTGGCCGGCACGCCGAGGGCAAGGCTGTCGGGTGGAATGTCCTTGGTCACGACCGAACCCGCGCCGGTTTCCGCCCCTCGAGCGACCCGCACGGGGGCAACCAGCATGGTATCGCTGCCAAGGGCAACGTCATCCTCGATGATGGTGCGATGCTTCTGGCCGGTCTCGGCGTCGAAGTTGCAGGTAATGGTGCCCGCCGCGATGTTCACCCGGCTGCCGACGGTTGCGTCGCCCACGTAGCTGAAATGGTGCACCTTGGTGTCCTGGCCCAGGGACGAATTCTTGACCTCGGCAAAATTGCCCAGGTGAACACCCTTCGCCAGGTAAGCTCCCGGACGCAAGTGGGAAAACGGCCCGACGATAACCCCATCTTCCATCTCGGCGCCCTCAACCACAGACGCAAAGATCTGACAATCCGAGCCTACAGCCGAGTCCACGACATAGCTGTTGGGACCGATCACGCACCTGTCGCCGATCTTGGTCTTGCCTTTGATGAACGTTCCGGGGTACACGACCGTGTCCTGGCCGATATCCACCCCGCCATCGATGTAGGTGTGGGATGGGTCGACCAAAGTGACGCCAGAACGCATTAGCTGGCGTCTGATGCGCCACCCCAGCACAGCCTCGGCCTCCGCCAACTGAACGCGATCGTTCACGCCCATAGCCTCTAGAGGATCGTCGGCGACCATGGTCTGGACCGCCCGGCCTTCCGCTGCAGCAGTAGCTATCAAATCCGTCAGGTAGTATTCCCCTTTCTCGCTGATCTGAAGCAATGGTAAGTGCTTCCACAGCCAGCTCGATTCGAAGCAATAGAGGCCGCCATTGACCTCTCTGATCTGTCGCTCTTCCACGGAAGCAGACTGCTCCTCGACGATGCGCTTCACCTCACCGGCCACCCTGATGATTCTCCCGTACCCCGTGGGATCATCCCGAAGCACAGTCAGCGAAGTCACCGTCGACTTGGTGTTCAAGTGCAGGTCCATAAGCCTCAGCAACGTCTCACTGCGCACCAGCGGCGCATCGCCATAGAGCACCACGACGTGCTCGGCGTGGCCCTCGAGCGCGGATCGCGCCTGCATCACGGCGTGCCCGGTGCCCAATTGCTCGCGCTGCTCCACGAACTCCACCGTATTCGGCACGGCCTGTCGAACGCTCGCGCCATCGCGCCCGACAACCAGCACAATCTTCGCGATGCCCAATGGTAGCAACGCGTCCAGAACGTGGCAGACCATCGGCCTGCCCACCAACGGATGGAGCACCTTGATCGTATTCGACTTCATTCGCGTGCCCAGGCCCGCCGCCAGGACAACGGCCCCTATTTCAGCCATCCATTAAGACCCAAAGAAAACAAAAAACAATGACAAAGACGTCGCTCCACCCGACGCAGCCTCAAGCGAGGATTCGGATGAAGGCAATCAAGCTCATCTCAGTCATTGTTTGGTAGAACGCACTAGACGGATCGTCCGAGGATGCGTCCTCCAGAATCACCGTCACGCAAGCCTCTTCTGTGTGCCCCTGCTTCGGTCAGGACGGGTCACAGCCAACCTTCCCTCTGTTACGGACCCACTTTCGCCAATAAATACTAAAGCATTGGGCATCTGCTGTCAAGGGTCGGTCGGCTGGTTCGTGGCACTCGCACCCGGCGGTGCGGGGGCGCCGTACCCGTAGCCGCACCCTTCAGGGTGCGCGTGCCTGTTCGAGTGCCGAGGTGACGAGTTGGCATTGGTCGCCGCCTGTGGAAAGGCCATCTTCGCACCGGCCTGGTACAGCAAGGGCGCGCGCTGGCTTCAGCCAGCGCCTACCAGTACCACTCGAATGACGGGCTATGCCTACACCGTTTGCGTTAACCCCACCCGAGCCTCCAGTAGGCCACGCTGCGCGAGCGTCGCCAGACTGCGGAACAGCTCTTCTGCGCGCCCCCGGTCGGGGACCAGGACATAAAAAGTTGGGCCCGCGCCCGAAAGGTGAAATGGCTCGGCGCACGCCTCGCGAAGCCGATCCAGGCACCGCGCCACGACGGGGCTCATTTCCAGAACGATGGGGAGAAAGGCATTCACCAAGGGGGAGGAGTCGACGTCCCCACTCTGCAACAAGGCGCGCACCAGCTCCCTCGTGGCCTCGCCGGTGGAGAAGTGCGCCGGGCTGACTCTGGCATAAAGCTCGCGGGTTTTCTCTGCGAGCTCGACGCGTGGGGTGATCAGCACTACCCATTTGCTGGCCAAAGAGGGAAGGCGCGAGACCTTCTCTCCTCTCCCCTGGACCAACGCCGTGCCATCGACAAAGAAGAAGGGCACGTCGGAGCCAACCTGGCCGCCCAGCCTACACAGCTCTTCTTCTGAGAGACCAAGCTGCCAAAGGCCGTTCAGACCGCGCAGAGCGCAGGCTGCATCGCTGCTGCCTCCGCCAAGTCCGGCGGCCACGGGTATGCGCTTTGTCAGATGGATCTGCGCGCCCATTGTCGTTCCCGTCTCGGCCTGCAACAGTCTGGCAGCCCTTAGCACAAGGTTATCATGCGTTGCAAGGTCCTGCCGATCGCATGTGAGCACCAGCTCATCGGCCGGCCCGAAACTGAGGACATCGTGGAGGGCCAGGGTCTGCACGATCGAAACAATTTCGTGATACCCATCAGGCCGCTTTCCCAGTATCTCGAGGGTGAGATTGATCTTGGCGTGAGCTCGGCAGGTCCGTGGTCGTGAGCGCATGCGTCTTCGGCTCACGCGAAGCCCCTCGTCTCGAGCTCACGCGTCAGCGCCCCCCACTCGTCGAGGGTCAACGTCTGGGCGCGACGCTTCTCGTCAATGCCGGCGGCGCGGAGGACCTCGATGGCCCCACCGGGCGGCAGCCAGACGCGTTGAGCCAGGGCGTTGTGCAGCATCTTGCGCGGCTGAGAAAAGCCGGCCTGAACGACGCGAAAGAACTTGTCGGAATCGACGTCAACCGCCGGTCGCTCGTATACGTCGATGCGCACGACGGCCGACTCGACCTTTGGCCGGGGATAGAAGGCGGCAGCAGGAACGTACGTTACCAGTGTTGGCTTGCCATAGAACTGCACGCTTACCGACAGGAGGCTCATCTCGCCGGGCACGGCGACGATGCGCTGGGCGACCTCTCGCTGCACCATCACCACCATCAGGCTAGGCTTCAAAGCTGCCTCCAGGAAGTGCCTGAGCACGGGCGAGGTTACGTAATAGGGCAAGTTAGCCACGACCTTGTACGGCTGACCTTTGAGGTATTGAGCCGGATCGAAGTGCAATACGTCTGCGTTGACCACCTTGACGCTGGGATACCTATCAAGCATTCTTTCCAGCGCCGCCGCCAGTCCCCTGTCCAGCTCGACGGCGACCAGCACGGCCACCCGCCTCGCCAGTTCCTCCGTAAGAACGCCGAGGCCGGGCCCGACCTCGACTACAGCATCAGACGGCTGGAGATCGGCAGCCGTGACGATCTTTTGCAGGACTTCCCTGTCCACCAGGAAGTTCTGCCCCAGCCGTTTGCGAGGATGGAGTCCAAGTTGTCGCAGTAGTGCCTTCACCAGGGAAGGCGGCTCCTCGGAGCCGATGCGAGCCAGGTGGCCGTCCAAGATAGCTCCCGCGCTATTGCAGCAAAAAGGGGGAGCAGCAAAAGCCCTTCCCCCTGGTTGCGCTGGTGTGATATAAAGGTCGTGCACCCACTGTCGATACCAACCCCCCGGCTTACCGCCGCCAGCCAGCTCCGACCAAGCTCCCCTGCAACACCCAGAAGTGACTACTTACCGTTGCTTTCTTCCGAACCTGGCGGGGTTTGTAGGCTTCTGCCGCGCAGGACCCAGTCTTCAATGCCGCTTGACGACGACAGTCCCGAAAAACGAGTACCTCGAATGGGAATTCAACCCCGCTGTAGCGGTTTGCGGGTTCAGGGCACCGCTAGTTCCCCGTCTAGCACGACCAGAATAAGTTTAGCAGATTGAGGACGGAGTCGCAAGGGTTAGGAATGCCTAGCCTTCCAATACCATCAGCCTCTCTGGCTTGGTTTCGGACTCGGGCGCGTTGAAAGCAGGCAGCAGGAACAGGACCATCAGGCAGCCCGAGGCAAAGATGCTGAACAGGGCGAAGCCCGGGGTGTAGCTGCCGGTGATGTCGCGAAACAGGCCCAGGACGATAGGCGGGAAGAACCCGCCGAGTCCGCCGGCAGCGCCCACCAGGCCGGTCACGGTACCGGTGTTGCGAGGGAAGTAACGCGGCACCAGCTTGAAGACGCCGCCGTTACCTAAACCAAGGCATGCGGCCGCGCCAAGTGCACCAACGCTAAAAAGGTAGATGGAAGGGAAGATCAGGAGCCAGGCCATTCCCGCCAGACCAAAAAAGACGGCGATCAGCAGGCGCACGCCCCCGATACGATCCGCGATCCATCCCCCTATTGGCCTGGACAGCGTGGCCAGCATGACGAATCCTGCCGTGCGAGCGCCGGCGTCCTCGACGGTCAGATCATACATATCCCTCAGCAAGGCGGGCAGGTAAATGCTGAGCGCGACGAAGCCGCCAAAGGTCAAGAAATAGAAGATGCTGAGTATCCACGCTACAGGCTCGTGCCGGAACACCTGGAGGTTCTCGCCAACTGTTTTCGGCGGCCCGGCCACGACAGCATTTCGCGCTACCAGGGCAAACACCAGACCCCAGGCGAGGGAGGCGATACCGAAGAGCGGCAGTGTCGCGGCGATGCCGATGGTGCCAGCCAGAAATGGCGCACCGAACACCGCAATCGACTGCCCGATGTTTCCGGCTCCGTAGACACCCAGCGCGGCCCCTTGCTTTTCCGCCGGGAACCACGGCGCGACGAACGCCACGCCCACGGCGAAGGAGGTCCCCATCACTCCGAGCAGAAGGCCCCACAGGAGCAGCGACTGGTACGAGTGGTCGGCCGCCAGGGCGAGCGCCGGAACGATGCCAAACATCAGGACGACGGCGAAGACAATGCGCCCACCGAATCGATCGGTGAGCAGGCCGACGGGAATCCTGCCCAGGGACCCGAGCAGGACGGGGATGGCGACGATCAGGCTGGTCTCGGTGGCACTAAGCCCGTACCACGCCTTGAAAATCGGCGCCAACCCTGAGATCAGACCCCAGAGCGCAAAAGAGATCGTGAAGGCTACTGTAGCTAAGACCAGATTCCTTCGGGCCGCGCCATTCATCACGGCACCTCCTAATGTCAACGTGCCCGGTCACCTGCAAGACGATCCGGGGAAGCAACGCCGGCACGATCACCGTAGGCGGGCCCAGATGCCGGCCCAGAGCCAAGTCCTCTCGCGACACGCCGGTTCCAAACCACGACCTGATAAGGTCGCCACACATAAGTTATCGGAAAAGTCACGAAATGGACCAGGCGCGTGAAGGGAAACAGAGCGAAAATGAAAAAGCCCCACAGCATGTGCAGCTTTACCAGCCAGGGCAGCGCGGTAACGTACTGGATCTGGGGACTGAGCGTAAAAAGCGACACCAGCCAGGGGACGGCCGTGTGAAGGTACCAGTCGGAACCCCAGCGGTAGAAGAGAGCCACGGAGAAACCCAGCGCGACTTGGACCAGCAGCGAAGCCAGCAGTAACCAGTCCATACCCGAGGTGACGACGAATACGCGAGGGTTGCTGACGCGTCGCACGATGAGCAGCGCCAGCCCCACCAGGGCCGCCAGCGCCAACACGAGTCCGATCACCTCGAGCACATACAGGCGCTCCGGTGAGCCGATGAGCACCGCCCACTGCCCCGGAAACAGGAACGCCAGGAGGTGCGCCAGCAAGACGATGATCACACCGTAGTGCCACGGAACCGACCCCCAGAAGAGGGTGCGGTTTTCCAGGAATTGCGAGGACTGGGTGGAGTAGGAAAACCGGTCGATGTAGTAGCGGTAGACCCCCACGAGGACTGCCAATACGATCGCCACATACGGGAACGCCACGAAAAGCGCATAGTCCAACATCGCGATCTCCTCCCTATTTGCAAACACTTGCTGAGTCGTTTGCACCAGCCCATACACCGCAGTGCAAAGATGGGCTGGTGCAGCCTTGACTAATCGGGCTAGCTGTGGAGCCTTGATTAATCAAGGCCCCACACGCAGGCAAGGGGATGTGTTCGGCCGCACCCGCCGGAGAAGGGACACAATCGTAGTCTAGCGAGAGTGCAAGGCGAAGCGCTGCCAGGACTCGGCCGTAGGCCTTCCGATCGGCCCCCTGCAGCCGATGCTTCTCGGCGGCGTCCTCTTCCTCCTCGCACTTGCCAACCATTGTGCTCAGCACAGGCAACAGGGCCTCTTGGATGATATCTCTCACGGCCTCTTCGTCGTCGCAGATGCTCAGGTACCGCAGCAGCATCGACATATGGTCGGGCAATTCAGCCCCTATGCCGAAGCCGTCAGCCCGGTAGCGCTGTTTCAGCTCCAGCATAAAGACGCTGCGCTTGTAGCTTTCGCCGAAGAGATGGAACCCGACGT
The DNA here is from genome assembly GCA_016210495.1 of Chloroflexota bacterium. The sequence continues at coordinate 13,053 of JACQUC010000030.1, forward strand.
AGGGATAGCAGGTGGCGTTCAAGTCAAAGGTCCCCGTGTAAACCTCCTCCAGGTTCTCCGGCGGGGTTTCGGACACGATGGCGCCAAAGCCATTCAGGAGAGCTGCCGCCTCGGGACTCCGAGACGATAGCAGGCTCTCAGATTCTCGCACCACCGCATCCAGACCCGGCTTCGGGTAGTCGAGAATGTCGGCAAACAGCCCTAAGATGCGCCGCTCCGCGATTTCCACGGTCATCATCACCACCTCCGCGCTGGCGCCTGGCGGAAGCCAAAGCCCGCCTGAGGCTTGTGGGTGAACGGATCGACTGTAGGCTCGATGGCAGTCTCGCGCGCCAGTGGCGGGACGACGAACCTTTCTTCGAAAGTGGGCATTGAGGTGAGGCGGAAGATAGCCTCCGCCTCTTCGGGGTTCAGGTGCGCCTGTTCGAGAGCCAATCGTACTTCCGCAGTCGGAACATCCTTCACACGCTCGGAGCGCATGAATATGCGCACGGCAATGAGCTTACGGTAAACCGCCGCTACGATCTCCTCGTTGCCCGCGGCCAAAAGGCTGGCCATAAAGCGCAGCGGCAGCCGCGCGCGTGCCAACGAGCTCATCAGCGGTGCCAAGCTTGCCTCGCCAGCGCCGACGAGATCGTAGTTGCCGTCCTTAACCGTGGCCAGCACGGGCAGCAGCGGCGGCACGTAGAAGAGCATAGGCAGCGTGCGGAAATCGGGGTGCAGCGGCAAGGCGAGATTCCACTTCTTGACAAATTTGTAGACCGGCGACATCTGGGCCGACTCGATCTGCTGTGCCGAGAGGCCATTGGCGCGGGCCGCGGCAATGACCTCGGGATCGAAGGGATCCTGGATGATGGATCGATGTACGTCCACAAGCGCTGCATTCGGCGCCGTGGCAGTTTCCTGGATGCGGTCGGCGTCATACAGAAGCATACCCAGGTAGCGAATCCGTCCCACGCAGGAGTGGAAACAGGCAGGAGGCTGGCCGCTCTCGAGACGTGGATAGCACAGGATGCACTTCTCCGACTTCCCGGTGCCCCAGTTGTAGTACGCCTTCTTGTAGGGACAACCGGAGATGCACATGCGCCAGGCGCGGCATTTCTCCTGGCTGATCAGCACGATGCCGTCCTCACCGCGTTTGTAAACGGCGCCGGCCGGGCAGGCCCCCACGCAGCCCGGGTTGAGGCAGTGGTAGCAGATACGTGGCAGGTAGAAGAACACAACCCGTTCCAGTTCCTCCAGTTGGCGCTGTTCCACTTCGGTGAGGCCCTGCTTGTTCGGGTCGTGAGCCGCGTAGATGGGCGATCCGCCGAGGTCGTCGTCCCAGTTCGGCCCCGCCTCGATGTCCATAGGTTTGCCCGTGATCATCGAGATAGGGCGAGCAGTTGGCTGGTCGGGACCCTCGGGAGCGTTGAAAAGCTCGTCGTACTGGTACGTCCAGGGCTCGTAATAGTCGTCGACGGTGGGCAAGTACGGGTTGGAGAAGATGTTGGCGAGTGCACCCAATCGGCCCTGCAACTTCAGACGCAGGCCGGGCGAATGGCCGTTGGAGCCTAGCTCCCAGCCGCCCTTGTACTTCTCCTGATCCTCCCACAGG
>JACQUC010000031.1 GCA_016210495.1 Chloroflexota bacterium
ATGGCCAGGGCGTCGCCGTCGCCCATCACGACGATGACCTTCATCTCCGGGCGCGCGAGCTTCAACCCCGTGGCGAAGGCTAGGGCTCGCCCGTGGGTGGTGTGCAGGGTGTTGAAGTCCACGTAGACGGGCATTCGGCCCGAGCAGCCGATGCCGGAGATCAGAGCGATCTCGTCTTTCTTCCAGCCGAGCGAAGCGATGGCGCGAATAAGCGTGCCAAGGACAATGCCGATGCCGCAGCCGGGGCACCAGACGTGGGGGAACTTCTTGTGCGACCGCAAATAGGGATAGATAGTCTGGAACATCGGCTGCTTCATGACTCGTTACTCCTCAAGCGCCGCCAGAATCTGCTGCGGCGTTAACATCTCGCCGTCGGTGCGGTTGACGCCCACGACCTCGACGCGGCCGGCGACGACTCTTTCGACTTCCAGCTTCAACTGGCCCCGGTTCATCTCGGGGACGACGATCTTTCTTACCTGCGATGCCAGCCGATCCACAGCGTACTCGGCGAAGGGCCAGATGGTTTTGAGCCTGAGCATACCCAGCTTTCTCCGCTTTTCCCTGCCGATGCGCACGGCGGCCCGGGCCGATCGGGCGGTGGCTCCGTATGCAATCAAAGCGGTCCTGGCGTCGTCTACCTCAAACTCCTCCACCTGGATGATGTCGTGGAGATGGTGCTCTATCTTAGCAAAAACCCTCTCGAACCAGGGGTTGATCTCGTCCGCACGTAGCGTAGGGAAGCCAGACCTGTCGTGGTACAGGCCGGTCACGTGAAATCGGTAGCCCGTGCCAAAGGCGGCTAGCGGGGGAACGTCGACGGAGTTGTCGAAGGGAAAGTACCATTCTGGCGGAACCGTGGGGCCAGCTCGGTCGACGACCTCGATCTGGTCGGCCGGAGGCAGGACGATTTTCTCGCGCATGTGGGCGACCACCTCGTCGGCCAGGAGGATGACCGGCGTGCGATACTTCTCGGCCAGGTTGAAGGCCCGCACCGTAAGCTGGAAGGTCTCGAGCACCGACGAGGGCGAGAGGGCGATGATGGGGTGGTCACCGTGCGTGCCCCAGCGGGCCTGCATCACGTCGCCCTGGGACGGGAAGGTGGGTTGTCCAGTGGAAGGGCCGGCGCGCTGGACGTCGACTATGACGCACGGTATCTCGGCGGCGGCAGCAAAGCCGACGTGCTCCTGCATCAACGAAAAGCCGGGGCCACTGGTGGCCGTCAGCGCCTTGAGTCCGCCCAGGGACGCGCCGAGCACGGCGGCCAGGCTAGAAATCTCGTCCTCCATCTGGATGAACTTGCCGCCGACCTGGGGCAGGCGCCTGGAGAGAATCTCGGCGATTTCGCTCGAGGGGGTGATGGGATAACCCGCGAAAAAGCGGGCGCCCGCGGCCAGGGCGCCCTCGGCGCAGGCCTCGTTGCCTTGCAAGAATCTTTCGACCACTAGTTCCTCCCAGCCCGAGGATCGCGTTAGTCCTTTGTCCCCGCTCTCGTCAACGTGATGGCGAAATCGGGACAGAGCAGCTCGCACAAGTCACAGCCCGAGCAGGCGTCGGGATGGGCCACGATGGGATAACCTCCCGTGTCCTGAGCCAACACGTGCTTCGGGCAGAACTCGACGCACACGCCGCACGCCTTGCACCAGTCCTTGTAGATTACTATCTGCGTGGGCGACTTCTGTTTTGCCACTGGCGGAGCATCCTTGGTATCGACCGTCTTAGTGTCCACGCTTTTCCTCCGTTTGCTGCAACAGGTCGACGATCTGGGCGGGCGTGTCGGCTATTCTTGCGCCCGCCGCTTTGAGGGCCGCAATCTTCTCCTCGGCGGTACCCTCGCCACCGGAGATGATCGCGCCTGCGTGGCCCATGCGCTTGCCGGGCGGGGCGCTGAGACCGGCGACGAAGCCAAAGACCGGCTTGGTTACTTTGCTGGCGATGTACTCGGCCGCCTGCTGCTCGTCGGAGCCGCCGATTTCACCGATCAAAACGATGGCGTCCGTGCCGGGGTCCTCCTGAAACAGGCCCAGGATATCGGTGAACGAGCTGCCGATAACGGGATCGCCGCCGATGCCAATGCAGGTCGACTGGCCGTAGCCCCGATTGGTTAGCTCCAGCACGACCTCGTACGTCAAGGTGCCGCTACGAGAAACGACGCCCACGTTGCCGGGACGGTGGATATGGCCCGGCATAATGCCGGCCTTGGCTTTTCCCGGCGAGATCACGCCCGGGCAATTGGGGCCGACGAGTCTGGAGCCGCTTCGCGAGACGTAGTGGCAGACGCGCACCATGTCGAGGGTCGGAATGCCCTCGGTGACGCAGACGATCAGCGAGATGCCGGCGTCGACGGCCTCGACGACGGCGTCGGGCGCGGCAAAGGCGGGCACGAAGACGATCGACGCGTTGGCGGCGGTGGCCGAGACCGCCTCGCGTACGCTATTGAACACGGGTACGCCGAGGATAGTCTCTCCCTTCTTGCCCGGCGTCACACCCGCCACGACCGTGGTGCCGTACTCCAACATCTGCCGGGTATGGAACTCGCCCTCTCGGCCGGTGATTCCCTGGACGACCAGGCGTGTATTTTCGTCTACTAGGATACTCATTGGTTTGCTCTCAGTTGTTAGCCCCCACCGCTATCTTCGCCGCTTCGTCCATGTTCGTGGTCGCGACAAGGCCGGCCTGGGCCAGCAGGTCGCGGCCTTCCTGCTCGTTTGTGCCGACCAGGCGCACGATGATCGGGACTTCGCTGGACACCCCGCTCAGTGCTGTAAGGATTCCCCTGGCCACCTCGTCGCAGCGCGTTATGCCGCCGAAGATATTAAGCAGCACGGCCTTGACGTTGCTATCCGCCAGGATGAGCCGGAGAGCCGCCTCGACTCGATCCGCTCTGGCGCCACCGCCGATATCCAGGAAGTTGGCCGGCATGCCGCCGTAGAGCTTGATCACGTCCATGGTCGCCATCGCCAGGCCCGCGCCGTTGACCATGCAACCGATGGTGCCGTCGAGCTTGACGAAGCTGAAGCCATTCTCGCGGGCGATCCTCTCGGCGGGCTGCTCCTCGGCGGGGTCGCGCTGCGCCTCCAGGTCCTTGTGGCGAAAAAGGGCGTTGTCGTCGAGCACGATCTTGGCATCGGCGGCGACAAGGGAACCCTGGGGCAAGATGGCCAGGGGGTTGATCTCCGCCAGCGAAGCGTCGCATTCGACGAAGGCCCGGTAAAGGGCCTTGGCGATATTCGTGAAATCGCGCAGCAAGTTGCCCTCGAGCCCGATGCCGAAGGCCAGATCGCGAGCCTGGTAGTCGAGTAAGCCGAGCAAGGGATGGGCGGTGACCTTAGCGATTCTCTCGGGCCGTGTCCTTGCGAGTTCCTCGATCTCGACGCCACCCTCGGCGCTGGCCATCAGGGCGATGGCCCTGTTGGCGCGGTCCACAACGATGCCGAGGTATAGTTCCCTTGCTATGTCAATGGCCAGAGCGACGAGCACCTTCTCGACCGCGATACCCTTAATGGACATACCCAGGATGGCCCTTGCGGCCTCCGCGGCCTCTGCCGATGTGCCGGACAGACGCACGCCGCCTGCCTTGCCACGCCCGCCCAGCAGCACCTGGGCTTTGATCACCGTTCGCCCACCCAACCGCTCGGCGACAGAGCGGGCTTCCTCAGGGGAAGTGGCGACATCGCCGGCGGGCACGGGAATGCCGTACTTCTGGAGAATGCTTCTCGCCTGGTACTCGTGGAGCTTCACTGCTCTATTGCCACCGTTCAGAACGTGGTTTTGTCCGGGTCCAGCGCAACCATTATATCATGACTGTGGCTCGGATGGGGGCTCCGGCGCCCTGCGCTTCGGATGAACATGCCGCAGCATGTCGAGGCTGGGGAGGTGGTCCACAAAGAGGATGCCGTTGATGTGGTCGATCTCGTGTTGGAGGGCCTCGGCGAGGAGTCCCTCGGCCTTAATTCTGACTTCTTTGCCCTGGCGGTTCAGACCCTTGACCGTGACCTTCTCGGCACGCTTGATGTCGCCGGCATAGCCGGGCAGGCTCAGGCAGCCTTCCTGGACCTCGTATTCGCCGACCGTCTTCACTATCTCGGGGTTGATCAGCGCGACAAGCTGGCCTGGGACCCACTCGCCGTCTTCTCCTTCCACGAGGTCCTGGACGACGATGACGCGAAGAGGTACGCCCACCTGCGGCGCAGCTAATCCAACGCCGTTGGCCGCGTGCATCGTCTCGATCATATCGTCGACGAGAGTCTGAATGCGCTCGTCGATGCGCGGCACGCGCTTGGCTTTCTGGCGCAATATCGGGTTGTCGGCCTGGATTATTGGGAGTACTGCCATCTCATTCTTCTAATGACATTCTACCATGCGCGCCAAAGGGCGTAAAGGAGGCCACTCGACTATGCAGCACGCCGGGTTGTATTTACGCAACCTGGACTGTTCGCTCCCCTTCTGCTGTGTTAATATGGCGTCACTTCCAAAATGTTCCGAACCGGTCCCAAGAATGACGTGTCGCTCGTGCCTTGTAGACGCAAACTCGTTACTGGTGGTTGCCCAAAGAGTGTTGTCAGGAGGAAAGAATGAGTTTCAAAATAGTCAATGTCTTCAACGTGCCTGATGCAGATTTCGGTGAAAGGCTGCTAGAGCCGCTGGGTGCCACTATGGTTAGGCGGGGGCTGTGGCATTCGGAGGAGGAGATTATTGCCAACGCTGCCGATGTCGACGCCTTGGTGTGCGACGCCACTCGCCAGCCATTCACCCGGCGCGTGATTAGTGCGCTCTCCAACTGCCGCATCCTTGCTAGCGTTGGCGTAGGCTACAGCGGGACGGACCTGGAAGCTGCCAGTGACTGTGGGATAGTCGTCACCAACGTCCCTGACTACTGTCTGGACGAGGTCTCTGGTCGAGCCATAGCTTTTATGCTCGCCCTGGGCCACAAGCTCCTGATCCTGGATCGAGCGGTGAAGGAAAGTGGCTTCTGTTTTGTGATCGACAGGGAGGCCCTCAGAAATGTGGCTCGCCCTATTTTTCGTATGCGCGACCAGACGGTTGGCATCATTGGCCTTGGAAGGATAGGCACCGCCACAGCCCTCAAGGCAAGAGGTCTCGGAATGCGGGTCATAGCATATGACCCTTACGTCTTTGGGTCAGTAATGGAGAGCCTGGGGGTGAAGCCTGTGGATTTGGACACACTTCTCGGAGAATCAGACTTCGTGAGCATCCACTCGCCTGTTACTTCCGAGACGCGAGGGATGTTTGGCTACGAGCAGTTCAAAAGAATGAAGCCGACTGCTTACTTCGTCAACGTTGCTCGTGGTGACTGTGTTGACGAGGCAGGGCTCATCCGTGCGTTGCGGGAGCATCTGATCGCGGGAGCGGGGTTAGATGTGACGGCGCAGGAGCCGATTCCGGCAGACAACCCGCTTCGGAGAATGTCCAACATTATCCTGACGGGCCACAGCGCGATGTACTCTGAAGCTGCGGATCCTGAGCTCTGGTACAAGCCGATGACACAGGTGGTAATGGCACTCAAGGGTGAATGGCCCCTGTACGCAGTGAACCACGAGGTGAAAAAGAAGTGGCTGGAGAAGTGGGGAAGTAAGAGTTTATAGCGTACTTATCGGCTCCACATCCACCACCCACCCCAGCGGGATCGTGATCGTCTTGACGAGCTCGTGGGCGTGGGTGCCCCGCAGAAGAATCTGCCAGCGGAACTTGCCCCGGATGCGGCGCAGGTAGGCGGGAGCGGGGCCGACCACGTCAGTGGCGGGAAGGCCCAGCCGGGCCAGGCTCTGCTTCAGGATCAAGCTCAGCTTCTCCGCATCGTGCTGGCAGGCGGCGTCGTTGGAGTGCTGACGAACCAGCTTCACCAGTTGGCCGAAGGGAGGATAGAAGTGCTCCCGGCGGAACTCCATCTCCTGCCGGTAAAAATCCCGGTAGTCGTGCCTGCTGGCGGTTTGAATGCAGTAGTGGTCCGGCGAGTAGCTTTGCACGATGACGCGTCCGCCCAGGACGCCTCGGCCGGCGCGCCCCGACACCTGCATGAGCAACTGGAAGGTGCGCTCTACGGCGCGAAAGTCGGGCAGGTGCAGCGCCGTGTCGGCGCTGATGACACCCACGAGCGTGACCAGCGGTAGGTCGAGTCCCTTGGCCACCATCTGCGTGCCGATCAGAATGTCCGCCTCGCGCTGGACGAAGCGCCTGAGGATCTCCTCGTGCGATTGGCGGCCCTTGGTCACGTCGCTATCCCAGCGCAGGACGCGAGCCTGGGGAAACCTCTTTTTTGTATCCTCTTCCAGCTTCTCGGTACCGGTGCCAAAGAACCTGATGCGACTGCCCCAGCACGCAGGACAGCCTTCGGGCGCGAACGTACGAAAGTTGCACTGGTGGCACACCAGGTCGTCCTCCGCCGAATGGTACACCAGGGGCACGTCACAGCGCTTGCACTTGAGGACGTGGCCGCAATCGCGACACATCACAAATGTAGACGAGCCGCGCCGATTCAGGTATAGGATCACCTGCTCGTGGGCGGAAAGCGCCAACGTGATGGATTCGGCGAGGGCGCGGCTGAATACGGAACGATTTCCGGAGCGCAGCTCCTGGCGAAGGTCAACGATGTGGACGGGTGGCATCAGCGCGCCGCGAGGCGTGTCCTCGCCGCGGGGGGCTCCCTCACCCTCGCCCTCTCCCAAAGGGAGAGGAGAAGTCCCCTCCCCCTGTAGGGGGAGGGTTAGGGAGGAGGCTGTCCCCTCTCCCTCTGGGAGAGGGTTAGGGTGAGGGTCCCTACCCTCATCGGAACCCCTCCGTGTCTCCGTGTCTCCGTCGTGCTCGTATCCCCACGCGCCCTCGCCCTCCACTCGCTCGAAGAGCTCGAGCAGGCGGTACTGCCCCATCGTGGCGCGGTGGTACGTGGTGAGGTCGGGCGTGGCGCTGCCCAGGATTACCGTCGCGCCCGTCAGCTCGCCCAGCTTGACCGCCACATCACGGGTGTGGTATCTGGGCATCTTCTCCTGTTTGTAGGACCATTCGTGCTCTTCGTCGACGACGATGAGGCCGGGCCTGTGAAGGGGGGCGAAAACTGCCGAACGAGAGCCGACGATCACGCCGAAGTGTCCGTCGCGGATACGCCGCCATTCGTCGTAGTGCTCGCCGGGCGTCAGGCGGCTGTGTAACACGCCAACCTGTCCCGGGAAGCGCGACGCGAAGCGATGGACGGTTTGGGGAGTTAGAGCTATCTCGGGCACGAGCACTATCGCATGTTTGCCCGCACCCAGTGCCTCGCGAATACCCTGCAGGTAGATTTCGGTCTTGCCGCTGCCGGTCACTCCGTGCAACAGGAACACGCTGGAGCTCGAGGCATGCATCGCGGCGCGGATCATTTGCCAGGCCTGGTCTTGCTCCGGGGTTAGCTTTGTGGGAGGGGTGGCTGCGACGACGCGGCGTACGGCCGGCTCGCGCCATACCTCTTGTTCCTGGATGACAATGAGGCCCTTGTTGCTCAAGGCGTTGACCACCTGGGGAGTGCAGCCGGTCTCGGCGTAGAGCTTGGCCAGGGGGATGGTGGTATCCCCGGACGACATCTTGCCGTGGAGGAACGACAGCAGGTCCATCTGTTTGGGTGCGCTTCTAACGCGATCCAGCGCCGCCTCTAACTGCGAGGTTTCGAAGGCCAGTCGAATCTGTTTTTCGAGTCTGGGCTTTACGCGGGGCTTCTCCAACTCCCAGCCGCGAACGAGAAGACCGCGGCGAGCCAGGATCCGCACTGCGGCGTCCAAACCACGTATGCCCAAGGCCGACTTGACTTTGTCCACGCGCATTCTGCCCGCCGTCCGCAGGAAGGCCAGCAGCCTGTACTGGTTTTCGGTAAGCGGGCCAGTGGACTGGTTATCGCACTGTGACTCGACGGTAGCGAAGCACTTGCGGCGCAGTCCGGAGGGCAGCATCAGCAGCGTAGCGTCGAGAAGTGACGAGCAGTAGTAGTCAGCAATCCAGCGGGCCAGGGCTACCTGTGCGGTGTTCAGGACGGGCAGTGGATCGGCGACATCGAGGATGTTCCTGACTCCATCGACGTCCGACGTGAACAAGAGGTCCAGCACTATGCCCTGGAGGCGTCGGGGGCCGAAGGGAACCCAGACCAACTGTCCGATGGCGAGGCTCATACCGGGTGGTATGCCGTAGTGGAAGCTGGGTGCTGACCGACTGGCGGGCGAGTTAACGACTACTTCCGCGAAGGGGGCGCGATTCATCGCGGCCCTCAGAGGACGATACTGCGGGGCTTGACCCGGCACTTTTCGGCGGCCACGATGCACCTGATCTCGTCGACGGCCCGATCAAGCAACTTCTCCGGATTGACCACGAGGTAATCGTAAGCGGCCAGTTGCTTCATCTCCTCGTAGGCGTTTCTGATGCGGATATCCATTTCCTCTGACGTCTCGGTGCCGCGTTGCGTCATCCGAGCCATCAGATCGTCGACGGAGGGAGGCCCGAGAAAGATGAAGACGGCGTCGGGCACGCGTTGCTTGACCTGCGCCGCGCCCTGGACGTCGATCTTCAAGAAGACGTCCTTGCCGGCGGCGAGGGCTTCGCGCACCTGGGCTATCGGCGTGCCGTAATGGTAGCCGTGCACCGAGGCCCACTCCAGCAATTCGCCTCTCTCGCGCGAGCCATGGAACTCCTGCTCGCTCACAAAAAAGTAGCTGACGCCATGTACCTCACCCACGCGGGGTGGTCGAGTCGTGACGGTAACGGTGAAGTGGTACGGGGCGTGCTGCTCCTTGAGCCTGCTGATGACGGCGTCCTTGCCGACGCCGGAGGGGCCAGACAGGACAAAGAGCAGGCTGGGCACAGATGGAGGGTAGTGCGGGAGCAAGGAATTCCTCTTCAACGTTGCTCCTCGCGTTGCTGGCTCACCCGCCCGGCAATAGTCTCGGGCTGAATGGCTGCCAACACCATGTGACCGCTGTCGAGGACGATGACGGCCTTTGTCTTGCGCCCGTATGTCACGTCGATAAGCAAGTTGTTCTCGCGGCCCTCCTGGATCATGCGCTTGATGGGGGCCGAATCAGGGCTAACGATGGCCAGCATCCTGTTGGCGGCAACGATGTTGCCGAAGCCAATGTGGACAAGCTCGACCTTCAAAGACACAACCTCGCGGGAAGTCGTCGAGAGTAATTATAGGTGCAACCCAGCACCCGCGCAAGACAAGGGGCAAGGGTCAAGGGGCAAGACTACGTCGCTTGTTCCGGCCCTGACCCCTGCCCCCCTGGTTACCACGGCCTGTTGGCTCCATAGTAGCGGGCGGCCCAGTATTGCTCCGAGAGACTGCTGACGATAACGCCGACTCTTTCGCTGGCGGCGTGAATGAAGCGGCCGCCGCCGATGTAGATACCGTTGTGAGAAAGCCCCACGGTATAGGTATTCTCAAAGAAGACAAGGTCGCCGGGCAGTAGGTTCTCCTGTCTGATGCGCGGGCCGGCCTGCAACTGGCCCCACAGGTCGCGGGTGATGGGCACGCCCGCGTTTCTGTACACGTACCAGACGTAGCCGCTGCAGTCGAAGCCAGCGGGGGTTGTGCCTCCCCAACGGTAGGGATAGCCAAGGTACTTGGAAGCAACCTCGACGATCTTCCAGTTGCCACCTGTGGCCTGGTTGGGCGGTGGCGGCGGTGCCGGCGCGGGTTTGGGCGCGGGCGCCCCCGGCGCGGGCTTGGGAGCCGGGGCGTTAGAACGTCCTGAGGCCAACACGGCGGCTCGGCTGATAGTCGCAGGTGCCTGGCCGCCCGGAATGACGAGCGATTGGCCAGGAAGAACCACGTCTGCGTCACGAATGCCGTTGGCCTGAATTATTCTGGCCGGGTTGACGTTGTACCGCTCCGCGATGGCCCTGACGCTGTCCCCGGGCTCCACCAGGTGGGTCAAAGCGGCAACGGCCGGCGCCGAGCGTGCTGCCACCGTGGCGCCAGGCACGATCAGTTTCTGGCCCGCCTGGACCAGATTGGCGTCCTGAAGGGCGTTGACTTTCACGATGTCCTCGACGTCGACGCCGAGCCTGTTGGCGATGGCTCTGATGCTATCGCCAGATTCGACGGTGTAGAGGACGCCGGAAACGGGTAGAATGGTCAGCTTCTGGCCCGGCGAGATCAAGTCCGGGTTTCCATCCATGTTGTTAGCGGCGACGATAGTATCCTGATTGATGCCGAACTTCTGAGCGATGGAGCTCAGGGTGTCGCCCGGCGAAACCTCGTAAGTGCCGGGGCGGAGCGCCTCGCTCCTGGGAGTTGCCGTCTCCTGCGTCGAAGTGCGCTGGTCGCTGCGGGTGGCCAGGACCGGCCTCGGCTTTTCCTCGCGCCGTCCACCGGGGACCACCAGGACGTCGCCCGCGGCCAGATTACTGGGGTCGGTCAACTGGTTGAAATCGACGATGGCACGAACGTCGGACTGGTATTTCCAGGCGATGTCTTCGATGGCCTCTTCTGCTTCGACCTTGTGCAGCACGCCAGAAACGGGCAAGATGAGGAGAACTTTGCCCGGCTGGACGACATCCTCGTTCTCTAGGTCGTTGGCCCACAGGATGGTGTTGATGCTTATGTCGTAGCGCTCGGCGATGCCGGCGATGGTCTCGCCCACGCGCACCGTGTGGTTCACGGGACCCTGCCTCGGGCGATTCACGAGGGTGGTGACAAGCTCCGGGAGCTTCAGCAAGAGATCGTCCTGGACATAGACCCTTGGCTGCACAAAGGCTGCAGGAGAGTTGACTGCGCGCTGAACGGAAAACGTGGTCAAGCCGCCGGTGGCGCGGCCGAAGCCGCCCGCCAAGGCTATGGTGCCGGCCAGTAGCAGAATCAGCAGATGCGCGAACAGGCGAAGGGGAACATATCCCAGAGACGACCGCGCACCGACGATATGTTCCAGCGTAAGGGGAACACGTGCGATTCTGTCCGCCCTACGAGACTTGCTCTTGATTTGCCCCACCTCTCTGACCAGAGATGCCGGAGAACCGGCCTCTCCTCTGGAGCCGCCCTCGTCACTTCGGCCCGGGGCACGCGTGCCCCGCCCGAGTCATCCCATCCTCCCAATCCTAGGCCAGCTCGTGTCTTTGGACTCGCGGCGCATTATACTGCATCCTTGGCGGTAGGTCAACTGGCTAATTCGTCTGTTAATCCGCCCCTCATCATTTCTTGCTCATCGGCTCTGTGCGCAGCAAAGCAGTGCTCTGGCAAGGTAGCTATTGCCGATGGTCGCGCAGGCAATGCGCCTGACGGACCTGCGCATGGGGCCCCCGCCCATCGCCCCATCGCCACTACGACTCCTCACCGGTATGACGCTGCGTCGAGCGACGTCTCGGCGATATTGTTCCTGGCCTTCCGCTCTTAAACTAGGTTACCCAAGGTACGATGTACGCACAAGTATCTCAGTCGCCGCCCAGCAGCTCACCGTAAGCGCGCTCCAGACGCGTCGACATCTCCTCGGCCCAGCGCTTCGTGTCGTCTAACGCTGCTCTGGCCGCTGCGAGGGCAGCGGCGACCTGCGCGGGCGAGGTACCGCCTGGGCAGTTGCGGGAGGCGATGCAGGTCTGGATCGAGATGGCCAGGACGTCCGGCTGGAAGAGCGCAGAGAACTTCTGATACTCATCGATGGTCAGATCGGCGATATCCTTGCCCCTGTCCAGGCAGTAGGCCACGAGCTTGCCCACTACCTCGTGCGCCTGACGAAACGGCAGCCCCTTTGTGACCAGGTAGTCGGCGAGGTCGGTGGCGAGCGTGAAGCCCTCGCCCGCGGCGGCGGCCATCCGCTCGTGCTTGAACTTCGCGCTCGCCAGCATGCCTTTGACCACGCGCAGGCAGGCCAGAACGGTGTCGACGGTGTCGAACAGCGCCTCTTTGTCTTCCTGCAAGTCCCGGTTGTAGCTGAGCGGCAGGCCCTTGAGAAGGGTAAGTATCGCCTGTAAGTGGCCGTAGACGCGCCCGGTCTTGCCGCGCACCAGTTCGGCGACGTCGGGATTCTTTTTCTGCGGCATCATGCTGCTGCCGGTGCTGAAGGCGTCGTCCAGCTCGACGAAGCCGAACTCGCCCGACGACCACAGCACGATCTCCTCGCCCAGGCGAGATAGGTGCATCATCGTCGTGCTGGCGGCGAAGATTAGCTCGGCGACGAAATCGCGGTCGCTCACCGCGTCCATACTGTTGCGACTAACCTGGGAAAACGCCAGCGCCGTGGCCACCGCCTGCCTGTCGATAGGGAAGCTTGTGCCAGCAAGGGCTCCCGATCCCAGAGGCATCACATCGCAGCGGCCGTAGCAGTCCTGAAAGCGCTCGACGTCGCGCTGGAGCATCTCGAAGTAAGCCAGCAAGTGGTGGGCAAGGAGCACCGGCTGCGCCCGCTGCAAGTGCGTGTAGCCCGGCAGGATGGCCACACCGTCGGTTTGGACGAGATCGAGCAGCGCCTGCTGGAGCCCGGCAAGGCTCTCGACCGCATCGACGATCGCATCTCGGCAATAGAGGCGCACGTCCAGGGCCACCTGGTCGTTCCGGCTGCGGGCGGTGTGCAGCTTGCCGGCAACATCGCCTATCCTCTCCGCCAAGCGCACCTCGACGTTCATGTGGATGTCCTCGAGCTCGATCTTGAAGGTGAGTTCGCCGGCCTCGATCTCACGCAGGACCTCTCGCAGCCCCGCGACGATGACATCGGCGTCGTCGTGGTCGACGATCCCCCGTGTCGCGAGCATCTGGCAGTGGGCGATGGAGCCGAGAATATCGTAGCGATAGAGGCGCTGGTCGAAGCGAATCGAGGCGGTAAACTCCTCGACCTGCCGATCGGTGTCCTTCTGGAAGCGCCCGCCCCAGAGCTTCATCAGGAACCTCCCGAGGTCTCCTGGCCGTCGACCTTCGGCGGAAGGATGCCCTGGGCTTCGGCGCCCTGGCCGAGCATCTGCACCCTGGCCTGGGTCTTGAGGGGCAGCCCCCACAGCTTGATGAATCCTTCGGCGGCCTTGTAGTCGAAGGCGTCGCCGCGATCGTAGGTGGCCAGGGAGTGGCTGTAGAGCGAGTTGGGCGATACCCTGCCGGCCGGCGAACAGGTGCCCTTGAAAAGCTTCATCCGCACGGTGCCCTTCACGTAGCGCTGGGAGCTGGCCACGTAGGCGGCCAGGTCCTGGTGCAGCGAGGAGAACCAGAGCCCATTGTAGACGAGGTCGGCGTACTGCGCCGCGACGATGGTCTTGAACCGCGCGGAGTCCTTACTGAGCGTGAGCGCCTCGAGCGCCTGGTGAGCGGCGTGCAGTGTGATAGCGGCGGGCGCCTCGTACACTTCCCGCGACTTGATGCCCACGAGGCGATTCTCGACGTGGTCGACGCGGCCCACACCCTGCTCGCCGGCTAGGCGATTGAGATGGCCGATGAGCGAGACGCCGTCCATCGGCTCGCCGTTCAGGGCGATTGGGACGCCTCGCTCGAACTCGACGTCGACGTAAAGCGGCTCATCGGGCGTGGCGGCGGGATTCCTGGTCCAGGCGTAAACCTCCTCCGGCGGCTCCACCCAGGGGTCTTCCAGCACGCCGCACTCGATGGAGCGTCCCCAGAGGTTCTGGTCGATGCTGTAAGGACTGGCGATCGTGGTCGGCACAGGGATGTCGTGCCGGGCCGCGTACTCGATCTCCTCCTCGCGCGACATTTTCCATTCTCTGATGGGCGCGATCACCTTCAGGTCGGGCGCCAGGGCGGCGGTGGCGACGTCGAAGCGAACCTGGTCGTTGCCTTTGCCCGTGCAACCGTGCGCGACGAAGCCCGCTCCCTCTTCCCTCGCGACGTCGACCAAAAGCTTGGCGATCAGCGGGCGGGCCAGCGCAGTTGCCAGGGGATACTGGCCCTCGTAGATAGCCCCGGCCTGCAAAGCGGGAAAGATAAAATGGTTGACGAAGATCTCCTTAGCGTCGACTAAGTGTGCCCGGATGGCGCCGATCTTCATGGCTCGTTCTTTGATGGTCTCAAGGTCGCGGTCGTTGGCGCCGAGGTCGACGGTGAGGGTGACGACTTCGACGTCGTATTTCTCGTATAGCCACCGGATGGCGACAGAAGTATCGAGGCCTCCGGAATAGGCCAGGACAACTTTTTCCACGGGCACGCTCCCCTCTGCTGGATGTCTATCAAAAACCCTGGTGCGGGCGGTTCACGAACCGCCCCTACCCGGCCTGCTTGTTCATGGGCGCCTGTTAGCAACCGCCACACGAAGGTTCGTGCGGCTATGCCCTGCCAAATGACGCGCCAACCACTGGATTGATGCCTACGAGACGACCCGCCGGGTCGTCTCTACGGAATTTGCCGGACGCACACCAATTCGTTGAGATGAGTCTGCGACATGTCCGGCGCCGTTCTGATGGTGCTCCGAGTGAACAGGTGAAATAGTAGCCTATGGGTGGGGGCTTTGTCAATTGCGCCATTTGACCGTTTGGCCAACCTGGCATACGATTAATAGAGAACGCATTTCTAGGAGCGATACCGTGAAGACATGGGCGATACGCTTGGCGGCCGTAACTGCGCTGGTGGTGCTGGCTACGGTGGTTGTGCTAGCTGTTCCGAGGGGCGACAAGTTCGCCCAGCCGGAGGATTTCGACTTGCCCAACGGCCACTTCTTCACCCAGACGGGTGGTGGCACCGGCAAGGGCTTTGCGGTGACCGATGGTGACGGCGTGCTTTTCTGGAGCGAGTTTCGACGCCTCGGCGGAATCCAGGTGGTAGGCTATCCAATCTCGCAGCGGTTCGCCTGGGACGGGTTTGTGAGCCAGGCGTTCCAGCGAGTGGTCTTTCAGTGGCGCCCGGAGAGCCGAACGGTCGCCTTCGTCAACGTCTTCGACCAGATGTCATCAGCAGGATTTGATGACTACCTGCTCAGCGTTCGTCAGGTGCCGAAGCCACTCCTGGTCGACGACTCCGGCAAGCCTTTCCAGCAGGTTGTCTCCGAGCGCCTGGCGCTGCTGGAGCAGAACCAAGCCATCAGGGCGTCGTACTTCGCCGCGCCCGGCGACCCGATTCAGTCCTACGGTCTGCCGACCTCCGGGGTGGTCGACATGGGCAACAACTTCGCGCTGCGGGCGCAGCGGGTGGTCTTGCAGCAGTGGAAGGAGGACGTGCCCTGGGCCCGAGTGGGCGATACCACGGTGGCCCTTGGCGGCGACATCGCGAAGGAGGTCGGGCTGCTGCCAGACCCGGCTGCATTGCAGGCCACTGACCCGCCCTCGGGGCGCTTTGCCCCCCGCGTGGAGGTTGTGGCCACGGGTCTTCAGGTGCCCTGGGCGCTGGCCTTCGCTCCCGATGGCCGGCTCTTTTTCACCGAGCGGCCCGGGCGCGTGCGAGTGATCGCCAACGGCCAGCTCGAGGCCGAGCCGGTAGCCCAACTTCCGGTGGCATCTGTCGGGGAGTCGGGCTTGATGGGGCTTGCCCTGGATCCGGCTTTCCAGCAGAACGGTTATCTTTACATAATGTACACCTATCGAGACCAGGCAGGAAACCTCAAGAACCGCGTCTCGCGGCTCGTCGAGAGCGGTGGGCGCGCGGGCAACGAAGTGGTTCTCTTGGACGGAATGCCGGGGGCGAACATCCACGATGGCGGCAGGATCAAGTTTGGCCCTGATAGGAAGCTGTACGTGACACTGGGCGACGCTTCCAACAGCTCGCTGGCGCAGCAGCTCGGCTCGCCGGCAGGGAAGATCATGCGCATCAACGGCGATGGCTCCATCCCCGACGACAACCCGTTCCCCGGGTCACCGGTCTGGTCTCTCGGGCACCGCAATCCCCAGGGTCTGGCCTGGCATCCTGCCACGGGACTGCTGTTCAGCACCGAGCACGGCCCTGTCGGCAACGATGAGGTCAACGTGGTCCGTGCGGGTAACAACTACGGCTGGCCGACGGTGACTGGAACCGGCGGCGCTCCCCGCTTCGTGGACCCGATCTTGTTGTTCACTCCCTCCGTCGCACCATCCGGCGCCACGTTCTACGACGGCAGCCAGTTAGCGCCCTGGCGTGGTAGTCTGTTCTTCACCACGTTGCGGGGCGGCCATCTGCACCGCGTCACCTTGCGCGGGCCGGATCTGACGGAGGTGGAACTCCAGGAGCGGCTCTTCGAGTCCCAGTTCGGACGGCTGCGTGACGTCATCCAGGGACCCGACGGTTTCCTGTACTTCGCGACCAACAACCGTGATGGGCGAGGGAGCCCGGCGCCGACGGACGACCGGATACTGCGAATTCTGCCTTAGAATGCAATCATGTTGCTTGGAAACAATCGTCAAGAGTTGCCTTCACCACGAAGACACTAAGGACACAAAGTAGATTTGAGAACAGTCTTTGTGCTCTTTGTGTCTTCGTGGTGAGCCACTTGCCCAACGGCCGAGCAGGATTCTGAATAGTTACACTGCGAATCCCCATTACGCTCCCTGATAGCGGCGGCATAAGGTCCCCATAGCTGCTCCGGTAGCAGTTGCCCTATGGCCGTCATAACCTGCCGGCGGACATAGCTGTCGGTATCTTCTCCAGGACCGGCTGTAGACTCGACCACGTGAAAAGGCGGGCCGAACCTCACTATTAAGACGTTGCCGTCCAGGTACGTGCCGACGGGAAGCAGGGGCACACCAAGCCTGTTGATTCGATGAAGTAGCGCCCCCGAGCCCGGCTTCGCTTCGCGCAGCGTGGAAGTGGCCGTCCCCTCGGGGAAAAGCCCGATTGGCTCGGGCTCCAATGCCGCCGAATTGGAGCGCGGACGCAGATGACTCAGTATCTGTCGCAGAGCCCGGGCTCGGCCAGAAACGTCCGACGGGCGCGCCGGCATCGGGATCATTCCCCATACTTGAATGGCACGCGGAAAGATAAGAGAAGTGACTGGATTGGGCACCCACCGGCCGAACGCCTCGAACCATCCCCATTCTGGGTGTACCACCCAGCGGATCTCCCGTTGCCCTGGCTCTCTCGCCTCTCCCAGCGCAACGGTGATGGCTGCGGCCACCCAGCCGATCCATAACCCCGGTGCCTCGTAATGGTTGCCGACCAGCACAAAAGGAGCACGCCGGGGCACGTGGTGGTGGCCCTCGACGATGGGCGCGGGCGACAGCAAGGAGATGGCTCGCTTAGCGTCTTCGAAGGGCGAGCGCCTCTTGTTCGAAACGAGTGCCCAGAGGATCTGCAAGAGTGGGCGCAAGCCCAAGCCCAAGATAACCTTGACCGGTGGTAGCTTGCCATCGCCCCTGAGCTCTATCAGGTTCTTAGCAGCTTCACCCATGGGCAGGGGCCTCGTTTCCCGCCTCTACTGCGGCTCTACGAACGTCTACACGAGCCAGCAGGGCGATGCCCGCGAGGAAGAATACAATCGGAACCAGGATCCCCACACGGTAGCTGCCGGTGAACTGTAGAGCCATGCCGACAAAAAGCGGCCCTAGCCAGCTTGTACCGCGCTCACTTACCTCGTAGAGGCTGAAGTACTCGGCTTCCTGTCCCCTGGGGATCATAAGCGAGTAGACCGACCTGCTCAGAGCCTGGCTTCCACCGAGCACTATGGCGATAACCGCTCCAAGCGCAAAGAACTGTGTGGCCGTCTGAAGCATAGCTCCAGCGTAAACCAGCGCGAGCGCCCAAACAAGCAGGCTGACAATGATGGCGCGCTTGGTGCCGAATGACGCCGCGAGGTGGTTGAAGAGTATCGACCCGAAGAAGCCGACGAACTGGGTCATCAGGAAGAATGCCGGCAGCGTTGAGATGGATATGCCGATCTCCTCTTGGGCGAACTGTGCGGTCATCACCAGCACGGTCTGAATGCCATCGTTGTAGAGCAGGTAGGCCAGGAGAAACAAGAGGGTTTGCGGATAATGGCTGGCCTTGCCAAGGGTATGGCGAAGCTGGCCAAAGCCGGTGGCCAAATAGCCTTTGCCCGGCGGCAAACTTTTCGCAGGCTGCCGGTTCTTGAGCCCCATCAGCGGGATGATGGTGAAGAGGGCCCACCACGCGCCGGCCGAAGCCAGACTGATGCGGACGGCGTGGCCGAGGCTCAGTCCAAGCGCCCCAGCCTGAGATACGAGCGCCAGGTTCATCGCCAATAGTAACCCGCCTCCCAGGTACCCCAGCGCCCAGCCATAAGACGAGACGGAATTCCGTTGGTCGGGGCCTGAGATCTCGGGAAGGAACGCATAATAAATGATGATCGAAGCACCAAAGCTGAGGTTCGCCAGGACCAGAAGCCCGCCCCCCAAGAGATAGTTTGTCCCCTGCAGGAAGTACAGACCCATCGTCGCCAGGGAGCCGAGGAAAGCGAACAGCGCCAGCATTTGCTTTTTGCTCTGCGAGTAGTCGGCGATTGCACCCAGAACAGGCAGACAGATGAACTGCAGAAAGGCCGAGAACGCGATGGCGAACGGAGCGAAGGAGTCGGCGCTCACTGGAATGCCCAGCGGATAAACGAATCCGTTTGCATCGGCCGCGGCCTTGGAAACCGTCGTCAAATAAGGGGAAAGAAAGACCGCAAGGACAGTTGTCGCGAAAGCGGAGTTGGCCCAGTCGTAGAAGCACCAACTGATACGCTCGCTACGGGCATACGAGGGTTGCCCTTTCTTGATTCCTCTAAGTGCTTCTACGTTCGTTCTCTCCATCACAGTGCCTCGACATCAAGAGGCCCTGGCCTCGGGACGGCAGATGTCTCTCGCGGCACACTCAGGAACACGGCGAACGCGGCCAGCATTGCCAGACCCCCCAGAGCAAAGGGCCCCCTCATGCTTCCCGTCACGTCGGCGATCGCCCCGGCCCCAATTGCCCCGATTGGCTGTGCCAGCGACCACACTAGAGACCCGATCCCGGTGAACTCTCCGGCGCGATCCGCAGGCATCATGTCCGCCAGATAAGGGAAGATAAGGGCAGTCGTGACGGCGTTCGCGATTCCGATGAAGCTCATCACGACCACGGCCTGGAAGGTCTCCTGCACCACCAGTGCCCCCACAAACGTCGTCAGCCCAAACAGCAGCATGCCTGTGGCCAGCACTGGCTTCTTCCCGTAACGCTCGGTCAGCAATCCCGCCGGCACCGCAAAGAAGGCTGCGCCGAGGACGGCGGGCAGTACCAGCAAGAACGACACGTTCTCCTCCACGCCAAGCACGCTTACCCCGAAGCGGGTGACGAAAGGGGTGATACCGCCATTTGATACGGGATAAGACGACAAAAACAGGGGGAACCCCGTGTTAGTGAACATGTACACCATGTTGGCGCCCATAGGCCCCTTCCGTGGTGTTGATACCTGGTTCCAAGGGGCGCGAGCCCGGCCGCTCTGTAGCTAGTACTGAGGCCGATGGTCCCGGGTTCGAGTGGTCGGACAAGGGCAACAGATGGCGTCTTACTTTGAGCAGCGTCGTGCGAGGGAAATCGGGCTCCACCCACCACGAGGCCCTGTCCAGGCGCTGATGTGGCGCCAACCGTGCGTTGGCTTTCGCGATAATGCGCCTGAGGTCGGCGGTTTGCGTTTCTGTGGCGGGAAGCAAGTACGCGTGCAGTCTGATGCCGCCTCTGGGGGCAGGAATCGCGACCACTGCCGCATCCTTGACCGCCGCGTCTTCCCGGAGCACGTCCTCCACGTCCTGCGGCCACACCTTCATTCCCGACGGCAGCACGATGAGGTCTCTCGCCCTGCCCACGATGCGCACGTTACTGCTGCTATCGATAGTTGCCAGGTCTCCCGTCGCGTACCAACCGTCCTGTAGAACCTCGGCTGTGCGTGCCGGATCCTTCCAGTACCCTTGCATCACATTGGGTCCCCCACGACGAGCAACCGTGCTCGGGAGAGGAATCGAGCGGCATATCGAAGCAACAGCAGGGAATCGCGATCGGCCCAGTGGAGGTCGTCGAGTATCAAAACGGCGCAGTGTTCCTTCGCCAGGCTCAAGAGAAACTGGATCGCGGCATCGTAAAGACGGAACCTCTCTTCGTCGGGACTCAATGGCGTTGGCGCCGGCGTGTCGGGAAAGACCAGCCGGACTTCGGGCAGCAGTTGGGCGACGGTCGCCGCTTTGGGGCCGAGGTACCGGCGCAAGTCGCCTGGATCCGCCGCCTGCACGTATCCCCCAAGCGCCTCGATCCACGGGCCATAAGGCCGTTGCCAGTCCCCCTCTAAGCAGCTACCCCAGAGAGCCATTGCCCCACACTGGCAGGCGTACCTGGCAAACTCCCGTGCAATGCCCGTCTTGCCAATTCCCGCCTCGCCGACCAGCATACAAAGGCCCCCCCGGCCCTCGAAAGCGTAGTCCAGCGCCTTGTGGAGCACATCAAGTTCCTGTTGGCGACCGACGAAGGAAGTCATGAGGGCCATTTTATCACAAGTCTTCGAAGACCAGAACCCGCGCGTAGACGGGGACAAAGGTGGGCGAGCGCCTACTTGTAAGTCCTTTCATCACGCTTCTTGAGGTCCAAGATTTCGATAACGTTGTTCTTGTGATCGACGTCAAAGAGAATCCGTAGGTTTCTCACGCGATAGCGATATCGGGCCACGGGAGCGTGTTCAAGTTTGATAGGGCCGCGGGAGTGAGGATCGTCGGTCAGCTTCTCGATGGCCTCTTTGACTCGCTGCGCCTGGTCGTGGGGAAGGTCCAGGAAAGCTTTCTGGGCTGGGCGGGAGAAGACGGCGGAGCACATCAGAGTCCTTTCTGACGGAATACCTCCCGGGCATCAACTCCTTTGCCCTCTCGGATCTCCTTTCTCGCCTCGAGGAGAGCAGCAAGATACTCCGGGTCCGAGAACTCTTCGAGGGCTTCTTGAACTTCGAGGTACTTCTCGAGGTCGATGATGACGGCTGTCGGTTTGCCCTGCTGAGTGATTACGACCTCCCCGCCCTCTTCCTTAAGAGCCTCAAGAAGCTTGCTGAGGTTCTTGCGTAGCTCGTGCGTGCCCACGAACTGGCTTCTCAGGATTTCTCTCATAAGCCGTTCCCTTCCACCCAATGGATTCATTCCGTAATAGTAACAGATTCGTTGTGCCCGTTCAACGCTAGCCGAACATGCGTGTTGACACACGGTGGACAGTATGCTATGGTGCGCGCGCAAATGGTCTGAACCGCAGATTACGCTGATTAAAGGATTTCACAGATGCCGAATCTCGGTAATCTGCGCAATCCTTTAATCGGCGTCAATCTGCGGTTCAGACCCGGGACGTGGTTTGAACAAAAGGAGGGCGACATGTTCCAACTGTGCGTGCGTTGCGTGCTACTCGCGGCTCTGCTCGCCTCGGGCTTCCTTCCGCTCGTCATTGCGCCGCCTACCACCAGTGCGGCCGAGTGCCTGTTTGTAATGGGGTTTAGGGCCCTTTACGAAGAGATTCCCGAGGTGGTGGGGGAATGCAAGGGCCCCGAACGGTACAACGTGGCCAACGGCGATGCCCTCCAGGAGACGACCAACGGGCTGATGGTCTGGCGCAAAGCAGATAACTTCACCGCGTTCACCGACGGCTACCGCACGTGGGTGATGGGGCCGGAAGGCCTCCAGGTACGGCTGAACACCGAGCGGTTCGAGTGGGAGGTCGAGCCCGTCGTAGAAGTTGTCCCGCCCGGAGAGCCCAGCCCCGCCCCGGAGACCGCTCCCCCCAGGTCCCCCGCGCCACCTGTAGCCAGGCCCGCTCCCAGGAGCCTCGGCACCGGGGTGTTCTTCACCGACAAACGCACGACCGGCTGGGGCAAGCTCGCCATCGCCAACAAGTCGAGGTATGATGTCGTCGTCGCGCTCTCCCCGATTAACAACGTGAAGATGCCGCTGGTGGTCTTCTACGTCCGCGGCGACGACGAGTTCACCGTGGACCGGGTCAGGGACGGCAGGTACTACGTCTACTTTATGGCCGGAGAGGACTGGGATGGCAACAGGTTCACCACCACGCTGCTCTCCGAGCGCTTCAACGAGCAGATCTTCTGGGAGGTCAAGGACAACCGCTACCTGCTCCTCCGGGTGACCCTGGGCGGAGAGGGCGGGAGAAGCGATGCGACGACCGAAGTAAGCCCCGGGGACTTCCCGAACATCCGGTGAGCACGGGCGGGCACAAGGTCTCAAGCAAAACAGCCCACCAGGTTTCCCTGGTGGGCTGTGTAACGAGCAGGCCTATTTGCTCTTGTTTCCGATTGCGTTTACGTTGCTTTGGACATAGCTCACGCAGTCGCCTTGGTTCCTAAAATTCGGACTTGAGGAGTTCTGCCACCCACCATCTTTGCAGAAATCAGCACCGGGTTCGAAATCAAAGACGGTGGTGCCGGCGGCCGTGCCGAACTTGAAGGCATCGACGTTCTCCGTGTACCCGTTGGGATATGGAGAGCCGACGCGGATGCCAAGCCAGGAATCAGTTACCCTGACCCTGATGCCTGGATACTGAGATAGAATCTGCGCCCAGTTTTTCGCGGTACTACCCGGTGTGTTGGTATTCGGCCACTTGCTTCCAGAGTAGTGCCATAAAGCACTGCCGCCTTTTATTGCATCCCACTCTTGCCATAGGTTTTGTACAATCTGACCGGGAGGTGGCGTAAACACCAAGCGCCTTTGCCAAGTGTCGGAGCCGTTGAAGTCGACATTGAAGTTGAGATAGCCTGACCGATTGGCGGGCCCACCGTTACCGGCAGACGGGTTGTATGTGCTAAAAGCCAGCGTCGTGATGTCGGCGAGCCTTGTGCCGCTAAACCGATAGGTTGCAAGATTTCTTCGCTGTGTTCCTGAAACGCTGATCTGAGTACCACCAAGTCCCATCGGAGGTGTACCTGGCCCAACGACAAAGGAACCCAGTGAGTTGTCTATGACGTCTGTTTCGTCGTTATAGAAAAACCACTTGCCGTTGAGGTAGGCAGTATACTTTTCAAGAAGATCCGATTCGAGACTGTCAGCCGCGAGATCGCCAGGTGTCACGACGATGATTGATGTTCCACCTGCGGTTGGTTTTGCGGCAAACGCGGGAAATGCCATAGTGCTCAGCATCACGGAAACGGCAATTGCGCCGATCAAGATCCTAGTGATATTCATGTTTGTCTCCTCGCCTTGTTTTGGTAACATCGATTTCACGAACAGTCAGTACTCTCCCACCACTACCACTTGCCAAAGCCGGGGCCCGCCGGACTGACGAAGGTGGCGCCAAGTCCGCTCTCAACTTCCTGAATAATCGCGAAGGATCCCCAGATGACGGGACCGATCATGGTTCCGTCAGCCGTGTACCAACTGCCGCCGGAACTAGTGGCATCTGCGGGGGCAGCCACTATCTTCACGAAGTACGTCCATTGACCCTTGCCACCCCCCGGGGTCATGTGATTAGTGATCCAGGCGCCGGACCCGATGTAGCTCGGGTAACCGTAGTAGCGGTCGAGCTTGCCGTCGCCGTTGCAGTCCTTGCTCGAAAGCCAGGCATTGTTCCACTTCATCTCGAGCTGGACGCCGCGGTATGGCCAGTACCACTGTTTTTGGGCTCCAGGGTTTGCGGCCAGGTAGGACGCGTCGTCGCCCGTGTATGGCGGGAAACCGCCCGGGCCCAAGTAGTTGTTGGCGTATGATCCTTTGAACATATTGCCCTGGTAGTTGTTGCCGTAGGCATCGAAGCCAACTTTGAGAGGCTGGCCCGCCAGGTAGTGACCAGGAGAATAGGTAAGCACGCCGTCTTGAATCGTTGTGCAGGACGCCGGCGGCCCCCCAGCGGCAGCAGCCGATGGCAGGCTCACAAGCGCAACCGCGAGCAACAGAACTGCGAGTTTTCTCACAGGATTCTTTCCTCCTTATTCAAACTAAGGTTTCTTGGCGACGCAAATATCCTAGAGTGCTCGCTCCACCCCCTTCCCCAAAAAGCGAAACCGGCCATCGTAACTCGATGGCCGGTTTCGCTACTAGCTCCCCGAGGGTCCAAGCGACCAATTCGGCGTGCTCGGTCTTCCGTGCACTACCCTCGGATCACTGCTTCCATCACATAGAGTATTCGGTTGGTGCAGTCAATCGACCGCGCAGACTGCGGGCATTATAGTAACGTGCCGGGCGGCGCGCAATGTCGAGTGTAGACAAAAATATCGTCGTGGGTTTGTCCACATGTCACAAGTGCCCTCTGGTCGACGCCCACAGCCGGGGGCGTCCGCGAACCCCCCTTTGCGCTCCGGTTTGCGCATCAGCCGGGTCGGATGGCAAGGACGCTGGTGCCTGCCATGTTACTGCCAGGCCGCCGAAAAGTCAATCCCTGTGCCGGCTTCGCGGCTTGGGGTGCGGAACACGTTTCCGCGTCAGGCGGGCGCTCGTACAGTCAGGAAGACTGGCGACAGCGAATAGGCAGCGAATAAGCGAATGATTGGGCGGCTTGTTATCGACGGCGTAAGACGCAGCATGGAGGCCCATAACAAGCTAGGTGCTGGTCATCGCGAGGAGGTCTATCAGCAGGCGATGCTCAAGAAACTGCCCGAGGCTGGCTAGGACGATTGGCAACAGACAGTGGAACAGCGACTGAGGAGGCGCCTGATCGACGGGCATCTCTCGTCAGGACAAGACCACGGTCTGGCGCCTACTCATTCGCTTATTCGCTGTCCATTCGCTGGCGCCTCTCTCCACCTGCTCTCTTGCCGCGGAAACGTGTTCCGCACCCGGCGACTTGCGTTTCTGGAGCGATCAGGTGAGAAGATCCAGCACAACCGTCCACACCCGTCTAGTCCGCAAATCGGCAACTCGAATAGCGTGGTTGTTGGTGTCGGCGATGTACAGCCGGCCGTTCGACGCGCAGATGCCGCCGGGCTCGTAGAACTGTGGCTCATCGCCGTCCTGAAGTCCGGCTTCGCCCGTTCCCAGGAGCGTGGTGGCCCGCCTCGTGTTGGGATCGACCACTTTGATCTTGTTGTTGTAGGTGTCGGCGATGTGGAGCAGGCCGTCGTGCCAGGCGATGCTGAGGGGGTGCTGGAGTCGGGCCTCGATGCCGACCCCATCCTTGTCGCCGAATTCGAAGAGGCCTTTTCCGACGATGGTGCGGGTCTCGCCGGCGAACCCGAGATCCGCCCAGCGTATGGCGCTGCTTTCGCTGTCGGCGAAGAAGAGCTTTTGCCCGTTGGAGGCTAGGCCGCTCGGCTGTGCCAGAGCGGCTGACGACAAGGGCCCATCGGTGATTTCTTCGAACCCGCTGCCGGCGTGAGGATGTATCTGCCACGTGGCCAGATCGAGCCGCCACAACTGGTGCGAGCCGGCCATGGCGATGTAGAGCACGCGGCCCTGTAGGAGCACGTCCCAGGGAGAGCTGAGAGGCGTCTCGATTGCTCTACCGCCTGCTGTGCCATAGCGGGCCTGCACGCCGGTTCCGGCGAAGGTGGTGACCAGGTGCTTGCGCAGGTCGACGGCGCGGAGGGCGTGGTTCTGTGTGTCGGCCACGTAGACGGTATCGCCGTCGAGGGCCAGTCCCTGGGGACGGTTGAACGCCGCCGTTTTGAAGTCCCCATCCGCCAGCCCCGCGCTTCCGCTGCCGATGATTGCCTCGACACGGGCGTGCAGAGCGTCGTCGTCAACCCGGGCCACGACAATACGGTTGTGATTGGAGTCGGCCACGTAAAGGTGCCGGCTCGCGTCCACAATCAGCTTGCCCGGGAAGGCCAGGGGGCGCGCGGGCTCGGACAATCGCTCTGGACGGAAGGTCATGGGCCTTCGATCCAGGGTTCCTTTGGAGTGAAACTCGTCGACCAGGCTCTGGATGATGGGGTCGAAGGCTTCGAAAGTGGTTTCGCCAGGATAGAGGTTGATCAGCCGACCCTCGGGGT
Organism: Chloroflexota bacterium; assembly: GCA_016210495.1. The sequence continues at coordinate 25,734 of JACQUC010000031.1, forward strand.
CGACCAGGGCGAGCGTCGGCCAGGCGTTGACGGTGTACTCCCGCCAGGTGCGAAAGTAGCGGTCGTTAACGACCGGATGGTCGATCTCCAGACGCAGCACGGCCTGGCGGATGTTCTCGGTTTGCCGCTCGGCGAGGAACTTCCCCGCATGCACGCCGATGACGACCATCTCGCCGGCATACTTCTGCTCCAGCTTCCGCAACTGCGGCAGGATGTGCATGCAGTTGATTCAGCCGTAGGTCCAGAAATCGAGGATAACGATCTTGCCACGCAGGTCGGTCATACTCAGAGGTCCCTCGGTGTTCAACCAATCGAGACCCAAGGGGAATTCCGGCGCGCTGACTGGGCCCATGAACGGCAGACGAAACATTGCCGACGATGCCTCCTGTTCGAAGTGATTCTTGCACTCTTAATAGCGCAAGATACGGGCCAGCCTATGTGGCAACCATCTCGTAGCCGCACCCTTCAGGGTGCGCGTGCCTGTTCGAGTGGCGAGGAGTCCATGTATCCGCAGGATCGCGCTGTGGCGAGGTCGTCAAAGGGCCAGCCTGGTACAGTCCGCCTGAGGCGGACGCGCTGGCTGAAGCCATCGGCTACGGGTCCGTCGCCCCGTCTCTGCAAAGCTTTGCGGCGGGGCTCTGGACAGCGCTTGCCGGTTATGTTAGTCTAATTGCCGAAAGAGGAGGTGGGCGATGGATGTTACGAAGGTAGCCGACGCCATTCGGGAGTCCAAGGAACGTGAGGAGAGGAGGAGTTGATGCTAAACATCGAGGAGTTCGCGGAGCTGGCGCGGTCGCGAAGGACCGTCAGAGGTTTTCAGAAGGACAGGGATGTGCCCGACGAGATGGTGGAGCGGATTCTGGACATCGCCCGCTGGGCGCCGTCGGGTGGCAACGCGCAGCCGTGGGAGTTCATCGTCGTTCGCGATGCAGAGATGAGGCAGCGCATCGCCGATCTCTACGTCAAGCAGATCCAGGACAAGATGGAGATGGAGCGCGCCATCAGGGGCAGGTCGAGAATGACGGGCGACGGTTTCCGCAACGCGCCAGTCTACATCATCGTGGTCGGAGACCCTCGCGTCAACGATGCGTACCCGATCAGAACCAAGGAAGAAAAGGGCCACCAGCACTACATCACCGGCCTGGCCAGCGCCGTGCTGCTGATCCATCTTGGCGCAACCTCGCTGGGGCTCGGCTCGCAATGGGTCAGCGACGCCAACTCACCCTACATGGGCGCGATGCTCAGAGCCTGGCTGGGCATACCCGACCCGCTGCGAATCTATGAGCTCATCCCCATCGGGTATCCGGTCAAGCAACCCAGCCCCCCACCCCGACGTCCCCTCGTGGACATTCTCCACCGCGAGAGGTACGAGCCGGCCAAAAGAAGGACCGACGAAGACGTCAAGAGGTTCATCGATACGATGACCATCCAGGGTGGCTACGGCAAGGGCAAGACCGAGGCTGGGGGCGTGTAGGGCTATTTCTTCTCCTCCTCCTGGAACGCCTTCAGACCCAGCGCGAGCTCGTGGAGCGCCTTATCGACCAGCGAGTTGACCGTGCCGTCAGGGTAGGTGCCGTCAACTTTCCGCTCGCCGGCGGGAATGCCGGTGAGTATTTCTACGCCCTCGTCGATGGTCTTGGCGGCGTAGATGTGGAATCGGCCACCCGCCACCGCTGCGATCACGTCTTCACGCAGCATCAGGTTCTTGACGTTCTGGTGCGGAATGATGACCCCTTGCTCTCCCGTTAGCCCTTTCGCCTTGCATATGTCGAAGAACCCTTCGATCTTCTGGTTGACGCCGCCAATGGGCTGTATCTCTCCCCTCTGGTTCACCGAGCCGGTTACGGCAATAGATTGTTTGATGGGGAGGCCGGAAAGGCTGGAAAGAATGGCGTAGAGCTCCGTCGACGACGCGCTGTCGCCGTCGACGCCGGAGTATGACTGCTCGAAGCACAGGCTTGCCGAGAGGCTTAGCGGCTTGTTCTGGGCGAAGCGGGAGCCAAGGAAGCCCGTCAGGATGAGCACACCTTTGTCGTGTGTTTTGCCGCTGAGCTGCGCCTCTCTCTCGATATTGACCACGCCGCTTCGGCCGACGTAGGTTCGGGCGGTAATGCGCGAAGGCTTGCCGAAGGCTATGTCGCCCAGGTCATATACCGCTAGCCCGTTCACCTGGCCGACGATAGCGTCCTTCACGTCGACCATCAGAGTCCCCTCGGCAATCATCGCCTGAAGGCGTTCCTGGATCAGGTTGGAGCGATACACCCGTTCTTCGATCGCCTTCCGCACGTGCTCGGCGGAGATCAGCTCGCTCTTATCGTCACGGGCCCAGTAGTCAGCCTCGATTAGCAGGTCCTTGATCTGGCCAAAACGCGACGAAAGCTTGGTCTGGTCCTCGACGAGGCGAGCGCAGTGCTCGATTACTTTCGCCACCCCGGAGCGATGGAAATGCCTGAGATCGTCGCCGAGGCATCGCGTGCCGACGAAGGAGGCATAGGCCCTGACGTTCTCGGGGGTGCGATCGATCTGGTGATCGAAATCTGCCTTGACCTTGAAGATCTCCCAGAAATCCTCGTCGTTCGCCGACAGGAGATGATAGATGTTGTGGTCCCCCACCATTATGACCTTCACGTCGATGGGCATGCCCTCCGGCCGCAACCCCTGGGGCGCGATGTAGCCAAGTTGCTCGAGCGGGTCTTCTAGCCGAAGGTTCTTGTTGCGGATGACCCGCTTGAGGGTTTCCCACACGCCTGGACTGAGGAGAGCGTCCCTGGCGTTGAGGACGAGGTACCCGCCGTTGGCGAGGGCCATCGAGCCGGGCTTGAGCATGGTGTGATCGGTGAAATAAGCGCCCATAAAGGAGCGCCGCTCGATCTTCCCGAAAAGGTTGCCGTGGTTGGGATTTGTCTCGATAATGATTGGCGGCCCCTCGGTGGCGCTGTTGTCGACGAAGACGTTAACCTGGAAAGCGAGGAAGGAATCCTTGTCTTTTTGGGCACCCGCTCCAAGGGACAGGGGCGATTGCTGTGCCTGCTCCTCCGCCGGCCTGAACCTGTCGACGTTTTCCAGGGTGTAGGCTCGTGCGGCGTCGAGATAGGCCGTGACTGAGGAAAAGTCCTTGAATTCGGTGCGCAGCGCGCTGAACGGTCGAGAGATGGCGAACTCGACAACCTGCTGGTCGAGCGTGCGAATCTTCTCTTCCAGCTCCCGCTGGAGCGAGTGCCAGTACTGGAAAGCCTCGCCCACCTTGTCCATGAACTGGCTGCGGCGATTGTCGATCTCGCTGCGGTGGGCCTCGGGGAGGGCCAGGTACGACTCCTGGGTGGCGGGCTTGCCGTCGACCATCGGGATGAGGGCGACGCCCATCTGGGATATCTGGAGCGCGAAGCCCTCTTCCGCCGCTTCCTTTTCGAGCTTCTGGAACATCTGACGCTGGGTCCGCTGCCCCTGTTCCAGAAGCTGTTTCTTGTTGATATCATACTGCTCGCTGGCAAAGGCTTTGCCGATCTCTGCTTTAAGCTTTGTGAACAGCTCCTCCATCCGAGTACGCAGGACCTTACCCGTGCCTTTGGGTAGGTTGAGAATCTGTGGCCGGTCGGGGTCGCCGATGTTGTATACGTAGCACCAGTCCTCCGGTTGGGCCGGCTTGATCTCTTCTCGTTCCGTGTCCACGAGCTTTTGCAGGTACGACTTGATGGCCGACATCTTGCCCGTGCCCGTGAGTCCGGTGACGAAGATGTTGTAGCCGGGCCTGTGGACGGAAAGGCCGAACTCGATGGCCTTGAGCGCCCTATCCTGACCAATGAACTCCTCCAAGAGCGGAAGTCCATCGGTACACTCAAAACACAGTTCCGTCTCGTCGCAACTCCAGCGCAAGCTGGAGACGGGCACCCTGAGGTGTTCCATATTGCAGGCCTCCTTACCTCTCCACCGCTTCCAGGTGTGATCTGCGTGGATTATAGCACAGTTGTGATGGTGAGCAAGTCAAACGCGTCTTGGAGCGTTGATCGCTGGGGAGGACCCGGCCTCGGCAGTGGTTTGCAGATCCCGCGACAATTGTGCCGAGCGGGCCAGGTGTTCGGCCAAAACCTCCCGCATCAGCTCACATGCCTGCACAATTTTGGGGCTAGAAAGAGAGTAGTAGATGTTGAGCCCCTGGCGCCGGGTCGTCACCACGCCTCGCTCGCGCAAAAGCGTCAGGTGCTGGGAGAGGTTGGCCTGGCGCAGGCCCAGCGCGCGGGCCATATCGCCCACCGTCATCTCCCCATCGCGCAGCACGTTGATGATGCGCAGCCTCTTGGAATCGGCCAGCGTTTTGCAGACCTGCGCGTGCATAGCGTATATTTGTTCAGATACATCCTCGACCACTTCACGCCTCCCGCCGGCGAGACATGTTCGCGAATTCGATATCAATATAAGCCTCGCAGAGGACCACGTCAAGCCACGGAAGGGGCAAGGGGGTCGAGAGCCGTGAGTCGAGAGTCGGGAGGTAACTACAGCTCTCGACTCTCGCAGCTCGATTCTCGACCCTGACCGCCAGCTACCAGCCCCAGCTACCCCTACCGTAACCGCCCATCATGCCTGGACCCATCATGCCGCCCATGTGGCCCCAGCCACCCATCATACCTGGGCCCATCCCGTAGCCGCCGAAACCGTAGCCATAACCGTCTTCAAATGCTACCGTCGTCTCCTCCTGCATCACCCGCAGGATCGCGTCGGCCTGGGACTCAGTGACGTATCCGGTCTTGACCTGCCGCTCCAGGAGGTCCTTGTGCCGTGCCAGGGCCGTGTCCACCGCCTTCTGCAACGGGACGCCGTTTTCGGCAGCAATGTCGGCCACCGTGTCCCCAGCGCGCAGCCTGGCGTTTAGCCTGGAGGAAGTGACCCCAAGGACGCCGGCAACCCTGCTGACGGTCGTCCTGTCCGACAGGCCCGCGGCGCCATAGGTTCCGCCGTGGCACCATCCCGAACCGTCGTAGTAATAGTCGTCCCCCTCTTCGGCCTGTACTATGGCGGGGACCATCGCCACCAGCAGGGCAACCACCACCAACAGACCCATCACGAACCTCGTTTTCCCGTTCATCCTTCTTTTTCTCCTTTCTTTTCTACCAGCGGCTCACTCATCTTGTTCCCGGCCGGGAATGCCGCTTACCTCACGATGTCATACTAACGTTTGGTTGTGAAGCGCTTATGAAAGCGATGTGAAGAATATATGAAGATTCGCATAGACGAATGTAAGCGATAAGCGTCTCGATGGCGGCGGAGTGAATCACTGTTGCCCCCCGTTACTCGGCTGCTCTCCCCTGATCGCCTTTTCAAGCGCCACAATCTTCCGGCGCGCCTCGGCGGCCTTCGTTTCCTGCTCACGCAGGGCAAGTTGGGATCGCAGAGAATCTATGCGCTGCAGATCCCCCCGCAGCTCACGGGCTCTACTTTCCAGAACCGATATCTGTTGTTGAAGTGACAGCTTTCTTTCTATCTGAGACTGCGATGGCTCTTGTACCTCCTGTCATCTACTCCAAATCCTTCATTTGGACGAAAGGCCCGTGCCACGAATGGTACCAGACGCTCCCCGAATAGCCGTTGACGCTGAGCATGCCGGTCACCTCGCCGCCCTCGAGCGTATGCAGGGTATAATAGCCGTAGAAGACGTCCGGCTCCTCTGTAGTTGTCCCTGTGAGGTAACGATCCAGGTATCGTTGCGCAGGCGCCTTGGCCCGCTCCGGGTCAACCGGCATATCGGCCGTGGGCCGTCCCTGGCGGTAGTAGCCTCCCATCATGCCACCCATCATACCGGCCATCATCCCGTACTTGGTGTTCCACATCATGTTGGGCCCCATCTCAGGGGACACCGCGCCAGTGTACTTGTTCACTATTAGCTCGAAAGCGTGTACCCCGGTGCCTCTCTCCTCGACCTCGGCATAGAAATTGCGCTCAAACTCCATCACCTCTGTAGGTTGCAGGTCCGAGTCACCTCGTGCCGCCAGGTAATCCTGGATAGCCTCCGTCGCCTGGTCGAGCGAGATTGGGGTAGCATCGCCGACGAAAGGCTGGCTTAGAGGTCCCCAACCGCTGCCTCCCATCATACCGCCTGGTCCCCATCCTCCCATCATGCCGTCGAAAGGGCCGACGGAGCGTCTGGGATAGGGCCCATCTGCCCAGGCGACACCGTTCGCAATCACCAGGGCGACGAGGGCACCCAGAATTAGCGATATGCCAATGATAGACAATCTACTCGAGTTCTTCTTTGCGTTCATAGTTGTTGCCCTACTCCCTTCAGTTTAGATCCTTCTTCGCCTGCTCGAACTCATCCCTCGTGATCTCGCCGCTGGCGTACCGCCTCCTGAGAATCTCAAGAGCGGATTCATCGCTTTGCCGTCGGACTTGGCCAGCAGATCCGCGGTCGGCGATCGATTTCACCAGGAGAACTGCACCACCGATCAACAGCGCCCAGAAAAGAACCATGAAGATCACACCTGCACCTCCTGTCCCGCCCCAGTTTCCACTCCAGCCGCCCATCATCCAGGGGCCCACTACTCCTCCCATCATCGCACCGCCCCAGAGCAAGGGCAGCAGAATGAAGACTACAACGACTACGCCCAAAGCCACAAAGACGGTTCTGGTTGCATCGCTCACCACTGCTTCACCTCCCTCGGAATGTCCAATCGGTTGCGGTTCGCTTTCTGCAGAATACATTCTAAGATGCGAATATGAAGATATTGTGAAGAGGGGTTGTGAAAGTTATGAAGATTTCTAGTCAGTCGCAGGCGTTGGAGACGGTGGCCACCAGAACGACCTCGCCACGGCTAGCTGCCTGATGAAAGGCGCGGCGCAAGGCTTGAAAGACTTGAATCACTCAATGTCCTGGCTCGACTACGCAATGCCTTCACCCCGCGAATCAATGCCGCCAGTGTACGATCGATCTCCGGCTCGGTTGTGAAATTACCCGGGCTGAAGTGGAATGCTGCTACAGCGCAGCAGGTATCCCAAGCAAACGGCTGCCCAGCAACAGCCCAAGCTCCGCCGCCTTGCGATTCAGCCCCTCGCCCATCCAATACCGCTCAAACAGCAACTTGCCAGCGTTCCAAAGCCATCCGGGCTTCTGTAACTTCATCGCCGGCTCCGGTTCGGCGTAGAACGCGCCGCTGGCAAAGCCTGCTCTGCCGCGGGCCATCGACACCCAGCAGAAGCCCACTCCGTCAAACTCGCGCCCTGGAGCGCCCACGATCTGGCCCACGATGGTGCCTGCCACGGCGAGGCCCTGAGCGTGCGCGAAAACTCCCGCCTTGGGCAGAAGTTTTCCATTAGGCAGCGAAACGGCTGCTACATCCCCAATGGCATAGACATTCTCGAATCGAGTCCGGAGGGTCCTTCTATCCACCGGAATCCACCCCGCCTCGTTCGCAAGCGCCGACTCTTTCACGACTCTGGGAGGCCGATGCGGCGGGACGGCGGCCAGGAGGTCGAAGGTAGCCGTAGAGCCGTCCTTGAATACCAGTTCCTTTCTCTGGGCATCCATCGAGACGACCTGGACGCCCGGGTGGTAACTAATGCCTTGTTGTGTGAGCATGCCTTTGACGGCGTTGCCCACCGCGGCTCCCGCCACCGGCATAGGTTGCGGCTCGGGGGCGTACACCTGGATATCCACCTTACCCCGCACCCCTTTGCGGCGCAGGTCGTCGTCCAGAAGCAGAGCCGCCTCGTAAGGCGCCGCTGGGCACTTGTAGGGGAGCGACGAGACGGCGACGACGGCCGTGCCTCTGTCGAAGTGCGCCAGGGCTCGCCCCAGGTTTGCCGCCCCTTCCAGGTCGTAAAAGTTGTGAGCAGGTTCTTCCAGACCCGGCATATTCCCCGGCGCCGTGTCGGCGCCAAGAGCCACTACCAGGTAGTCGTACCCCATCGCCCCGGCCTCTGTCTTCACCTGCCGGTGCTCGGGGTCGACCTCAACCACTTCTGACTGTACTAGATCGACCCCCGGCCTAACCATTCGCCTCAGTTCTTTGGTGATCTGGCGCGGCTGGCGCAGCCCGACCATCACCCAGAGTAGCGAAGGGGTATAGAGATACTCCGCCCCCTTGTCTATCAAGATCACCCGGTGTTGGCGACCGAGCCGTCTGGCCAACTCATTGGCAGTGACAAGGCCGCCCACACCAGCCCCAAGTACGACTGTAGTCTTCCCTTCAATCCGTGCCATAGTTCACCTCCAGTTTTCGACTTTCCATCGGACAACCTGAAGTCCTTTGCCCCTTCGTCATCATTGACCTATCCCTCAGACCAGGTGAATGGCTTTGAACGAACAAACCGCCAGACATTTGGCGCAACCGTGGCAGCGTACGGGATCCAGAAAAGGCATCTCGCCCTGCTCCGGCTGCCAGATGGCTTTGACGGGACAGCGCTTCTTTGCAGGACATATCCCGCTGTCGCATGCCTCATGCCGGCAGAGCGCTGGATCGATCACCGCCCGTGGCATCTCATTCCTTCAACAAGCCCTTGCGCCGGTACTCCTGCACTTCCCCGTCGAGCCAGGCTAGTACATCGGCTTCCCCGTGAACCAGGTCTTTCAGATCCTCATCCAGGTTGCCTGGCTCGATTACAACGAACCATCCCTCTCCGTACGGGTCATCGTTCACCAGCGAAGGCTTGGCCACCACTCTCTCGTTGATCTCGACCAGCACGCCCCCTACCGGCGCACGAAGGCCACCGACGTACTTGCCAGCCTCGATAGTCCCGAACATCCGCTTCTTAGCCACTTCCGTACCCACGGGTTTTAGCTGGATGTGCTTCACCGGCCCCGCCGACTTCTGGGCCAGCGCATCGAGGCCCACTCTTACGTTGCCATCCTCCAGGCGCGCCCAGAGGTGGTCTTTGCGCTCGTAGAAAAGGTCGCCTGGTAGTTCAAATCCATCGGCTTTAGCCATTGTGCCTCCTTGCCTTGCCCCTCGACCCTACGCTCGTACTGCCTCCAACACAAGCTCGGCAATGTCCACGATCTTCAACGATGACCCCAGGCTCTCGGCGCCACTCATTGAGGTACGCTTGCACTGAGGGCAGGCCACCACCAACCTCTCGGCCCCTGCGCGGTGGGCCTCCTCGATCAAGTGGGTGGCGATGCGTTGCGTCAAAGCTGGCTCCATCATCTCGAAGTCGCCACCTCCGCCACAGCATGGTGCCTCCGTTCGGTCGTGAAGCAACTCGACGAACTCCAGTCCTGGCACGGAGCGCAAGACCTGTCGAGGTTCCTCGTACACGCCTGAGTTGCGTCCCAAGTCACACGGATCGTGATAAGTGGCTCTGACAGCAACATCTCCCAACTTGAGATTCCCGTCGGCGATGAGTCGAGCCAGGAACTGCGTCTCGTGCAGAAGCTCTACCCCTTCCAGATGGTACTCGTGCTTCCAGGCGTGAAAACACGAGGGGCAGTTGAAGACGACGGTTTTGGCGCCCAAGTCTTCTAGGCGCTCCACGTTATGAGCGATGAGCACATCGGCTTCCTTGCGCTGTCCCGCCGCGATCAGTGGAAAACCACAGCACCACTCCTCGCCGCCCAGAATACTGAAATCGGCGCCTGCCAGCTCCAGAACCTTGGCCAGCGCCTTGGGGATGCCCTGAGCAGCGGCCGAAAACGAGGAGACGCAGCCTACGTAGTAGAGGACCTCGGCTCGGTCTTTTTGATAGCCGTCCGCAGGAGCGTCGGCCATAAACTCAACCCACTCCGCTCGCTCCTGGTTGGGCATATCGAACACGTTGTGCTCTCTTGCCACGACTTCAGACATCCGACCGACGAAGTCTGGACCCTGTCCTCTCTCCACGGCCTCCTGGCGTAGCTCCAGCCACAACCGACGGAGGTCGATGTGGGTCGGGCAAACCTGGCCACACTTTCCGCAAAGGGTGCAATTGTACAGCCTTTGCACGAAGTCGTCGGGCAAGCGTTCTGGAATCTTCCCATCCCTGGACAGCGCTCGAAGCATCGCCAGCCAGCCTCGAGGAGAAGTAGACTCCCATCCCAGCTCGCGGTAGGTGCAGCAGACCCCGTTGCAGTAGCCACAGCGGGCGCAGATGGTCGCCTCGTGAACGGCGTCGGTGAAGATCAGGCTCTTGGTCTCGACATTCATCTTCCAACACCCTTTCGAGGGTCAAGGGGCAAGGGTCAAGTAGCGGGCCGGCTCAACTCCTTGCCCCTTGACCCTTGCCCCCCGCCCCTTTACTCTCGCCTCTCGCCTCTGGGATCTCCCCATTCCGGGTTAGCACGTGCAGTATTTCCTCGTATTCAGGAAGCCGGATCTCGCCGGTCACGTACCTGCGCTTGGCGATCTCGAGTGGCGTCTCGTGTTTCCCAACTGGCTTGGCAGCGCGATGGTTTCTCGTCGCGATAAGCCAGGCCAGCAAGACGACAGCCGCTATGACGACCAGCACTAGCACCCAGGGAGCAAATGGCCAGCCAGAATCTATGTCAGTCGGTGTAGGGGTCGGCGCCACCGGCTGAGAGAACGCCCCGGGACCCGGCATCCGCCCCATCATTCCTGGCCCCATTCCCCAACCTGGTCCTCCCACGCGCCACGCCATCGCCCCTACAGAAGATAGCAGGGAGATCAGCGCGAAAACCAGAACGATGCCGGTGATCGCAGCAACCACTTTCCGCGAGTCGTCCACTTCAGCCTCCTTATGAGGGGCAAGGGTCAAGGAGGTAAGCCCTCCCGCTACTTGCCCCCTGCCCCTTGACCCTTGCCCCTTCGGTGTCCGCCAATCCTTCCAAGAAAAGACAATACATCCATCGCCAGGCCGAACAAGGGCGGAGCTAGCGGCGCCGGCGGGGCGTACAGCTTACCCGGGTTCATAATGCCACCTGGATCCAGAAGCCCCTTGCGGCGGCGAAGCTCACTCAGGTCTTGTCGTGCATAGGCATGCCCAAGATACGGTGTGTTCCACAGGCCAACGCCGTACGGCCGACCGCCAAGCCCGCGAGCAACGTCGTGCAAGTTCTTGGTGATACCCAGCGACAAGACATAAGGAAGGCTCCGTCGCTCGTCAGCCGGGAAAAAGGCATTTAGTTGGACGTGTGTCTCGGAGACGACCGACCCATAAGCATGGATGGGCACGTCGTAGCTTCTACCGATCCTCTGCGCGGCGGACATGAAATCCGCCAGTCGTGACAGAGACAAGAGCAGCTCAACTCCCAGTAAGGAAGGTCCCGCTCTCTTGATGCGGACCTCGGAGAAACGGTGGTCCCAGGTTTCCTCGGCGGCCCCAAGTGAGAGCTCCGTTCCGCCGTGTTTGCGTGCCAGGGCTGAAGCTTGGCTCGCGCCACCGTCCACTTCATCTGCGCCCCCTTCATAGCGCAGGAAAAGGCTGTACAGCTCTTCCGCAACCGGCGCGGCGAAGCCTGCCGCTCTAGTCATTCTGCCGTAAACATCGTCGGCGACGTGCAAGTGGTAAGGTCGCATCTTGGCACCGGCCAGGGCCAGTGCCGCCTGCTGCAGTGATGGTGCACTGTGAAATGTGATCAGATGGTTAGATGCAGCGGCTGGGGTCTGGCGCAGTGAAAGCTCCAGCTTGGTGATGACACCAAGAGTTCCCTCCGCTCCCGCGAGCCAGCAGAGAGGCGGATCCGAGTCTGCGCTCAGCCCGCGTACTTCACCTCCCGGCAGGACCACCTCGGCTTGAGCCACCAGATCGCGCAGCGGCCCGTATCTGAGACTCCCAACCCCGAAGCCACCCATATTGAACCATCCCCCGACCGTCCCCGACGGAGCGCTTGTAGGATAGGTCTTGACCGCCAGCCCCCAGCCGTAGCGCAGCTCGTCGTCGAGTTCCTTCCAGCGCGTCGCTGCTAGCACTGTCACCGTTTTCCGCTCGGCGTCCACCTCGACGATGCCGCGCAAGCCGTTCAAATCCAGCAGGATGCCCCCTTTTGCCGGCACCGAATTGTGGAAGGCAGTGCTCCCCGCTGCTCGTGGCGTCACTGGAAGGCGGTGATCGAAGGCATATTTCAGAACAGCCGATACCTCCTCGGTCGACCGTGGCTTAGCCACGATATCTGGAGTAGCGCGAATGAGTGCCTGCGACAGGAACGAAGGCACTGCTGCCAGGTCGTGGGCGTATAGCTCCCGCTCCAGCGGGCTGGCCGTTACGGCTTCGCCCAGAATACTCTTCAATTGATCTTCGACGTTTGCTCTCACACCCACTAGTGAAACCTCCTACGTTGCCGCCTGTCCCCCAGCCAGCATCAGGGCCGTCACCCAATCTTCGACGCCTACCCCCGGCGACTGGATGCCGAAGCCAGCGTAGAAGTTGGCTATCTTACGTGACAAGGTAGTCTCCTCCAGCCGCTCACCCCGCAGCGCCTGCTCCAGCGATGTGAGCAGGTGCGACGGGTGAAAGAAGAAATCGCCCGACAGGGAGAGATCGTCGATGTGTCCCTCGTGGACCCTGGCGGTGACCCTGATGAGCCCTCCTTTGGCTTTGTGATCCGCCTCCACCACGCGCACTCCCTCCCGGATCTTCACGCCCTCCTGTCTCAGACCTCCCTTTTGGTGCAGCCATTCGGACGATCCAAATCGCTCGCCAAGTTCCTCGACCATGCGTCGCTCGCCGTCCGTAAGCTCCCCAGGCTCTATCTCTACCCCCAACGTCTGCCGGCACTGCTGGATCAGCATATCCTTGACCGCTTGCCGGTCCACGTCTTTGCCCAACTCTCGCTTGATGGTCGTCATATACTCCTGAAGGCTCTGGTAAACCTTGTCGCGAAACTTTTCCGAAGGCACCTTCAGCACTCGGGCCATCAGCTCGAAGTTGAAGTCGAACATCAGGCTTCCGGCCAGCACTGTTGCCTCTCCTATGGATGCCGCGCCTGTCCCACCGATCTTTCGTCCTCGCACGAGGATGTCGTTGACCGGCCGATGCTCGGCGTCGATCCCGATGGCCCGATAGGTCTGCACCAGGGACTGGCAGTAGAGGCGGAAGACCTCTTCCACCTGGCGGGGCAGCCGCTCGGGATGGAAGATCCAATGATAGAAGACCTGGCCATCGTCCAGATAGACCGCGCCGCCGCCTATCTCCCGCCGCATCGTGGGGATATCCTGCTCGCCGCAGTAGTCGACGTCGATCTCTTTCTCCAACTCCTGATGGAAGCCGATACACACATAGGGCTCCCGCGGGCTCATCAGCGTGATCGTGTCGGGGCTATCCTCGCCCATCGCGTAGGCGACGCCGTGAAATATGGTTTGTGAGCGCAAGTAAGGTACAGTGCCGAGATCGAGTAGCCTGATCATCAAGTACCTAATCCTCCTTCAATAATAAAGCCCCGATCGAATCGATTGTCTCACGCAATCGGGCCTCGTGCCGTGCAAACTGGCGGCGTAGATTGTCCTTTTCGGCCCCACGCATCGGCCGCGCGAGCGCGACTCGCCTCTGTTCCAGGACGTCGTCAAGCTCCTCTTCCAGCGCCTGGAGTTTGGCCTCTATGACCTCTGGCTCCAAGGCGACCGGTTCCGCCTCTCCAATGTCGCTATTAGGTGTCGGTGCCATCTCCTTTGCCAAGTGTCACCTGCGTCTCAGAAGGTATTCGTAGGCGGTTAGGAAGGCTTTGGCCCCTTCCCCCGCGGCGATGCCAATCTGCTTATGGGGAATGTCGGTCACGTCGCCGGCAGCGAATACTCCGGGAACGCTGGTTCGGCCGAGACGGTCGACCACGATCTCCCTCGCCTCGTTTAGCTCGACCAGGTCCTTCACCATCGCCGAGTTAGCCACCGCGCCGACCTCCACGAAGACCCCGCCGACAGCAATCTCCTCGACTCGCTCGCCATCCTTCTGCCTTACCACGAGTTTCTCCACCCAATCCGTCCCCTGGATCTCCAACGGGAGGTAGCCGATCAGCGCGGTTAGCTTCTCGTCGCCTCGGATTCTGTCCTGAAGCGCGGGCTCGGCCCGCCACTCTCGACGGGACACCAGATAGACCCGGCTGGCGATGGGCAAGAGTTGGGCCGCCGCCTGCAGGGCGGCGTCCCCTCCGCCGATCACCGCCACGTTGAGGTCGGCAAACAGCGGAGCATCGCACGTCGCGCAGTACGCGACGCCACGCTGGTCGAATTCCTTCTCCCCAGGGATACCTAGCCGCCGTGGGAATCGACCCGTGCAGACGATCACGGCCTTCCCTAGGAACTCCTTGCCCCGAGACGTGCGAACGCCGAACCCATCTTCAGCCCTGGTGACTTCCGCCACCGCGTCCCTCTCACGCTCTACCTGATGCGTGCCAAGATGTTCCTCGAACCGTTCGACCAACTCGGCACCGCTTATCGACTTGAAACCCAGGTAGTTCTCCACCAGCCAGCTATCCGCCGCCTGTCCACCGAGGTTGGGGGCGAGGAGAAGCGTACTCAGCCTATGGCGAGCGGCGTAGATGCCGGCGCTCATTCCTGCCGGCCCCCCGCCGACGATGATTAGATCGTACATGTCGATCGCCTCATCCGATGATCTGCTCGATCCTGGGCAGGTTCTCCTCGAAGCCGACGAAGACCTGGCCGTCGACGACGATGACGGGAACGCTTCTGGTGCGCGCTATCCCGAACATTTCCACCCTGGCCCTGGCATTCGAGGCCACGTCCAGTTCTTCGTACTCCAGGCCCTTTTCGGCGAAGAACTGTTTGGCCTCTTTGCAGTGCGAGCAGGCAGGGGTCGTATAGATCTTGATTATGTGTGCCATGTTTCTCTCCTTGTCTATATGAACAGCGTCAGCTCCGCGCCGGCCGACTCGTGGACGTAGGTGGCTGCCCCCACGATGTCGTCCACCTCGTCGATGAGGTCCTCCCTCTTGAGCCCCATAATGGCCGTCGGATTATCGCAGACGAGGAACTTCACGCCCAGGTCCTTGGCATCGGCCATCATCTCTGGGATCGACTGAATGTTCTTCTCCTTCATCATCCGCCGCATCATCCACGAGCCGAGGCCGAAGAAATCGAACCTGGAAAGCTTCAGCTTCTCGGCCCCGCCCCTGCTCAAGAGGCTCATCAGCCGGTTCATCAGGGTATCGCCCTGAAAGAGCGGACCCTTGCGCCTCACGACGTTCACTCCCCAACAACTGAAAAAGAGGTTCACCTCCATCCCCGAGGCGGCGGCCGCGTTGGCGATGGTGAAGGCGGCGCATGCCTTATCCAGCTCGTCACTGAAGATGACTATCGATGCTCTCTTGACCAATGGAACCTCCTCGTAGGGTCAAAGGTCGAGGTGAGTTAGAGTCGAGGGTCGAGAGTCGAGGCAGGCGCGGCTCGTCCCTCGACTCTTGTCTCTCGACTCTCGACTCACGTCTTCCTCACATAGAACCTGAAAACGCCCTCGACGTCCTCCCGCTCCAGGAACTCGTTGCCCGTTTCCTGGCACCAGCCCGGCACATCCTTCTTAGCCACCGGATCGTTGGCCAGGAGCTCCAGCACCTGGCCGGGCTGCATCTTCCTCATTCTTTTGGCCATCTCTACTATGGGTCTGGGACAACGCATTCCCAGACAGTCCAGTCGTTCATCTACGTTCATCCGTGTCCTCCTGAAGAATCAAGAGTCGAGAGATAAGAGTCGAGAGACTAAAGCTGGGACTGTAGCAGCCCGTGCAGGATCTTGCCGACTTCCTCCAGTTGACTAGCCGCCCGATCATAGCTCTCCGTTGTTAGGTAGCCAAGGTCCCTGCTGAGCTCGAGGTAGTATTCAAGCTCTGCAAGCGAGCCTTTTGCGATGTTGAGACCCTGGCGGAACTCGGCTTGATGTCTTCTCGTATAGCCCTCAGCAATGTTAGCAGGGACAGAAACGGCTGCCCTGCGCATCTGCGATGTGAGACCAAACAGTTCGTGCCTGGGGGGGTGGCGCGCGGTTAGCTCGTAAACCAGCAGGACAAGCTGGTGTCCCTTCTGCCACGCTATGAGCTTTCGGAAGCCTCGTTCCACGCTCGCCACTCCTATCTCGACTCTCGACCCTCGACTCTCGACACTAAAACGTCACCGATACGTGGTGCAGAGCGACCTCTCTGGCCATTTGGGTTGGGGTAACAACCTCCACCCCCTCCATCAAGTCCTGCTTCGTCAGCCCGCGCTTCTCCATAGAGGTATTCAGGGCCAACAGGCGGCCGCCGAGGTCGATGAAATCCTGGATGAAGCTCGTGTTGCTGGTTATGCCGATGTCCGAGGGGTCTTGACCCCGCACGGCAAAGTACACGCCGTCGTCGAGCAAAAGCATAGTTGCTCCTTCCTCCACGGCCAGCACGGCGTTTCCTACCTGGATGGCGCTGAAGGCATCGTCCCAATGCCCATAGGTTCCTCGGGTCAGCAAGATCAAAGCGGACCACGCGTTCTCTTTCGGCGCCTGCTGCTGCCGCCGCTCCTTGAGCTTGGCAACGTCGACGACGCAGTCGTCGCAGGGTTCGTCGGCCTTGGCATCGGCTGACTGCGATCTCAGTTCCTCGTTCATATCAATCCTCCTTGCTTTGCTAGAGTCGAGAGTCGGGAGTCGAGGCAGGCGCGGGTCGTTTCTCGATTCTCGACCCTCGATTCTCGACCCTATCCCGTAAACGTCAACACTTTATCAGACCGCTTCATCCAGTCGATGAAGTCGAAGAGCCCGACCTGCGGAATGCCCTCGATGGTGTCCGCGGCGGTGACGTCCCGCGCATCGGCACAACGAGCGCAAACCTTTACATTCACGCCCTTTTCAAGTGCCTCTCGCAGGAGCTTGCCCACGTTCTCATAGGGCTTGTCGGCCTTCACGTGCGGCGCCCAGACCCCGTCCACGTAGCAGTACAGGTTGACGTCGTGGCCTTTCTCCCGCGCCTTGAGAGCTAGTTTCACCGCGAGGTCGGCGTACTCGGAGACGAATGGTCCGCGATTCAACAAGAGTGTTAGTGTTTTCGCCATCTTCTCACCTCAGAATATTATCGCCTTATCCCACTGGTCCATGGCCAGATCCACCAGGCTCCCGAGACCATCTTCGGCGACCATCGCCTTGTCGATCAGACGGTCCGGGCCAAGCCCCACCGCTTTGAGATGCTCCCCGGACACTACCACCTCGCCGCCCAACCTGACGAAATCGGCCAGCTTATCCTCTACCGGGTTCGCCTTGCCGCGCTTGGCCAGCCAGACCCCGTCGCTCAACAGGAAGAGACTCGCCGCATCGCCGGCCAGCAGAGCCTGTCTTCCAGCATCCAAAGCGTTCTCGGCGTCCTCGCTGCCGACAGGAGCCTTGGTTAGCACGATGCCGAGCTTGATGGGCCGCGCCCGCTCGATCAGATCCAATATCTCTTCCTTTGTAGGCACGCCCTCCTTGATGATGCGCCTGTTCACGGCGATGGCCGGTGCCACATCGACCCCGAGCTCGTCGGCCTCCTTGCAGGCGTAGATCGGCAGAAACTTCACCTCGAAGTCGTTTCCAAGCTGCTCCGACACAACGTCCACGACGTTCTGCGAGAGCGTAAGTCAGCGTTTCCCTGCCGGGGTATTCCTGAAGACCTCTAGCAATACTTTCAATTGTTACCTCCTTGATGTAGTGTCGAGAGTCGAGGATCGAGGCTCGAGAGTTGAGAATCCACCGCCTCGAGAGTCGAGTTCCGAGAGTCGAGAATCCACCGTGCCCCTCCTCGCGCCTCGACTCCCGACTCTCGGTTCTCGACTCTGGCTACTCCAGCTTCGCTGTCAATCGAATCGGGTTGGCAAGACAGTAGGACGCAGGGCATCTCTCTTCCGCGAGTTTCAGGACCTCGTCGATCTTTTCCCTGCTGGCGTCGCTCTTGACCGCCAGCGTGACCCGTACCTCCTCCACAATCGGCAAATCGGCAACGCCAAACACCTTGGCAAAGTTCAGCTCGAATTCCGCCGAGGTCCGCACCTCCTCCAGCACCACACCCTGCACGGCGGCCATCGTCGCAAACGTCGCCGTGAAGCAGGAGGCAAATCCGAAAAGGGCGTAGTGCATCGGCCCGGGCCTGGTCCCTCCGCCGCCTTGGAAAGTTGGTTGGTCCGCCTCTAATAGAAGCTTGCCACCCTCAAAGGATATCTCCGAGGAGAACTGGGGGTTGCCCTCGGTGAGATTCCACGTTCCCTCGACCTTATTGGTCCGCCTACCCTTGGCCGGGTCCGCCTGAATGCCCTGCGCCATCTTTTGAACGGCATCCACGTTCACATTGTTCTCTTTCGCCATCTCTCGCTCCTTTCGTTAGTTCCCGCTGGCTCCGATACTTGCAGTCAAACGCAACCTATCCGGGTTGGCTTTGACAAACCAGGTGTTGCCACCTCACGTAGCGCCTTTGCACGCGCACCGCTCACTGGGCACTCAAGAGCCAGTGCGCCAGCCATCAATGCCTGTGCTCACGAACTGCCTGGAATAACCAGTTTCCACACCATTCGGTGCGGTTACCTTCTACCAGCGCCTTACGCGAATTACGCCGCCACGGCCGTCCACGATTCGTCCCACTTCGGCACCGGCTATTCTCGACGCTACCAAAGTCTCCAACAGTGTAACTTTCTTCTCTTCAGGCACCGCGATCAGGAGCCCGCCAGAAGTCTGCGCGTCGCAAAGCACCAACTGTTCCTCCCGACTGAGACCTTGCCAGTTCACGTAGTCCCCGAGATAACGATGGTTGTTCTGTGTGCCCTCGGGGACAACTGCTTTCTCGACCAGTTCCCACGCTTCCGGTAGAACAGGCACCTTCTCGAGGGACACTTCGGCGCCGACGCCGCTGGCCTCGGCCATCTCGTGCAGATGCCCCAACAGCCCGAAGCCGGTAACGTCGGTGCAGGCGTCCACCCCCACCTTTACCATCGCGTCCGCTGCTGACCGATTGAGCTCGCTCATCACCGACGTTACACGTTCCAAAGTCCGCTGATCCACCATCATCCGGTCAATGCCTGTGGTGATGATACCTATGCCCAGCGGCTTGGTCAGGATAAGGGCGTCGCCAGGCTTCGCCCCTGCATTGGTCACCAGTTTGTCGGGATGCACGAAGCCGGTCACGGCCAGGCCATACTTCGGCTCGTTGTCATCTATAGAGTGGCCACCGACGATGATCACCCCCGCCTCGGCCGCCTTATCCGCTCCGCCCCGCAATATCTCTCCCAGGATGCTGAGGGGGAGGGTCTTGGCTGGGAACCCCACGATATTTAGGGCAAGGACGGGCTTTGCTCCCATAGCGTAGACATCGGAGAGTGCGTTGGCGGCGACTATCGCGCCAAAACTGTATGGGTCGTCGACGACCGGGGTGATGAAATCGACGGTCTGAACGATGGCCAGGTCGTCGCTGATGCGATAGACAGCGGCGTCATCCAGGGTACTGGCGCCCACCAGAAGGTTGGCATCCTTGGGGACAGGTAGATAGCGCAGAACCTGCGCCAAGTCCTGAGGACTTATCTTGCAGGCTCAGCCAGCGCCGTGCGAGAAAGAAGTTAACTTGATCTTTTGGTGGTAGTCGATCACTTCATGGCTCCTGGAACTATATTCGAGGATGCGAGTGTTCCAATTCGTTAACATCCTACATCAATTGATGTTATAATGCCAATATCAACTTTGCATAGAAGCTATGCAGGAAACGTTATAGGTTATGAACATCCATCATCTTGAGGTCTTCTACACGGTGGCCAAGCGGCTCTCGTACTCGCGAGCGGCAGAGGATTTGTACATCAGCCAGCCGGCCGTATCTCGACACGTTCAGAGTCTGGAGAAGGATCTGGGGGCGAAGCTTCTGGGCCAGCGTGGTAATCGCGTCTATCTTACGGATGCGGGACGAATCGTCTTCGATTACGCGCAGCGGGTTTTCGGCCTCACGAATGAAGTTAGGAGGGCGCTGCAGGAACTCGAGGGACTGCAAAGAGGATATCTCAGGCTTGGGGCCTCAAGCACGCCAGGGGCCTACCTGCTCCCACAGGTGGTCATTCTCTTCCGCGAACGCTATCCAGGCGTCGAGCTTACGCTGGCCATCGGCAACAGCCAGCAGATAGAGGAGCGAGTGCTCAGGAACGAGTTGGACCTCGGCGTTGTCGGCGCCCGCTTCCTTCCAGAATTGCACGTTCAGCCCTACGCACGCGATACGCTGGTACTAATCGTTCCCACAGGGCATCCCTTTGCTGAGAGAGAATCGGTGTCGCTTGAGGAGTTGGAGCGAGAGCCGTTCATCCTGCGCGAGGCTGGCTCAGGCACTCGTAGGATCGTCGAGGAGGAGCTTGGTCGCGTTGGTGTCGCTATCCGGCATCCCTTCGAGCTTTGCGGCTGTGAAGCCGTGAAGAGGGCGGTGGCGGCCGGAATGGGAATCGCTTTCGTTTCCAGTTATAGCATCTCCCTCGAAATAGAGAGTGGGATGTTGAGGACAGTCGCGGTCCCGGACCTCCATCTCGAACGGGAGTTGAGCGTCGTCTCCCACAAGGACGTGCGTCCCTCGGCTGCGGCCCTGGCTTTCCTGGCAATGATGCGCAAGGCACCGCTTCCGAAACCATTCCACTGAGTCCGCACTCTGCCGTTACCCTGGACTACCGGCCCCAGGAGCGACGCGGCTGCTCGCAGGCGTGGCACGGATATTGCTTCACTAAAAGGCGTAGCCCTTGGTCAGCGTTGTGCCACTAGCCGTCTGGGGTGCGTGGGGTGGAGTCATCAATCGACTCCTAGCAGATCCCCTCACAGAATACCAATCAACGAAGGAGTAGTCCAGTGAGAAGTCCTACCTATCTACTGACATGAGCATAGAGAGCTAAACATGGTAACCAGCGTGTCGGATACAGCCACGAATCACTTCCCGCTTGTGGCGGAGCCGCGCCGTGGCAAGCCGCAACTCGCGACGCAAGGTCGGGATGTCCGGGCAGCACC
>JACQUC010000037.1 GCA_016210495.1 Chloroflexota bacterium
GCGTTCGTGGTCGCCACGACGTAGGGGCGCGGTCTCCGCGCCCAGTCGCCAACCTGGCATCGCGTTCGTGGTCGCCACGACGTAGGGGCGCGGTCTCCGCGCCCAGTCGCCAACCTGGCCATCGCGTTCGTGGTCGCCACGACGTAGGGGCGCGGTCTCCGCGCCCAGTCGCCAACCTGGCCATCGCGTTCGTGGTCGCCACGACGTAGGGGCGCGGTCTCCGCGCCCAATCGCTTACCAGGCATCGAGTTCTTGATCGCCACACAGGAGTAAGCCGCGTGAAGATCGTGACCGCCGAGGAGATGCGCCACATAGATCGCGCCGCCGCTGACATCGGCCTGACCACCAACATACTCATGGGCAACGCTGGCCGAGCCGTTGCAGACGCGATGCTTGATTCGCTGGGTGATCTTCGGGATAGGCACGTCCTCGTGCTCGTGGGACCCGGCAACAACGGCGGGGACGGCTTGGTGGCAGCGGTCCACCTGCACGACGCCGGCGCGGTCGTGACCTTGTACATCTGGATCCGTAAGGTCGAAGGCGATGCTAACTTCGCGACCACCCAGCAGGCGCACATCTCCGCCATCTTCGCCGACCAGGACCCCAACTGCGACGTCCTTCGCCAGTCGGTGGCCAGGGCTGACGTCATCGTCGACGCACTCCTGGGCACGGGCAAAGCCCGCGCCATTACCGGCTTCCTAAAAAGCATTCTCGAAACAGTCGGCAGCTTCAAACGTCCTGAGGCCAAAGTGGTCGCCGTCGACCTGCCCACGGGAATGGACGCCGACACGGGAGCGGTGGACGAGGTCACGCCCCGCGCCGACCTCACCGTGACCCTGGCGTTCCCCAAGCTCGGCCTCTTCTTCTTCCCCGGCGCATCCTACGTCGGCAAACTGGTGGTGGGGGATATCGGCCTGCCACCGGAGCCCGAGGGCGTCGCATCCACCGAGGTGATCACGCCCACGCTGGTGCGACGAGACCTGCCGGCAAGACCACTTGACAGTCACAAGGGGACTTTCGGGCGGGTGCTCGTCGTCGCGGGCTCGGTGAGCTACGTGGGAGCGCCTGCCCTGGCGTGCGCCGCCGCCGGGCGTGTCGGTGCCGGACTCGTCAGCCTGGCCTGTCCCCGCACCATCTACCCGATCCTTGCTACCAAGCTCACCGAAGCCATATGCTCCCCGCTGCCCGACGTGGAGCCCGGAGCCCTGGGAACCGATTCTCTGGAACCTCTCGTTTCCACCATGCCCAACTTCGACGTCGTCCTGCTGGGTCCTGGCCTGGGCCAGCATCCTCAGACGGTCTCCTTTGTCGACCAGTTGCTCAAGTGGGTCTCGGGACAGCGCCAGGTCACTCTGTCGTCGCGACCCTGGGTCGTCGACGCCGATGGTCTGAACGTCCTCGCCAACATCCCGAACTGGTGGCAGAGGCTGCCCCGCCAATCGATTCTGACGCCGCACCCTGCGGAGCTGTCCCGATTGCTGCGCGTTGGCGTCGGCGACATCCAAAAAGACAGGCTTGGCTCTGCGCGCCGTGCCGCGACCACGTGGGGGCGTATCGTGGTGCTGAAGGGCGCGTTTACCATCGTGGCCTCACCCGAAGGCCAGATCTTCATCAACCCCTCTGCCAATCCGGCGCTGGCCACGGCGGGCACCGGCGACGTACTGGCCGGCGCCATCGCCGGTCTTCTGGGCCAGGGGATGCCCCCGTTGTCGGCCGCTATCGCCGGCGTGTGCCTGCACAGCCTCGCCGGCGAGATCGTTCGCGACGAGATCGGCGAAGCCGGAGCCCTTGCGGGAGACCTCCTGCCCGCCCTCCCACGTGCCCTGCGACGCGTGAGGACCTGACACCTTCGACCGGCAACTGTCTGTCGACCTTGTGCACAATGAGGCGGCGTTTGCGATGGCGCATCGTAGGGGCAACCCTGTGTGGTTGCCCTCTCGTTGCCAGGCCGGCGACGCCAACTGCGACGATGCTCTCTGCCAGCGCACTGGCATGCAGGGGCGCGGTCTCCGCGCCCAGACCGGCGTAGGGGCGGACGTCTCTGTCCGCCCAGGGTGGGGCGGGGCATCGCATCCATTTCGCACCAAGAACTTCTGGAGTCCCAAACCAGCATCCAGACTAAGCTTCGTCAGCTCTTCCGGCGCTTTGCCTTGCTTGCTTCTTGTGCTATAATATGCCGCGAGTTGGGACTCCTGGAGGCAAGTCATCAACGACAGCATCAATCTCCGCCGGCACCGAAACGCCTGCATATTCTATCGTGAGAACTGGCAAACTGACGATGTTCTCTACGAGTGCCTGTGTCTGAGGGACATGCCTCCGCGAACAGCCGAGGAGCAAGAGCGCTGCTTTCACAGCAGGCGCGGTTGCTGGCGCGAGAAGCGAGCGTGCAGGCGCGACCACCACTTGCTTTCCTTGAGCTAGCGCAATCTGCTACCGTCCCGACGTTTGTGCAGAGTTGATTTGTCCTCCTTGCTGCAGCCCCAGCCCCCATCCACTTTACTTCGTCGTCTCCCCGACGTTATAATCTGAATCGATGCAAGCTTCGTCTGACGGGGCAGCGGCCTTAGCGGCGCTGCCAATGGCTAGAGATGAGCGAGATGGCCATCGCCAGGAAATGCTTCGTCATCTTGCGGGCATCGTGGAGGTTTCTATGCTCTTCACAGCGCGGAACCTGGCGTCTAGCCTTCTCCTGGCAGTGATTATCGCGTCCGTCGGATGCAGCGGTCCGCAGTACCAGCAGATACGCCTCGCCGATGAGCAATCAGAGCAGCAATACGTGACTTCTCAGCGCGGCATTGTTCCAATACGTGTCGCCGTAGCTGGCGTGCTTTCTCCGCGAGAAACGCGCCGGGGCTACCAGGAGCTAATAAGCTATATCGGTGAGAAGCTTGGGCGGCCGGTGGAACTGGTGCAGCGCCGGACGTATGCCGAGATCAACGACTTGGTGCGCTCAGGCGGCGTGGACCTGGCCTTTGTTTGTGGTGGCGCCTTCATCGAGGGCGAGAAGGACTTCGGGATGGAGTTACTGCTCGCGCCCCAGATGCGTGGCCAAACAACCTATTTCTCCTACATCATTGTGCATCGCGATAAGGATGCGCAGCGGGTCGAGGACTTGCGGGCTAGCTCCTTCGCCTTCTCGGATCCCCTCTCCAATTCGGGGAGACGTGCTCCTACCTATGCCCTCTGGCTGATTGGCGAGACGCCTGAATCGTTTTTCCGCAAGTCTGTATTTACCTATAGCCACGACAATTCCATCCAGGCCGTAGCCGACAAAGTGGTGGACGCCGCCGCTGTGGATAGCCTGGTCTACGATTACACCATTGCACGCAACCCCCAATACAGCGGGAAGACACGCATTATCGATCGCCTCGGACCCTACGGGATACCTCCCGTTGTAGTCCATCCGCGTCTAAGCAGCCAGTTCAAAGATCAGTTCACGTCAGTGCTAAGCGGTATGCATAGGGACGAGCGTGGCCGTACCATTCTGGAAAATTTGTTGATCGATCGCTTTGTTACACTCGACGGCCAGGCGTACGACTCGATGCGCCAGATGGCCAATGTGGTCAGGTGGCAAAGATGAAGGCCGGGCGCTTTTGGCTGTTTGCTGGGTCGTTGCTCGGCGCCTTCAGCATCAGGGCCAAAATAATGGGCATCGTCGTTGGGCTTGCGCTGCTGTTGGGTGGGGGAGTCACCATTCAGATGCGAGCCAGCCAGGAGTTGACGCTTGGGGAGGAATTGGCGAAGCGCGGCGAGTCTATTGCGCGTTTCGCTTCTGCCAGGGCCACTGACTATGTTCTCACTAACAACTCCTTTGCCTTGCACCAGCTCGTTCGCGACACAGTTGAGGACAACGAGGACGTTCGCTATGCCTTTGTTCTCGATCCGGATGGCGCCGTACTCGCTCACAGCTTCACCCGGGGATTGCCCCGTGACCTGGCGGAGGCAAACTCGGTCGAGCCAGGTGCACGATATCGCATGGTGATTTTGGAAACTGAAGAGGGGCGTGTTCGCGACGTCGCTGTGCCCATTCTGGAGGGTAGGGCCGGGACAGTCCGAGTAGGAATGTCCGATATCCGACTACGCTCCCTGATCGCAGTCACAACCCAGCAGCTCCTCGAGGCCACCCTCCTCGCTTCTTTGGCGGGCCTCGCCCTGGCGTTCCTCCTCACCGTTGTCTTGACACGCCCGATCGGCGAACTAGTGCGTGTTGCGGAAGCCGTGACGGCCGGCGACCTGGGTCGTCAGGCTCGGGTGTGGACTCGCGACGAGATCGGTCATCTCAGCCACGCCTTCAACACGATGACAACCCACCTCGCCCGCTACAGTCAACAGATCCTTCGCCGGAACCGTGAGCTGGCGGCGCTCAATGCAGTCGCCACAGCCATCGCCCGCCCTTCGAGTCGTGAGGAGTTACTGTCCGCCTCGCTGGAGAAGGTCCTGGAGGTTGTGGAGCTTGGCGTCGGCGCGATCCTTCTGCACGACCCCACATCCCAGCGCCTGGTTTTCGCCGCCACGTCTGGCTTGAGTTGGCGGCCGTCTGATATCGAGCCGTGCTCTGAGACCGAGCAATGCCTCTGCTGGGATGTGTTTGCATCGGGTCGCTCGCGCGTCGTGTCAGACATTTCCTCGGCCTGCCCGAGGATGAAGCGCTCCGCAGATGCCGTTGATAACCTGCAAGCTGGCGTGTGCGTGCCCATCATCTCCAAAGATGCTCCCCTTGGTGTGCTCCACGTCGCCGGCCCAGGTGCTTATCCCTTTAGCGAAGAGCAGTTGTCTATCCTTCGATCTATTGGACACCAAATCGGCGTTGCAGTAGAGAACGCCAGACTTTGGGAGGAGTTGAGGCAGCGTGAGGCTCTACGCACGCATCTCTTGGAAAGGATCATTGCTGCCCAGGAGGACGAGCGCCGGCGCATCGCCAGAGAATTGCACGACGACATGGCCCAGGGCCTGACGGTGTTGCTTATGAATCTCGAAGCCGCCGAAATCGCCATTCCCCCTGAACTCGGCGAGGTGCGACGCCAACTGGCCAGAACCCGCGACCTTCTGTCGGGCTCTCTTGCCGAGGTACGTCGCCTCATTGTCGACTTGCGGCCTCTTGCGCTCGACAGCCTGGGCCTTGCACCGGCCATTCGGTGGTACGCGGAGCACCGACTTGACCCACTCGACGTGGACGTCGACGTTCAGGGGATCGGCCTTGACCGCCGGCTGGCTCCCTTGGTAGAGACCACCGTCTTCCGAATTGTCCAGGAGGCGATCAACAACGTCGCCAAGCACTCTCACGCCAACACCATGCGCATTGAGATCCAGCAGACCGACGGGTTCATCTCCATCCTCGCCAGCGACGATGGATCTGGTTTCGACGTCGAACGCGTAATCGCGAAGGTTGGGACGGAGCTTGGCGGCGTCGGGTTACTAGGTATGCAGGAACGTGCCGCGCTACTCGGTGGATCCGTTCACGTCGAAAGCGCCCCGGGTCAAGGGACTCGCGTCTTGGCGCGCATTCCCATACAGCAAGGTGGTGATTCCGCATGACGAAGATCCGCGTGCTTTTGGTAGACGATCATGCCATTGTCCGGGAAGGCCTATTGATGCTGCTTGCGGCACAGCCTGATATCGAGGTGATTGGCGAAGCAGCGGACGGATCCGAAGCCATCGACCTCGCTGCCCGTTTGCAGCCCGACATCGTTCTTATGGACTTAGACATGCCTCGGGTCGATGGCCTCGAGGCCACCCTCCGGATAAAGCGCGAGCACCCTCATATCCACGTTCTTGCGCTCACGGTTCACGACAGCGACGACTATTTCTTCCAGGTGCTCGCCGCCGGAGCCTCCGGCTACGTCTTGAAGGGCGCTCGCTCCGCCGAGCTCCTTGCCGCGCTGAGAGCTGTTCGAGAGGGGGAAGTCTATCTTCTTCCCTCCTTGACCAAGCGACTTGTTAAGGACTACCTCAAGCGGGTAAGGAGTGGCGAAGAGAGCCGCAGCTACGATTGCCTGACCGAGCGCGAGCAACAGGTGCTACGCCTGATTGCATCCGGCCGCACGAATCACGAGATCGCCGTCGCCCTGACCATTACCAGCAGTACGGTCCAAACCCACTGCGCCAACATAATGGAGAAGCTCGGCTTGCATAGCCGGGCGGCCCTGATGCATCATGCCTACCGAAGGGGCTTGATTGCCGCATCCGATACCTGAACGAATGTACGTCCGAGTACCTCCAATCGGGTAAGGCGCTATCCAAAAGATAGCGTCTTTTTGTATCTAAATCGATGCGTTCACGATTGGCGCTAACTCGCGCAACTTGCATACTAATGTCGGAATCGGTCTTAGTCAGGTTGCCTAAGAAAGGCGTCGCCGACCGGCACGCGGCTACGTGGGTCGTCATGGCATCGACAACGTGAATGGCTACGAACGGCGACGGCAACCATTTCGAGGAGGAAGTATGGCCGGTGCAAAAAAGCGTTATGTAATGGTTATTGATCTGCGTCGCTGCGTCGGGTGTGATGCCTGCACGATCGCGTGCAAGCAAGAGAACCGTACACCACCGGGCGTAGCTTACAACATCGTGATTAAACAGGACCTCGGCTCCTACCCAAGCACGCGGCGAGTCTTCTTGCCAAGACCCTGTATGCAGTGCGAAAAGCCACCCTGCGCCAAAGTGTGTCCCGTAGCAGCGACCTACAAGCGCGCCGAGGATGGCATCGTGACTATCGACTACCAGCGATGTATCGGCTGTCGGTACTGCATGACGGCCTGCCCCTACGGTGCCCGCTCCTTCGACTTCGGCGAGAACTACTACGAGCCGCTGAATGGCTTTGAGGTCATCCCTTCACGTGAGTATGCGCGCGAGTGGCCGCGCCAGGAAGGGCGCTCCCCCATAGGCAACGTGCGCAAATGTCACTTCTGCTTACACCGTATCCAGCAGGGACTCGAGCCAGCTTGCGTGCAAACCTGTATGGGGCGCGCCCGAATTTTCGGTGATCTCAACGATCCTGAGAGCGAAGTCTCTCGGATCATCGTTGCCCGCCGGGGCTTTCGGCTTAAGGAAGAGCTAGGTACTGGGCCGTCAGTCTACTATCTGCAGGGCTAGAGGAGGAGAAAATGCAGCAAGCATTCGCTCAATCGCAGACCCCTCGGTCGGGGCTCGTGTTGTTCGCTTACTGGGTGGCGCTGCTTACCGTCTTCGCCGTTGGGTTGGTGGCTCTCTACTACCGCCTGACAGAAGGGCTCGCGGTCACAGCCCTCAGTAACTTGATAGGGTGGGGACTTTGGGTGGCACTCTACATCTATTTTATAGGCCTGTCGGCCGGCTCCTTTCTGCTTTCGACGCTGATCTACGTGTTCGGGATCAAGCGCTACGAGCCCATCGGTCGTCTGGCCGTGTTCTCTGCCTTCGTGGCCCTGGCAGGCGGGCTGATTTTCATTCTGCTGGACCTGGGACACGTGGACCGTTTTTGGACGGTGTTCTTCAATCGTAACCAGAGCTCGGTCCTTGAGTGGGAGATTCACTTCTACCTCCTCTACCTGGTCATCCTGCTTGCCGAGTTGTGGTTGTTGATGCGACGAGACCTCGTTTTGCGAAGCCGAGGCGCCGATCTGAAGGCTCAGGTGGCTCGGTTTCTTGCTCTGGGTAGCAGGGACGTCTCAGAAGAGGCCGATCGGCAAGATTCGCGCTGGGTGCGGATCCTCGGCGCGATTGGTATCCCCGTGGCCATCTTCGTTCACGGGGGGACCGGCGCTATCTTCGCCGTCGTCGAGGCCCGGCCCTATTGGTACAGCGGGCTTTTCCCCGTCATCTTTCTGGTTTCGGCGTTTGCTTCAGGTGGGGGACTGCTACTCTTCTTGGCCTCACTTTCCGCCGGCCGTCGGGCGGAAGAGTACCGGGCGATGCTGGCCGGCCTGGGCAAGCTGGTTGCTGGCATCCTCGCCTTGGACCTCCTGTTGCTCGCCATCGAAATGCTGGTCGCCCTTTACGGCAGCGTGCCGGATCTGATCGCCACCTATCAGGCGATAATAGCCGGCCCCTTCTGGTGGGTCTTCTGGGTCCAGCAACTCCTCATCGGCGCCCTGCTGCCCCTGATCCTGATTCTCTTTCCCCGCACAGGCAGGTCTGCTGGCTGGGTGGGCATTGCCGGCTTTCTCATCGTGGCCGGCATCTTCGGCGTCCGCCTCAACATCGTCATCCCACCCCTCACGGTACCCGTGCTCGAGGGGCTGCCGGAAGCCTACGGCCAGGGCCTTGCCATCGCTGGTCTTGACTACGTGGCAATGATGCGGCCCTGGCTGCTTGTAGCAGGGAGCATCGTGATCCTATGCTTGCTCCTGGCCACCATCGGCCTGGGGCGTGGACCGGGGCGGCCGGCCTGGATAGGCGCCGCACGGGCGCTGGCCGGGGCGGGAGCTGTTGTGCTCGTATTCATCCTTGCCAGCGTGGCGAGCCCGGGGGTTGTTCTCTTCAGCTCCTACGCTAGCTCGCCCGTCTTCCCGCTGGGATTTGGCCCCGGCGGCAGCTCGGAGGCCGGGAGATTGTCGACCTATTACGCGCCCAGCGTTATCGAATGGGTAAGCAGTGCTGGCGTTGTGGCCTTCTGCGTCATTCTCTTGACCCTTGGCCTAAGCCTTCTGCCGGTCGAGGAAGAAACAGCCGAGCACTTGGACTACTCTCGAAATAGGGGGATCTGAATCGATGCTTGATACATTGAACGCCCGCCTCAGTCGGCGCCGTTTCCTGGCGCTTTCGGCCGCGACACTGGGAGCGGCGGCCGGCGCCAATCGTCTCGTGTCCGCGACGACTGCAGCCGGAGGTGCCGAGGCGCAGGCTGCTGTGCAGGACGAATGGATCGCCAGTTGCTGCAACATGTGCGGTGGTACCACGGGCATCCTGTGCCATGTGGTGGATGGCAAGCTTGTCAAGATCGAGCCTAATCCGATGAATCCGGTCGGCGTGACCAATGTTTCTGCCGATTTCTGGCGTAAACGCTCCCCTGGCGCGGCCATGTGCCCTAAGGGAAACGCCGGCCCGATGGCTCTTTACGATCCCGATCGTGTCAAACGTCCTCTGCGTCGGACTAATCCCGTTAAGGGCAAGGGCATCGATCCCCGCTGGCGGGAGATCAGTTGGGACGAGGCGCTTGACGAGATCGCAGGGCGGCTGCGCGCTTTGCGGGACGCGGGAACGCCCGAGGCGTTGCTTTGGTTTACTGAGGATAACAGCTTCGTCGACATCCAGCAGGACTTCTGCGGTCTTTATGGCACTCCCAACCTGAACATGCACTCCAACCTGTGCGATGTCTCGCGCAAGGCGTCGTTCAAGTCCGTGATCGGTCACGACCGTCCGCTAGGCGATTTTGCCAACACCCGTTACATGCTGCTGTTCGGCTGGAACCCTCTATCGGCGACCAAGTGGAGCCACCTGCCGCGCATCTTCGCCAACGGATTTGAAAACGGCGCCAAGCTTGTGGTTGTCGACCCGTATCTGAGCTTCACCGCCGCCCGAGCGCACGAATGGATCCCGCTGCGTCCCTCTACCGACGGCGCTCTGGCACTGGCCATGGGCCACTACATCGTCAAGGAGAAGCTTCAGGACGAGGCTTTCATTCGAGATTGGGCTGTCGGCTTCGACCGCTATGCTCAGTACGTTGCCGATAAGACGCCCGAGTGGGCCGAGAAAATCACCTCGGTGCCCGCCAACACCATCCGCAGGGTTGCCTACGAGCTCGCAACCACAAAGCCTGCGGTAGTCGACGTGTGGTCCGGGCCAGGCCAGCACTCCAACGCGGTTCAGGGCGGCCGCGCCATCACGATGCTGGTCGCCCTCACGGGCAACGTCGACAAGCCCGGCACTCTGATCATCCCTCAAAAGGGTGGTGGCGCTCATCCGCCGATCAAGTTCAAGAAAACCGATAAGCCGCGGTTTGACGGCCTGGAGCGGTATCCGATGGGCCACGGGTCGGGAGTTTACCCTGACGCCATCAACCGCATATTGGATGGCGCCGGCCCCTACCCGGTTCGAGTGGGGATGGTTTTCTTCCAGAACCTTGTGCTCTCCATTCCCGGCACGCAGAAGGTGATCGATGCCCTCTCGAAGCTTGAGTTCTTGGCGGTCGTAGACAACTACCTGAGCGAGACGGCGGAGCTCGCCGATATTGTCCTGCCCGGCACGACGTATCTGGAGCGATACGAATTGCTGGGCCAGTGGGTCACCTGGCCAGTCATTACACTCCGCCAACCCGTCGTAAAGCCCATCTTCGGGCAACCGCCCGAGTATGACATAGTCATTGAGCTGGGCCGCCGGCTAGATCTGCGCGATTCTGATGGGAATCCCTTCTTCAAAGACCTGCGTTATGACGATTACGTGAGTAAGATGATCGAGGGCAGTGCGGCGAAAATGACCCTGGCGGAGCTTCGCCAGCGGCCGGGCGCCGTATGGATGGATCTCAAGGGCACCCAGTACGAGAAACACAAGGCCGAAGTGGCATCGCCCGAGGGAGCCACGGTCGACAGTCAGACTGGCTCCGTCCGCGACAAAGACGGCAAACTGGTAGGTGTGCGGGTCGCCGGGAAAACCCACAAGGGGTTCGCCACTGCTTCTGGCAAGCTTGAACTCTATTCCGACACACTGGCCAAAAAGCGCGATGCAAACGGCAGTGCCATAGATGGTTTGCCAGCCTACTCGCCCCGCGACTGGTGGCCCGACGAGCGTTATCCACTGTTCCTCGTCAACTGGAAAGAGGCGTCTCACACCCACTCCCGAACAATGAACAACCCTTACCTGCTCGGCATCGAGCCCGAGAATCGGCTGCGCATGAACAAACGCACCGCCGAGCGGCTGGGTATTCGCGACGGCGACGAGGTCTGGGTAGAGTCGCCATACGGCAAAGACAGAGCAAGAGTGCATGTGACCGAGGGAATTCATCCCGAAGTGGTAGGTTGGCAGCACGGCTTTGGCCACTGGGGCTTTGGCCGCTACGCCAGTAAGCGCGGCACCGCCGACGGGCAGTTTCGCTTACCCGGCGCCGATCCTATCTCGGGCCAAGCAATGCACAAGGAGGTCTGCGTGCGAGTCTATCGTGTATAGCCCCGCGTGCAGAAACGAGAGCGAAATGCAGCAAGAGTCTGAAAGCGGCTTGGCGATGTTTTGCGAAAGACGGATGTACGCCGCATCCCGAGCAACCTTCTATTCCTTTCTCTCGGGGGCCTTCGGAGACCGTCCGTCTTCTCGATTGGTCCGTCTCATTCGCGATGGCACTATGGTCAGTTTCGCCGAGGCTTATCCTTGCTCAAGGAAGTACGCTAAGCACCTTCGGCGCATTGCCAATTGCATTGACGCTCACGTGCTGCAAGAACCACTGGCGATAGAGCACACTCGGCTATTCGTCGGCCCCGGCGAGGGCTATCTGCCGCCTTACGAATCCGTCCAAGCCAGAACGCGTGTGCCATTCCCAGGTGCGGGTTATGAAACCGTAGGGGCGGACGTCTCTGTCAGCCCAGGGTGGGGCGCTGGGAACTGGCCATCACGCACGTATCCTGAACCGGCGGGATACGCGACCTACGCACAGACGGCCCCCTCTCTGTGGGGAGATGCTGCACTGGACGCGCAGCGCTGCTACGCCGAAGCAGGCTTCGAGACGTCAGCCGCAGTAGAGGCACTCCCTGACCACATCAGCACGGAGCTTGACTTTATGAGACTCCTATGTCTGGCGGAGGCGCAGGCCTGGCAGGATGCTACTTCAAGCGCCGCGTCGCACGCACTCCATCGTCAGCGGACTTTTCTCAACCATCACCTCCTAGCTTGGGTGCCGGGCTACTGCTGCCTGGTTGAAGGGCAGGCCCGGCACCCCTTTTTCGCTGCCCTCGCCGCGCTGACATCCGGTTTTCTGTACGAAGAGGCAGACCTGCTCAATCAGCTTCACGGCGAGAGCTTGGCCACGACAGGAGGCAACGCGTGAGCATACTAGGTCTACTGGGGCGACTGGCGCCTGAGGAAGCACCTCGGGCGGACGGATGCGGATGCCAGAATCTCCATGCAGACGGCACGTCAAACGACTGCTGGCCACGTGGAGACGATGTTGTTTCGCGTCGCGAGGTTCTGAGCCATCTGCGCAGCAAGCTCGCATTGTACGTCCTGGCTCTCGCCGACGACTTGTTGCCTGGCCTGGCCGCTGACTATGGTTCCGCTTTGGACCACGCAGCCGATGGGCAACCACGCGTCCTGGCGCAACAACCCAACGCGACCTGTGCCCGCTGCGGTGCGCCTTTCCTGGCCGCCGATCGGCAGACGCTTTGCGAGGCCTGCCGATCCGCCGTCGAGTTGGCCGCATGGCTCGAAACACATCTACAGGGAGGAGAGCCGTCCACGTGGGCGGCTGTCGACCGGAAAGGAACGTGAACATGAGGCTCAGACACGCAATCATCGTCCTAGCCATGGTTGTGATGGTGGCGCCCCTTCTTGGCATGTTATTTGGGATAGGAACCGGCCCCGCGCCGTTTGCCGTTGCTGCTACTTCGCCTGGGTTGCCGATCGGCGGGAGTGCGGCGCGTGGACAACAATTGTATGTAAGCCAATGCATCGGATGTCACGCGAAGGAGGCGGGCATCGCCCCACCTCACAACACGACCTCCTTCAGGACGCAGTATCCGACCGACGAATCAATCGCGGTTGTCGTGCGATCTGGCCGGCACCCTATGCCCAGTTTCATGCCTACTGACTTGAACGATCAGAGCTTGGCGGACATCATACAGTACCTTAAGAGCCTCCCCTAGCTAGCAGTCGTGATGTCGGCAGACGTTGCTGTTTGCCGGCAACGCCCGATGTGCCAACGACGAAGTGGCATTCCTCCAATGATTGGATGGGCTTGGCCTTGCGCCGAGCCCTCGGTCTTTTCCGGTCCCAGCCCGAACATCGTGCGTTCAGTCGCTTAGTGCATTGACAGGTGGGGATCAAATGGCAAGCATCAAGACCTTGGTGGCCGACGATTACCTTCCATTTCGAACACTGTTGAAGGAGTTCCTGGCCTGCGACCCAGAATCCGAGCTTGTGGGCGAGGCGTGCTGTGGCGAAGATGCCCTCGCCAAGGCGTTGCAGCTTGGCCCTGACGTCGTGGTCATGGACATCACCTTGCCTGGGCTAACGACGCTGGAGACTCTCCGCTTGATCAAGGCGCGAATGCCTGAGACAAAGATTATCGTCCTGCTCGAAGAAGACAACCGGGAGTATCGGCGAGCGTCGTTCGAGGCCGGAGCAGATGCGTGTCTGGCAAAGCTAGCGGCTGGCAAAGAACTGGCCTTGCTAATTCGCGCTTTGTACGTTCCCCGGCCACGTTGGGCCAGCGTCGGCACCAGCGGCCCCGAGTTTCGACAGGCGATCTAAGTCAGGCGTCCTAGTGTGGCGTCTGGCTCTATGAAGGCACCAGCGGCGCGAGCGCAGGCGGTGCTACGTCCCACGCCTTTTCTCCTCTCGGAGGCCCCGACTTCAGGGCGCGGTACGACACAGCCGAGAAGGTGAGAAGGATCGTGCTAGACGGCAAGCATACCGAGGATGCAAGAACCGGCGCCGTGTATATGCCTTCGTGGGGTAAGATAGGCACTGCCGAACAAGCCGACAGAGTCATCCGCTATGTGTTCGAGTACTGGCCATCCCCGTAGCTGACGTCGGCTTGTAGATAATATTGGTTCGCGAGGTCTGCCCGCGATCGGTGGCGTTTGCGTAGTCCCAGACCAGGCTGTCCACAGCCGCTCCGTCCACCAGCCCCTGGGCCACGCTGCGTACGGGGTTACTGTGGGCATAGGTAAACACGTATCTGGAGAAGAAGGTGTCAGGCGTTTCGCCTATCTGGGCCAACAGGTAGGTAGGGAAGAGCTTTCCGGTATTGGACATCGGATCTGAGAAGGCGAAGGTCTTTCCTTGGAGGTCTTCCAGATTCTTGGCAGCGCTGTCACGGTGAACGATGATATACCCGTAGTAGACGGCCTGGCCTCTCACTGCCGGCGCCACGACCAGCTCTATTCCGAAATCCCGCTTACCCTCCACGTAAGCTTGCGTGCAAATGAATGCAGCGTCGATCAGACGCCGCCTCAACAGATCGTTTACCTCGGCGTAGGTCTTTCGTTGCACCAGTTCCACCGGGCGGCCCAGCTTCTCGCCCACGTAATCCAGTATCTCACGGTATACGTCCAGGGTCTCCCGTGGGGTAACCATAGCCGCCACGGCGATCTTCAGCGCTCCCCTTTCGGGCCTATCCGGTATGTGCTTCTCACCCGTGGCGATCTTGGCCAGGCTCACCCGCACCCCGGCCTCGTCGGCTGAGCAGGCGGGCAGCAAAGACGTCAGGGCCACTAGGAAGACCGGCAGGATTCTATAGAAGGCTCCAGTCATAGGATGCCCCCCATCTCATGCCCGTCAAACGAGGCCGCTTCGGTAAGGTGGGCAGTATCAGGCGTAGGGGCGGACGTCCCCTGTCCGCCCTGGGGTGGGGCCGGCTTGCGCACCTCCGCAATCCTTTCCCCCGGCCAATCTCAGGCGAGGCCCCCACCTCGCTCGATTTGCTCGGCGAACTGAAATGGCAGGCCGCTCTTGCGAATTGCCGACGCCACCGCCGTCAAGTCATATGGCACCCGCTGGAAGTTCACGTCCACTTTCCCCGCCTGCACCTCGAGAAGGGCATAACAGGCTCTCGGGTCGCCGTCTTTAGGTTTTCCGGTAGATCCCACGTTCACGAAGAGAACCCCATCCGCCGTTTTCACGTATGGACGGTGAGTGTGGCCGTAGACCACCACGTCGGCTTGTGCTGAAGCCGCCAGTCGCCGGAAGCTGGAAAGAGGCCTGTCCTCGAACAGGTATTCGTTGATCCTGCGCGGGCTACCGTGCACCAAGAGGATGCGTTTGCCATCGACTTCCAGGCGTAGTTCCCCGTGCAGGCCCCGTAGAAAGCCCTTGTTCTCTGGAGTGACGTGGGCCTTGGTCCACTGGAAGGATATTTCCCCCAGGCGTTTCTCCTCCGGTTTCCGGTAGGCACAGCCGCATTCGTCACGGTCGAAACCCACCCCGTCGTCATAGTTGCCTAAGATGGTCGGGATGCCCTCGCGCCTGATGACGTCTATCACTTCGTTGGGAAATGGGGCATAGCCGACGAGGTCACCCAGACAGTACACGCCGTCGGCCCCTCGCGTTTTGATGTCACGCAACACTGCCTCCAAAGCAGGCAAATTACTGTGCACATCGCTGAATAGAGCTATTCGCATTATCCTTCATCCTCTCAAGCCACACTCGCCACCCGGATTCCAACGGCACGCACAAAGCCTGATCAGGGTGTTGCTTGGTTCAGCGGCGGGGGCAGGCTCTTTTGCCCACGACCTCTTCACCACCAAGGACTTGCTTGCCAAGTGTGGTGAGCACGTCTATCCCCCTCACCTCGCCCGGCACTAACGGTATTTCCAGCACGGGCACGGAAAAGCGTTCCGCTATGAGCGCCAGATATTTCTCCTGCATCGCACGTCGGGCACGCGTAAACGAACTGGTGCATTGCTCGTGCGGGAGAACGAGATTGGCGACTACCAAACTTGGTTGGATACCGAGTGTGCGCAGCTCTTCGCTGGCCCGATACGCCTCGATGACCGGCGTGCACTCGGGATACATCACGAAGGCGAAAGTGCAACGAGCAGGATCGCGCATTGTCTCGATCACTCGGCCAAAACGCTTCTTAGCGACCTCGTCGTCAGCCGCACTGTCCACGGAAACAAATACCTTCGCATCGAGCTGATTGCCCCAATCGAACGGGAGTTCCAGCAGACGCAGGGTATGTCCAGTAGGGGCCGTGTCAAACACGATGGCTGCCCATTCGTCCTGCGAGGCGAAGTCGACGAATCTGTCGAACGCAGCCATTTCTTCGGTGCAAGGAGAGTCGAGCTCCTCGGCCATAGCTTCGATGGCCTTTGGCGGACGGCCTCGCCGGCGCGCGTCATCGAGAATACGGTCTTTGTAGGCTTGAGCAGCACTCTTCGGGTCGATATTGGCGACCCACAGGCTCGGCACCTCCGTGATCTGAGCAACCTCGTCGCTCACATGAAGGCCGAGGACGTCGCCGAGATGGGCGGCCGGATCTGTCGTGAGCAGAAGCGTGCGGTAGCCCAGTCGCGCCAGCCAGATCGCCGTGATGCACGAAGCCGCCGTCTTCCCCACGCCGCCCTTGCCGACAAAGAAGATGAGGCGGGTTCGACCATTCGGCAGAATGCGCTCATGCACCTCGGAGCGACAAGAAGGAACGACGCGTGTTGTGCCGCTCGCTTCTAGTTTTCCATCACCAGATATCTCTGCCTCGGCGATGAAACTAGCTGAGTACAACCTTTTCGCAACTTCGCGCAAACGAGCTATTCCCCTGATCTCTCTGTTCAGTAACGAGACGCGCTGCGTCGGGAGGGGAAATTCGCGGCCTATCTGCTGCAAGTAGCCTTCCTGCATTTTCACCCGCTGGGCGAAAAATGGATTCGCCGCTTCTGTTCGAGGGAATATGCCGTTGACGATCAGTTGATAAGTTTGAATGTCCAGTTTGCCCAGTTCGGCGATAGCTCGCTTAGTTTCTTTGATGGCCGTGTCTTCTGGCTGCAGAACGAAGACGAAAGTGGTCTGCGCAGGGTCGCGCATCGTCGCTATCGCGCGGGCGTATTTCAGTTTTGCCTCTTGAACCGCGGCAGCCGGTCCTATACAGGTCTGTCCGCTCCCCTGCGCTGCTTCCTCGATGAAGTGACTCCAGGCGGCTGGCAGCTCGAGTAGGCGCAAGGTGTGGCCAGTAGGGGCTGTATCAAAGATCACCATATTGAAGGCCTGGCCATCCACGGAAAGCCCATCGAGGAAGTCAGTAAAGCGGTCGAAGGCGGCCACTTCCGTCGTGCAAGGGCCGTTCATTTGCTCTTCGATCACCTGCACCATCTCGGCCGGAAATGCCGCACGGATAGGGGCCAGAGCTCGATCCTTGTATTCCTGGGTGGCAGAATCAGGATCTATCTCCATTGCCCATAGGTTGTGGACGCCTTGAATCGCAGTGATGCTGTGGCCGATAGGCTGTTCAAACACGTCCGACAAGTTAGGTGCCGGATCGGTGGTCACAATCAAGGTACGCAGCCCCGCTTCCGCGTGATACACGGCATTGGCGCTGGCCATGCTGCTCTTGCCAACTCCCCCTTTGCCGGAAAAGAATACGAACTGCCTGTTCAAGCCGGGGTCCCTTTCAATGCCGCTCTGACTTCTACCACGGTGGGATACGACCCAGACTTGATCACTCGGCCATCGACGACCGTAATGGGCAGCGCAGCCATCTTCTGCTCCCGAACCAGGCGCATAACCTCGGCGTTTCTCAGGAACGCTGCCGAGTGGGTGCTCATCTGGTAACGTTCTACCCCCACACCCTCGGCCTTGAGGATCGTGACCATCTCATTGACGTCCAGCAAAGTCTGGTCTAACGTCGGCCCACATAGCCCAGTCGAGCAACACATCGGCGCGTCGAAGAGTTCGACGGATGCAGTGCCGAAATCCCTTTGCTGGTCTCCATCCAT
This sequence comes from Chloroflexota bacterium, assembly GCA_016210495.1. The sequence goes on from JACQUC010000037.1 coordinate 17,547, forward strand.
AGCCAAAACTTGTTTTCCCTCCAGAATATCTGCGTTAGAGATGGGCCTCACTCTTCGAATGGCTGGGGTTACGGTTTGACCGCCCTGACTTTGATGCTAAGCAGGCCCTCACGCTCTCCCGAGTGTCGCTCGCGTCGAGCTTCTTCAACCACTTCGACCGGACCAAAGCCAGCCGCTCGCACCTTGCTTAGATAGACGTTGCGCTCAATGGCACCTGCCAAACACTTGGTCCAATCCCCAACCGGATCGGTTCCATTGTAGCCTCGCCCATCTTCCCAGGCTTCGTCCGAGACGTGCAGTCTGCCGCCGGGCTTCAGAACCCGAAATGCCTCGTTGAACACCATGTCCTTATTGGGAGAGAGGCAGATCACGCAGTTGGAGATCACCAGGTCGACGGTCCCGCTGTCCACCGGTATAGCCTCAATTTCACCGAGGCGAAACTCCACGTTGTTCACGCCGAGCTTCCTGGCATTCTCGGTCGCCAGAGCCACCATTTCTGCCGACATATCCAGACCAATGACACGCCCTGAGTCCCCCACCCGGCTGGCAGCCAAGAAGCAATCGATGCCTCCACCAGATCCGAGGTCGAGGACGACCTGGCCAGGCCGCAACTCAGCCAGCGCCAGGGGATTGCCACAGCCCAAAGAGACCGATGTAACGCTATCCGGCAAACCAGCTAGCTCGGTTTCGTCGTAGAGTCTTCTAGCCCGATCTTTGGAGTCCGGATTGGAGCGTCCACAGCAACCACCAGCTTCGATAGCTTTGGCGGCATACCTCTGACGGATTGCCTTCTTGATCTCTTGCTCGTCCACGATCGCCTCCATTTAGTAAGATGAGTGACGTAAGCTCGTGTCATGGTAGCCGCGGGTCATACGCAGCTACTCCTAGGGTGTCGTGACGCCAATGTTCTTGGATTCACCACTGAAAAGGATCTGTTTGAGCCAGAGCGAAACATAAACCAATCCCACCAGCACCGGCACCTCGATCAGCGGTCCCACCACCGCCGCCAGCGCTTGTCCCGACGCAATGCCGAAGACGCCGACCGCCACCGCGATAGCCAGCTCGAAGTTATTGGAGGCAGCGGTAAAGGAGAGCGTCACTGTTTCACGGTATTTGAAACCCAACCTCCACGACATTAGGTACGAAACGGCGAACATGATGCCGAAGTAGCCCAGCAGCGGGATCGCGATGCGCACCACGTCCAGCGGCAGTCGGAGAATCACCTCGCCCTTGAGCGAGAACATCACCACAATGGTGAACAAGAGGGCCAGTAGAGCTGTGGGTGCAAGCCGGGGCATGAGTTCGCCCTCGTACCACGCCCGACCACCTGCTTTGATGCCGACGTAGCGGGTCACCATTCCAGCCACCAGCGGAATTCCAAGGAACACCATCACCGAGGTGGCCACGTCCCAGAACTCGATGCGGATCGCCTGCGCGCCACCCAGTCCCAGCCACACCGGCAGCACCGCTACGTAGAAGTATCCCAACACGGCATAGAACAGCACCTGGAAAACCGAGTTTAGCGCCACCAGCACCGCGCAGTACTCGCTATCGCCGCCGGCCAGCATGTTCCACACCAACACCATCGCTATGCACCGAGCCAGCCCCACGATGATCAGCCCGGTGCGGTACTCCGGCATGTCTGGCAAGAGCAGCCAGGCCACAGCGAACATAATGAGCGGCCCCACCAGCCAGTTCTGGATCAGCGACACTGTGAACATACCGCCGGCCTGCTTCACCTTGCCCAGTTCCTCGTATTTCACGCGGGCCAGCACCGGGTACATCATCCAGAGCAGGCCCAGTGCAATCGGCAGCGATACCGTGCTGATCCTGGCAGCATCCAGTACTTTCGCTACGCCCGGGTACGCATAGCCCAGGCCGAGACCCAGCGCCATAGCGATGAAGATCCACAGAGGTAGGAATCTGTCTAGCGTAGACAGTTGGCGAAGAGCGCTCCCGGGTCTGGTTACCTGGGCATCAGATACGCACATTCACGACTCCTTCGTCACAAATTACACCCGCAGCGGTCCGAGCAATCCGCGGGTGTCGGGTCAGTTCTCGTGTTATCAAGAAGGTCGGCCAGCGCCCTTCGTAGCTCCGCCAGCCCCTCCGAATCGAGTCTGTAATACACCCACCGTCTATCCGATTGATCGCGGCGATCCAATACCAGCCCCGCCCGTTTCAAGAGCCGCATGTGGTGCGAAATCGTCCCCTGGCTCAGGCCAAGTTCGTCCGTAAGGTGGCACACACACTGCTCGCGCTGGCGCAACAGCTCCACGATGCGCAGGCGCACCGGGTCTCCCAGCAGACGAAGCGAAGTCGACAACTGAGTGTCCAGGTCGGCTCTTGGTTTGGCTGTCGCCGCATGACCGGCCAAGATAATACCCCCGAATCCATTGATCGACATCAATATATCTTAGTCCGATGAACTTGTCAACGCTCCAATCGTTTTGACAACAGCGCGTAAGCGCCACTCATTGGGGATTGCACGCAAAATGGGTAGCTTCAGGTCCAATCTCGGAGGCGGCACAGGCTCGCATCATTCCCAACCCGGTCGCAGAACCTGTCATCGGCTGTGACGAGTGTTAGGCTATGCTTCTTTGCCAGGCACAGAAGGTAGGCGTCGTACACGCTGATTCCCTGGTCGAAACTGCTCTCGACGCCTGATTTCAGGGCGTCAAGATCGAAGGGGTAGACGCCGATCTCGAGAGCGACAATGCTGTCCAGACATTCGCGAACTTCGTCGCTGGAAAAGTCGCCCGAATACCTTAATGCGTTTGCCGTTTCGTAGAACGTCAGCTCGCTGACACTCGCGTCCACTCTGCCCTCCAGAAACTCCCGCTGGATTGCAACTGCCCGGTCGCTGTCCGACTCGTTTCTGAACCATTTGACCACGACAGAACTGTCGAGCAAAACAAATCGCAATCCGGTCACTCCAGGCGTTTCCCCGGGCTTTCTCGCCACTCGCGGATGAATCTCACGCTATCGAATGACGTATTCCTTGTCTTGCTGCGTGCTACCTCCTGGAGTCGCAAGGCGCGCCGTATCGCCTCACGGCGAAGACCGGTCTGTTCCTGCGCATCGGCCAGGTACCGTCGCACAGCATCGCGGATTAGCTCGCTCCGGTTTCGGTGCTCTCGTTTCGCCACTTTGTCCATCTCTGCCAGGAACTCTTCTGGCATCGTGATCATCACTTTCCGCATTCTCATGCCTCCAAGAGCAGTATAGATGACAATATATATGATGTCAATACGAGATCACTCTCGGCCCTTTGACTTTTCGAGACGCGCCATCGCACATGCACACATGCACAAATATCAAAACACAAATTGGTACTAAAGTACTATTGTGTATTTGCGGTGGAAAGTATAGCATGTTAGCGAATAACGAGGGATAGGTGAGCGAAGTGGCCCACCGGCAGCGAGTAGCCACAAATCTCAACTGCGCCCAGGTCGAGCTACTTGACAGAATTGCTCGTGAGGCAAAGTTTTCGGGTGGTGCCAAGCTCTCCCACTCTCTTATTCTGGATACCTTGGTTGAGGTGCTGGGGCAGCTTCAGATCGACGTTTCTGGAGTCCGCTCCAAGGATGATTTGCAGTATCGAATCGTAGAGGCAATCAGATCGTTTTCGTAACAGTCACACGCAGTGCGTCGACCCTTGGGAATCTATTATCAGGTGGCGCTAGGTGACTTAGGATACCCTGTGAGAATCGAAAACCCACAGAGCCCATCAGAGTCACTCTGGTGGGCTCTGCGCTTTTCCACAGAGCCCCCTATGATTCTTCCTGGCGGGCTCTGATCGTTTTCTCCAGTTGTCTTGGGTGAGACGGCAAGGTAAGGCGCCCTGCTACGGGCGAGGCTGGTTGTAGGATAGTGTGGTGCTCGGTCGAGGTTTACGCCCGGCCGGGCCGGTTCCTCTGGCCGGGAGGGGAAAGGGAGGAAGGGCCATGGAACTCAAACAGCGACTGGAGGAGTATCGCTCTGGACAGCGACATCTCTCCTGGGAAGGTACTTTCGCGGATTACTTCGATCTGGTGCTGCGAGATCCGAACGCGGCTCGGCTTTCGCACGCCAGGGTTTACGACATGATCATAGCCGCCGGCGCGGAAACGGCGGGCGAGGGCCAGAGGCGATATCGGTTTTTCTCGGATGATCTGTTCGGCCTGGACAAAACCCTCCAGCAGCTTGTCGACTACCTCAGTTCCGCCGCCAAGCGTCTCGAGATCAGAAAAAGGATTCTGCTCTTTATGGGACCGGTCGGCGGTGGCAAGTCCACCATTGTCGCATTGCTCAAACGCGGGCTAGAGTGCTACTCTGCCGGCCCCGAGGGAGCGATCTACGCCATCAAGGGCTGCCCTATGCACGAGGAGCCCTTGCACCTCATTCCCGAGCCTTTGCGGCCGGAGATCGAAAGGGAGCATGGGCTGTACATCGAGGGAGACCTCTGCCCGGCGTGCCAGCAGACGCTGCGGGAAGTTTATGGCGGACGAGCTGAGGACGTGCCGGTGGAGCGCATCGTCTTCTCCGAAAAGAACCGCGTCGGCATCGGCACTTTCTCCCCCAGCGACCCAAAGTCCCAGGACATCTCCGAGCTCACCGGCTCCATCGACCTCTCCACCATTGGTGACTACGGTGTGGAGTCCGACGCTCGTGCCTATCGCTTCGACGGCGAGCTCAACGTCGCCAACCGTGGGCTTATGGAGTTCATCGAGATGCTCAAGTGCGACGAGAAGTTCCTGTACGGGCTCTTGACCCTATCCCAGGAGCAGTCCATTAAGACGGGTCGCTTTGCCATGATCTACGCCGACGAAATGATCGTCTCGCACACCAATGAGCACGAGTACAACGCCTTCGTCGCCAACAAGAGGGCCGAAGCGCTTCAGGACCGCATCATCGTCATCAAGGTGCCCTACAACCTCCGCGTTTCTGACGAGGTGAGGATCTACGAAAAGCTTCTGCGACAAAGCCGCGTTCGCGACGTACACATTGCCCCGAACACGCTAAAAGTCGCCAGCACGTTCGCCGTCCTTTCCCGGCTTGAGCCATCCAAGAAGGCCGGCATGAGCCTCATCAAGAAGCTCAAGCTCTACGACGGCCAGGATGTGGAGGGATTCAACCAGAAAGATGTGCGCGAGCTCCAGGAGGAAGTCGTCCGTGAGGGCATGGATGGCATTTCGCCAAGATACGTCATCAATCGCCTCTCGACGGCTTTGGTCAAAGACGGGACGACCTGTGTAAATCCCATCGACGCGTTGCGTGCGCTGAGGGACGGCCTTGAGCAACACACCAGTATCGGCAAGGAGGAGAAAGAAAGGCTGCTTAACTTGATCGCCGAGACCCGTAAGGATTACGACGAATCGGCAAAGAAGGAGATCCAGAAGGCATTCGTATATTCCTTTGAGGAATCGGCCAAGACGCTGCTCGACAACTACCTCGACAACGTCGAAGCGTTTTGCAGCAACACCAAGCTCAAAGATCCTATCACCGAGGAGGAGGTTGCTCCCGACGAGAAGCTGATGCGCTCCATCGAAGAGCAGATCGGTGTGACCGAAAGCGCCAGAAAGGCGTTCCGCGAGGAAATACTCATTCGCCTGTCGTCCTATGCCCGCAAGGGACAGGCGTTCACCTACTCTTCGCACGAGAGGCTCCGGGAGGCAATCGAGAAGAAGCTGTTCGCGGACCTCAGGGACATCGTGAAGATCACAACGTCCACAAAAACCCCTGACGCCGAGCAGCTCAAGCGTATCAACGGCGTCGTCGATAGGCTCGTCACGGAGCAAGGCTACTGCTCGGTTTGTGCCAACGAGCTCCTGAAGTACGTCGGCGCGCTCCTTAGCAGGTAAGACGTGAGGTGGGGTGGTATGGGCGCTGCAGTTTCGTTGTCGATGCACGATTGGTCTCTCCATCGCAAGGGGTCTATCGATCAGGCTCGACATCAAGAGAAGATCAAGAAGGCTATCAAAGATAACCTGGCCGACATCGTGAGCGAGGAGGCGATCATCACCTCTGACGGACAGAGGGTAGTGAAAATCCCCATTAGATCGCTGGACTTGCCCAGGTTTCGCTTCGACTACGGCAAAAAGGAGTTCGCGGGCCAAGGGGATGGGAACGCCAAGACCGGCGACGTGCTTGGTCGGGAGCACGGTGGTGCCGGCACCGGCAAGCGCGCTGGAGATCAGCCCGGCATCGATTACTACGAGGCCGAGATCACTATCGACGAGTTGGCCACACTCATCTTCGAAGACCTCGGGCTTCCCAATCTCCAGCAAAAAAAGAGCGACGAGGTGGTCTCCGAGGCCGTCCGGTTCGACGATGTCAGCAAGAAGGGTATGTTCTCCAATCTCGATCGACGCCGCACCATCATCGAGAACATGAAGCGCCACGCCAGGGGTGGCAGACCGGTCTTCGAGAGGATAAAGCCGGAGGACTTGCGGTTCAAGACCTGGAAGCAAGATGTCAGGCGAGAATCCAACGCCGTCGTCATCGCCATGCGCGACGTCTCGGCCAGTATGGGCGAGTTCGAGAAGTACATCTCGCGCAGCTTCTATTTCTGGATGGTCAGGTTCCTTAGAACCAAGTACAGCAACGTCAAGATCAAGTTCATCACCCACCACACGCAGGCCAGGGAGGTCGATGAGGAGACTTTCTTCAAGCTCGGTGAGTCGGGTGGCACGCTGGTGTCTTCTGCTTACAGGCTCGCTCTCGACCTCGTCGAGAGGGAGTTCAATCCCGCCCACTGGAACATCTACCCGTTCCATTTCTCCGACGGCGACAACTGGGCCGAAGACAACGCCGACGCGGTCAATCTCGCGCAGCAACTGATCGACGTCAGCAACGTCTTCGGCTACGGCGAAATCCACGAGGGACACAGCAGGCACAGCAGTACCCTGATGTCGGCCTTTAACGCTGCCATCCAGGATCAGAAGTTCATCGGCGTGATCATCGCCGACAAGGCGGGTGTGTACCCTGCCTTGAAGCGCTTCTTTGGCAAGGAAGTCGGTGAGCGCCGTGGATAACAGGGTCGAAGCGCTCCAGGAATCGATCGAGGAGATCTGGCAGATCGCTCAGGGGTTTGGCCTGGACCCGTACCCCGTGCATTTCGAGATCGTGCCGGCATCGATCATCTACGAATTCGGCGCATACGGGCTGCCCGGTAGATTCTCTCACTGGACGCACGGCAAAGCGTATCATCAGATGAAGACCATGTACGACTACGGACTGAGCAAGATCTACGAGCTGGTGATCAACTCCAATCCGTGCTATGCATTTCTCCTGGAGGGCAACTCGATCTTACAGAACAAGCTGGTGATCGCCCACGTCCTCGCCCATAGCGACTTCTTCAAGAACAACGTTTACTTCGGGCCTACCAATCGACAAATGGTAGAAAGCGCCAGCGTCAGCGCCGAGCGCATCAGAGGGTACGAGTTTGAGCACGGGACCGACGAAGTCGAGGGATTCCTGGACGCCGTGCTGTCCATTCAGGAGCACATAGATACCAACGTCTTCGTAAAGAAGAAGACCGCCGAGCAGTGCGAAGAAGAACGCCGGCATCCTCCAAAGCAAACGTCTCCCTACGATGACCTTTTTTCGCTCGATCCCGACTGGCAGCGCCCTGGCCCGCCCGCGCCCCGGAAGTTTCCCGCCGCGCCGGAACGCGACTTCCTGCACTTCATTATGTCCAACGCCGCCGGTCTCGAGGATTGGCAGCGCGAGATCATTGCCATCGTCCGATCTGAGGCCTACTACTTCCTTCCACAGATTCAGACCAAGATTATGAACGAGGGCTGGGCGGCCTATTGGCACATGCGCATCCTGAGAGAAATGAATCTTACAGCCGAGGAAAGCATCGAGTTCGCCAAGCTGCATTCCGGAGTCGTGTCCCCATCGCGCCGCAGCATCAATCCTTACCTGGTTGGCCTCAAGATATTCGAGGACATCGAAAAACGCTGGGACCAGCCCACCGACGAAGAACGGGAGAAATTTGGCCGCCCAGGCGATGACGGTCGAGCCACAATCTTTGAGATCCGCAGCCAGGAAAACGATGCCTCGTTTCTGCGCAACTACTTGACCAAGCAGTTGATAGAGGACTTGGGCCTTTATCTCTACAAGCTTGTCGGGGACGAATGGAAGATCGTCGAAAAGAATTGGGAGAACATCTATCGCTCGATCGTTTCCAATGCCACCGGCTTGGGCCAGCCCTACATTGTCGTCGAGGACGGCGACCACCGGCGGAACCGCGAGTTGCTGCTGACGCATAGCTACGAGGGTCAGGAACTGGACCTTCAATACGCCGAGCTGACATTGCACCACATCTTCAGGCTCTGGGGCCGCACGGTCCACCTCGAAACCGTCGTCGACAACCGCAAGATCCTGCTCTCCTACGACGGCGAGAAGAACAACAGAAGCTTCCTTTAGAATCAGGCGACGCCGCAGTCCCCTCTCCCCACCATGGACTAACGCAGATTGGCGCGGATTGATCGGCGGCGATCACGATCAGCGTCATCTGCGCAATCAGCGTGATCTGTGGTCAGGGTTAGGGTGAGGGCCGTCCTCCCGCCTGCATCTCCTCTTACTTCCCCACGTGCCTCACCACCGTGATCCCATTTAGTGCCATGTGGTTCAGGAAGACCAGGTGCAACAGGTCCGCGTTGTGCGGCATGGCCCCTTTTTGCGAGGCGACCTCCACCGGAACATCGTAGGTCTGCACACAGTCCTCGGGCACTATCACCCGGCAGTCCACCGCAAAGGCGTTCGCCCTCAGCTTCAGGTACATTGCGGTCTGGTAAACGCATATGTCCGTGCAGTCGCCAACTACTATGAAATCCTTGATGTTCAGGTGCTCGTGTAGCCACTTCTCGAAGTCCGTCCCCAGCGCCGGGTGGATCGTGTTCTTCGGAACCAGCTCGATAAGGTTCGCGAAGGGCAAGCTCATAATCTCAGGCACTGTCTCGGACTCCCGTGTTCCCTGTACGGAATGAGGTCCGTAGGCGGCGAACTCGAGCGCGTCGGGCCGGTGGTGGTCCTCCACCCGCACGAAGTTCCTCACCCCCACACTATGGGCGTCCTTGAGCAAGGCCGCGATCGGATCGATCACGGCTTTGACGCGGGGGCTAGCCAGCCCTCCCATGCAGCAGAAAGCCATCACCATATCCTGAACCACGATGCCTACCTCGTCTGCCTTTACATTGCGCGAGCGCATTTCCGTCTGCAAGCTCAACGAAGGCAGCCTGTCCATCCATTCCACCAGATAGCCAAGGTACGGCGTGCTGTTGCGCACCAGATCCTCGGCCGAGCGAAACCGTTTCATATGTCCACCTCTCCTTCAAAAGTAACTGGTTTCTCGTGCGAAATGCAAAGCGTAGGGGCGTCCGCCTTAGGCGGACACCCGGGGTGGGGCGGGGGCGTTTCCGCCATTTCGCACCGATGATTCGGTAATTTCTGCAAAAGTCGTGCCCGCACGCTTTGGCCACATCCCCATTTGTGATACAATAGGCTCGAAATGGAGAACATATATTCTAATCGGGTCGAGGTTCTACCGCCGGACGTGGCCAACAAGATCGCCGCCGGGGAGGTGATCGAGCGACCCGCGTCGGTAGTAAAGGAACTGGTGGAGAACGCGATCGACGCGGGCGCTGCGGACATCCGTGTAGAGGTTCGTGGCGGGGGCCTGCAGTTAATTCGTGTGATCGACGACGGAGCGGGCATCGCGGACGACGACATGGAGACGTGCTTTCAGCGCCACGCGACCAGTAAGATCCGCAGCGCCGAGGATTTGGGCCAAATCCGGACCCTTGGCTTTCGTGGCGAAGCGTTGCCCAGCATTGCCGCCGTTGCCAAGGTCACCCTCGTAACGCGCCCGGGCGATTCCTCGAGTGGCTCATTTGCAGCCTTTGAAGCCGGCGCCGTTACGGAGCGGGGCAGACGAGGCTGCCCGCCGGGCACCTCCGTCAGCGTGCAGAACCTGTTCTCGAATATACCTGCCCGCCTCAAGTACCTCAAGGCGGCCGCCACCGAGCTCAGTCACATCAGCCACCTAATTTCCAACTACGCCCTCGCCTACCCCGAGCTGCGCTTCACCCTGATCAACGATGGCCGGCTCGCCTCCCAGTCGATTGGCGATGGGAACCTGGTGTCTGCGCTGATCAAGGTCTATGGCATCACCACCGCCGAGGGGATGTTCGCGCTCGAAGACGGTGAGGAAACCGCCTCCAGCGTCCACGTGGGCGGCTACGTCAGCCAGCCGGCGATCTCTCGCTCCAACCGCAACTGCATCTCTTTCTTCGTGAACCGTCGCTGGGTGCAGAGCCGGTCGCTGACGTATGCACTCGAGGAGGCCTATCATCCACTCCTGGCCGATGGCAGACATCCGGTCGCCGCGGTAAATGTGCGCCTGCCTTTCGACGAGATCGACGTCAACGTCCATCCCACGAAGTCCGAGGTCCGTTTTCTCAGGGACAGAGAGGTCTTCGCCCGCCTGCAAAAGACAGTCCGGCGAACGCTCACCACACACGTGTCGATACCCGCCCTGGTAAGTCATCCGTCGGCGTTGCTGCCCGGCGTCGAAAAGCGGCTTGAGGTCGTGGCAGACCAGAACGCTGAGGGTCGCCTGTTCGCCCACGATGACTTGGAGAGGCCGGGCCAGATACCGAAGCAGCCCCTTGAGCACGATTTTTCCCGCCGCCTGCCGATTCTGCGCGTGATCGGCCAGATGGGCGGCACCTTTGTCGTCGCGGAGGGGCCGCAGGGCATGTATCTCGTGGACCAGCATCGCGCTCACGAGCGCGTGCTCTTTGAGCGACTCGCCAGAGAGAGGGGCAGAAAGGCGGAGAACTCACAGTTGCTCCTGGAGCCGCTGACCTTGGAGCTTACCGCTCGACAAGCGGCGCTCCTGACGGCCAAATTGGGCGATTTGGCCGAGATGGGCCTGGCGCTCGAGCAGTTTGGCGATCATAGCTTTCTGGTGCGCTCGATCCCTGCCGTCCTGGTGCGCGCCGACCTACCGCAGGCCCTTTACGAGATAGTCGATCAGACGATCGAGGACCACGCCAACGGCGACTGGCAGGATCGCCTTACGGCCACGCTTGCCTGCAAAGGGGCCATCAAAGCCGGCCAGGTGCTCTCACTTGATGAGATGCGGGAGTTGTTGGTGCAACTGGAAGCCACGTCGCTCCCGCCCAAGTGCCCGCACGGCGCGCCCACCATGGTCCACCTTAGCCAGGCTCAACTGGAGAAACAGTTCGGCCGCTGATGCCGCGGAGGCCTTCCGACAGAACTGCTTATCGCCAAGGAGGTCGACAGCCACCGCCTTGAGAGAGACACCGCACGACGAGCTAAGAGCCCACGCGCCCCGCTACCTTCTTCTGGTCGCTCTCGTCGCGTTTCTTTTCACGGTACGCCGCATCCTCGTTCCCTTCGTCATCGCCGGCGTGCTGGCCTACATTCTGAGCCCGATCGTCAGTCGTATGGAGAAGCGGCTCCCCCTGCCCCGACTGGCCGTGGTGAGCCTGTTCTTTGCCTTGACCCTTCTGCCACTGGGGGCGATTGCTGTGGTCCTCGCGCCCACGTTCATTCAGGAGACAGTCGGTCTGTTCACCCGTGCTCCCGACATCTTGACGTCGATCATGGTGCAGTTGTTTGGTGCGGAGAGAGTGAATATCCTGGGACAGGAGGTGGCTGCGAGCGAGATTGCCGGTCAGATTCTCGGCTCTTTGACAGGCTTCTTGGGCCAACCGACCGAAGCCATCCACATCGCCACCGTCGCCGTCGAGCTAATCTTGAACGCGGTGCTTTCGATCGTTCTGCTGTTTTATTTTCTGGCGGATCGCGATCGGCTGGGCGAAGCCCTCCTGCTGCTGCTCCCGGAACATTGGCGTCCCGACGCGCGCGAAATGGCCGAGCAGATTCACGTGGTCCTGGGCCGCTACTTGCAAGGTGTTCTGTTCCTGGTTGCGCTGATGTCCGCGGTGACCTGGGTGGGACTCACCTTTTTGTTCCGGCTGCCCTTCGCGCTGCCCATCGCCATCGCGACGGGCTTCCTGGAAGTGATACCCCTCTTCGGGCCCATTGCGGCAGGCGCTATCGCCGCCACCGTGGGTCTGGAGCACGGCGGCGTGTCACTGGCGATTTGGGTCATTGCCTTTTACTACGTGGTTCGACAGACCGAGGATCAACTCGTCGCACCATATGTACTGGGAAGGGCAGTGGAGTTGCACCCGGTCGTCGCCATCTTCGCCGTCCTAGCCGGCGGGCTACTTGCCGGCATACTGGGAATGATGCTGGCCATTCCCATCGCAGCTACCGTCAAGGTTGTGATGGACTACTGGCAACTGCTCGACTAGATTTCACAACAAGGAGGCACCTGATGTTCAACGGAATCGACCACATCGAGATCGTCCCCCGTGACCTGGAAAGGACCCTCGCGTTCTACGTCGACATCCTGGGTTTCCGCATCAAGGACAGGCGCAAGGTCGAGGAGCCCAATCGCGACGAAATAATTTTCCTCGAGCTCAACGATACCTACATAGAACTCATGCCAGTCTACCATCCGATCGTCGCCTCCGAGGAGCGCTGGCAGATTGGGTGCAGAGGAATTGGCATCGCAGTTGACGATATGGAGAAGGCCGTTGAATACCTCCTGAGCAAGGGAGTGGAGATGACTCTGGCGCCGGTCACCAGCAGCACTTGGACAAGGGCCAGGTTCAACGACCCGAACGGCTTGTCCGTCGAGCTCCGCCAACAACTAGAACCCTGGTAGGATCGGCTTGGCACGGATTCTGCTGTCCCAGTACAACCGATAAAGCTAAACCATGCTAGCAAGTGAGCGTGGGTTGATAGGCTTCGAACGGTGGTGGTCGCGGGGCTTTGCGTCCCCCGAAATGGGGCGCTAAGCAATCGGCGAAAGTGAGGTGGTTTAGGTGAGAAGAGTATCACTCGCTCTATGCTTATCCATCTTGCTTCTGGTGGCGGTGCTCTTGCTTCCAGCCGGGGCCGAGGGAGCCGGTTTCACTGGCTTCGTCAATACCGATGCACTCAACGTGCGGGCTTCACCCAGCACTTCGTCCGCGGTTATCGACGTCCTCACGTTCGGTGAGCAGGTGACGGTGATTGCCCAGGTTGACGGCCAAATGGTGAATGGCACGAGCACGTGGTACCAGATTGCGTCCGGAGGCTACGTCCTTAGTGCCTATGTGAGCCAGGCTTTACAAGGCAGTGGGCCGGGCCCCGTCGGTTTTCTGGATCGTTGGATCGACGTGAATCTTAGCACTCAGACGGCAACCGCCTACGTCGGCAATCTACTTGTGCATGTGGCTGCCGTCACCACTGGCAGGCCGGCCAATCCAACGCCGACAGGCACTTTCGGGGTCTTCAGTCGAGTCTTCAGCGAGACGATGATCTCAACCACGCCTGGTGACGAGTACCACATGGAGAACGTCCTCTTCACCCAGTATTTCCTTGGCGGCGGGTACGCTCTCCACTACAACTACTGGCAGCCTGATAGCGTCTTCGGCAATACTCCCACCAGCCACGGCTGCGTCGGCATGCGTTACGGCGACGCCGCTTTCTTCTGGAATTTCGCTACCTTCGGTACGCCGGTCGTTATTCACTACTGACTCCGGCGCTACGTGAGGATGGCGGCATTGGTCGCAACGGCTGTGCGCCGCCAGTGCTCGGGGAAGAAGGTCCTCCTCGGGTGTTAGCGGCGCTTTCCATCATTGATGAACCGTCCTCGAACGCTCCGTTCGCCACACTGACCATCTATCTAAACAAATTGTGAGCCCACCCCAACCCAATTTGAACTTGCTTTAATGCTTTCCCGGTAGAATTCTCGTTGATCGTTGGCAGAACGGCGGCTAACTCGAGATCTGTAAAGTTCAATCTGAATAAGTGGGAGGTGTTTTGAGCACTCGGACGATCAGCGTGCAGAGGTATATGTTGGTCGTGATTGCTTTTGGCCCGTTTCGGGCCTCGGCAGACGTGGCAGAAGGAGGATAGACAGTGAATTCATCGGCGTGTTTCAAGGTAAACAGCCCGAAGGTGATCGACGAGACCATCGACGGCGAAGTGGTATTGATCAACCTTGACACAGGCAACTATTACAGCCTGGACGGAGCCGGAACCCACATCTGGGCGCTTATCGAGAGCAATTCCACCGTCGAGGAGATCGTCGCGGAGATGGTTAGTCGGTGTCATTCGAGCGGAACAGATATGGAAAGTGCGGTGCTTGATCTGCTAGGTGAGTTGCAGCGAGAGGAGCTCATTGTTCCGCACGGCGACAACGGCCCTGCCGACATAAGGCGCTGTGACCTCTTAGCCGGCACGTTACCTGTTGACCGAAACCTCGACTTCAAAGCACCGGTCCTGCGCAAGTATACCGATTTGCAGGATCTGCTTCTCTTGGACCCAATCCACGAAGTCGACGACGCTGGTTGGCCAAGTAGGAAGCCTGTTCCTATCCTCTAAATAATCCGGCACCAGAGGTGCCGGCTGTAGGGGCGGGTTTCAAACCCGCCCTGCCAGATCAGCAGGCAGCAACTGCTATGCCGATCTACTTAGCGTCCAAACAACGCAAGAACTTGGCATAAAGGACGGCGACGAGCTTTGGCGATAGAGACCTTCGATGAATCTAGCGTGCGAGCGGGCGCAAGTGTTGCCAGTTCCATCGAATACTTCGAGGCTTTCAGTGATGCCTTCCAAAACGCTTGCCAGGCCGCTGGAGGCCCCGTCGATCGGTTCTACATAGCGGCGGGCGACGTGCTACAGTTGCGTCTTGCTGGACCGGCTTTGCTGCCATACCTGACACCTGCCATTGCCCACCTTGCTACGCCACCTCCCCTGACGCCGGCGCTTCAAATATGCGCGTGGGATAGCGATTCGACCGGCTTGACGCTGCCGACTCCACCCTGGCCTGTGGACGATCGGGTAGCCCGCGGGGAGCTTCCGAGCTTCAGCAACCACCGTATTCGCACCGCTTTCCAACCCGTGCCAAGCGCCGTTAGCATGCTAGACACAGGTAAGGCATTGGGCATCTTCTGGGTTCAAAACGGCGCGTGCATTCCCTACTACGATGCCAGCGCCCCGTTCCGGACGATTCTCCACTGGTGGTTCCACTCACGTTCGCGCCAGTTGATTCATGGCGCCGCCGTGGGCGCGCCCACGGGTGGCGTCTTGATTGCGGGCAAAGGCGGTTCCGGCAAATCTACCACTGCTCTCGCCTGCCTTTCCTCGCCGCTGCTCTACGTTGGCGATGACTATGTGCTACTTAGCCAGAAAGACTCTCCTCGCCTACACAGTCTTTACAACTCTGCCAAGCTGAACGCCGACCACGTGCACAGGTTCCCGCATCTCGTGCCCCTGATAAGTAACCCGGACAAGCTGGATGCGGAGAAGGCTGTTATCTTTTTGCAAGAGCACCATCCCGAAAAACTGCTGCACAGCATCCCTGTCCGAGCGATCGTTCTCCCTAAGCTCAGCGCCCACGCTGAGACGAGACTTAGGCCGGCATCCCCTACCGCCAGTTTGCTGGCGCTGGCGCCGAGCACCATCTTTCAGCTCCCCGGCGCGGGTCAGGAGGTGTTTCAGTTCCTGAAGAACTTCGTCGAGCAGGTTCCAAGCTATGTCTTGGACCTTGGCAGCGACCTGTCACGAATACCAGCCGTCATCGAAGAATTGTTGGGAGCGAATCAGGTTCCTTTCGCACCCGTTAGAATTGGCGGCCCTCAGTGCGGCGTGAGGTAATGTGTGGACGGACCGTTAGTCAGCGTCGTCGTCCCGGTCTACAACGGCGATCGCTATGTGGCTGATGCGCTGGAAAGCGTTGTTGCGCAAGACTACCGACCGATCGAGATCGTCGTGGTCGACGATGGATCGACTGATCGCACGTCGGAGATCGCGCTTTCCCTCAAAGAGGTGCGCTACGCTCGCCAATCAAATCGTGGCGTCTCCGTGGCTAGAAACGTGGGCATCTCGATGTCACATGGGGAATTGATCGCCTTCATCGACGCGGACGATTTGTGGTGTCCCAGCAAGTTGAGCCTTCAGGTAAGCTACCTGCTTGATCACCACGAAGCAGGCTATGTGCTCGCCAAACAGCGATGTTTTCTCGATCCAGGTAGCTCGGCGCCCCCGTGGTTCAGGGCCGAACTGTTGATGGATCACGTCGGCTTCGTTCCAAGCGCGCTAGTCGTCCGCCGCGCCGTGCTCGAGAAGATCGGGGTGTTCGATCCTGAGTTGAGAATCGGGGAAGACAGCGACTGGTTCTTTCGTGCGAGGGATGCTGGCGTCCAGGTGGGAGTGGTTACCGAGACCCTTGTGTACAAGCGCGTGCACAGCGATAACCTGACATCTCGAACGGACATCGGGCATCCGCTGCTGCTCAGAATTGTCAGGGCTTCCCTCGGCCGCCGGCACCACGTCGAGTCGCCGCAAGGGCATCCGAAATGAAGACACCTTTGGTCAGCGTCATCATACCGGTATATGACCACGCCCGCTACCTGGCGCCAGCAATCGAATCTGTGCTGGCGCAGACCTACGAACCCCTGGACACCATCGTGGTAGACGACGGGTCGACAGATGCCAGTGCCGACGTCGCCAGAAGCTACTTTCCTACAGTGCGATACAGCCTCCAACCCCACTTCGGCGCTGGCGCGGCCCGAAACCGAGGCGTAGAACTGGCCGAGGGAGTCTTCTTCGCTTTCCTCGACGCCGACGACCTCTGGTCGGAGCACAAGCTAAGCCGCCAAATGGCTGCCTTCAACGCCGATCCGGAGCTTGACATGGTGTTCGGATTTGTGAGCCAGTTTCTGAGTCCCGATCTGGGTGCACGAGGAGCTGCCACATTGCGCTGCCCCACCGAACCGGTGCAAGGCATCGTTGCTGGCACGATGTTGATCAAGCGTGAATCTTTCTTTCGCGTGGGCCTCTTCGAAGCCAACTACCACCTGGGAGAGTTTGTCGATTGGTATGCAAAGGCGATGGAAATTGGCCTCAAGAGCCTTGTTGCGCCTGAAGTAGTGCTGAAAAGACGAATTCATTCGTCCAATCAAGGGATTCGAGAGCGGAGTTCACAAACCGACTACGTTAAAATCCTCAAAGCATGTCTCGATCGCCGGCGTAGGGCTCAGTCATTCGGAGTGGAGTGAGATGGTGAGCAGGTTGGGAATCAGGCCAAGTTGGTGGCCCACGGAGCAGCAAGAATGGCTACTGCGTGCGGCGTTTTTGCACGGGCGGGCGGCTGTCGATGCCTGGCACTCGTGGCGGTCCACCGCTGATTTCGACTTACCCGAGCCCGGAACGTACCGTCTGCTGCCTCAGTTGTATCGAAACCTGGACGCAGAACGGGTCGATGACCCGGTAATGGATAGGCTGAAGGGAGTCTACCGCCGCACGTGGTACGAGAATCAGATTCTCTTCAAGGACCTGGTTGCGCTGTTGCGTTCCTTCCAAAGCGCCGGTCTGGACGCGATGCCGATCAAAGCAATATACCTCGTGTGGCTTCACTGCCGGGATCACGGCCTTCGCCCTATCGACGGCTTTGACATCTTGGTCCGAGCCGAGATGGCCCATACGGCCGTTGAGCTCCTGAAGCGACTGGGCTGGCGTCCACGACCTGACGCCCCCGAGAAAGTTATGTCCGTTGCTCCTTTCGTGAGATTCAAGGATGGTGCTGGACGACGACTCGACCTGCACCGGCACGTAATTGGCGATTTGAGTCGATGGGATGCCGGGAATGGTTCCTGGGAAAGATCGTCTGTAATCACGATTCTGGGCACCCCAGCCCGTGTCCCGAACCCGACCGACCAGTTCTTTGACATCTGCATCGCCGGATTGGAATGGAGTTGCGCCCCGCATCTCGTCAGACTTGCCGACGCAATGACCGTGCTGGCTTGGTCGAGCTCTGACATCGACTGGAACTGGCTGGTCAGAGAGGCTCGACGCTGCCAAACGACGTTGGCGTTGCGGGATATGCTAGATTGCCTGCAAAGCATGCTGGATGCCCGGATTCCGCCCGACGTCGTCGACGCTCTTCATAGCTCTCGCGTGTCCAGAGCGGAGCATCTGGAGTTTAGAGCGGGAAGCCTCCGCCACAAGGCACAATGGCGCTCTCTCTCGCTCTTGTTCAGCTATCGGCGTCAGACCAGCGCTAACAGCGTACGTCAGAGAATTACCGACTTCCCTAGGTACCTGCAACATGCGCTAGGTGTACGAAGAGAGCCTTTCAAAGTCATAAGATGCCAGTCGAGCGTCCCCTCTCCCTCTGGGAGCGAATCCGGAATGCCCTCTCCCTCTGTGAGCGATCCCCTAATCCCCTCTCCCTCTGGGAGAGGGCTAGGGTGAGGGCCGTTCCTTCGCCTGGTACGCTGACCTTGAAATGGCCTGGTTTTGAGAAGCGCTCGCAAGCGCCTTTCAGGATGCTTCTCAAGGGGTTGCAGCCATGATGCCAGTGGAGCTTCTACTCTCCAGCATCTCAAGGGTAGCCATTGACGGTCAAACCAGTCGGACGATGCGAGATGTCCTGAGCAAGAGCATCGACTGGCGAGAGGTCTTACGCAAAGCCGAGAAAAGCGGCGTAACGGCCTTGCTCTACCACAATCTCAAGGAGGCCGATCTTGAGCTGCTCGTTCCGCCCGATGTCTTGTCTGTCTTGAAGCACACGTACATCACTAACGGCGTCCGCAACATGGCTCTCCTGAGGGAAGCAGAGCTGCTGGTGCAGATGCTTGACCGGGAATGCCTACCGGCGATCGTCCTGAAGGGAACGGCCCTCCTCGCCACCGCATATCCGACGATTGCGATGAGGCGCATGTGCGATATCGATTTGCTGTTTCGGCCGCACCATCTCCCGCGTGCGGCAGCAGTATTAGTGGCGAACGGCTTCACGCATCTCGAAAAGGGCGATTTGGCCGAAGGCTACGCCACGGATTTCGTCCGCCAGGATCGGATGGGGGCTGTAGAAATCGGGGCGTCCGTCGAGTTGCACGCGGAGCTCGTATCGGAGAAAGCGCCCTTCACCATTGATCTCGATGCCCTCTGGGCTCGCGCCATTGCCATTCGTATTGGCAGGACCGACATGATGGCCCTTTCGGTTGAGGATCAAGTCCATAACCTCGCCGCCCACCTGTTTACCCATCATTTCGCGCCGGCCTGGCAATGGCGGAATATGTGCGATCTCTCCGCCATTCTTCGGACATACGGGAGTGGGGGAATTGACTGGGACTACCTGCTGCAAAGCTCCCGCGAGTACAGGACGGCGGGTGCGGTCTTTCTTATGCTCAACTCGCTCGATGAGTCCTTGAAACCTCCGCCACTCACATTGTTCCTCGACAGACTGAAGCCAGTCATCGACGAGATGGGCATCGCAGAATCAGTGTCAGCTTTAGGTCGCCACCTCCCGAGATACGATATGGACGCGCTGTCGCTCAGGCCGAGCACGGTGACCGATATGGTCGAGGAACCGAGCCTTTTGGGCAAGGTGAGAATAGCCCTCTCCAATCTGAACTCTACGCGAAGACTCATAGCTTTTCACGGCCTAAACGAGACGCGCCGCGAGCAGCCGAGCCTGGTTCGGGCTCTGCGATCGCTCAAGCTGGTTACGAAGTACAACCTCAGCTCCATACGCATGGCCTACCTCATCGGCAAGTTATCCAAGGAGACACGAAAAGAGCCTGTGCGCGATCGGACTTTGAGGGGATACGGTTGAGTCTCCTGCTCCAAGCCACGGCGACAGTGGGGCTTGCTTCGGGGCTGAGCATCCTCCTAAAAATGGTCGGAGCCAAACTCGTCGCATCAACCCTTGGCCCCTCCGGTGTTGGAGTCTACGCACAGCTCGTCTTGATCGCGGATTTCGGCGCCATTGTTTCGTTCCTGGGCCTTGGCACCGGCATCATTCGCTACGCCAGTGAATTCCGTTCCGGCGAGAACTGGGGCAGGCTGCGCGGCCTTGAATCCACCTTGGTTTTCACCATCGTTCCTTTCTCGCTGCTCATAGGAGCCAGCATCGTCGTCCTTTCTGACGAGCTCTCCAGCATCCTTCTCGACGAACCAGGCTATGGCCTGGCGATCACCTTAGTGGGCGTTTCACTGCCCTTTTACGCTGCGGCGGGAATTGCAGAATCTCTCATCAATGGTGCGAAACAAGTCCGATCTCGAGCCATCACCTTGGCAGCCAGCGCCGCTGCCAGCCTTGCCTTCCTCTTGCCCCTCGTTTTGTTTCTGGGCGTGCTCGGCGCTGCCATCTCTTTGGCCGCCGCCGCAGCGTTTCGCGCTGCAACTGCCTGGTTCTACGCCGTACGACTCGAGACAAACCGTCCGGCCGGGCGCCGGTGGTCGACAACCTTGTACGACGTGAACATGCTTGGCCGCGTGCTTCAATACGGCATCACCTCGTTGACGTCGACTCCAATAATGTACTTTTCCGTCTTGCTCGTGCGAACGTCGATCATTACACAACTCGGCTCATCGGCGAACGGACTGTACCAGGTTGTGTGGGCATCTCAAGCCAGTTGGTTGCCACTCGTTCTCTCTGGCTCCTACTCCTATTTCTACCCCTCCTATTGTGAGGCAAAGGATTCGCAGAGCCGCTGCGACCAGATGAACAGCATGATTCGGTCGATCGTGTTAGTCTCCACCCCTTTTCTAGCCGTCTACATGCTGTTCCGTCCCGAAGTAGTACTGGCCCTATACACCCCACAGTTTTTGCCTGCAGTTCCTTTGCTCGGCATCAGTTTGCTCTATGGACTGTTCAGTCTGTTGACGCACTTACTCATCGTACCCCTGTTGGCTTCCGGAAGGTTTTGGGTCATCGTAGCCCTCAACTCACTTCAGCAAGCAGTTTTCGTCGCCGGTAGCCATTTCCTCCTGCCCATCTTTCAACTGTACGGCGTGGTATACTCCGCCGGCATCGCCAGCGTTCTCGTGACCGTTAGCAGCCTGTTGTATGCGCGGCAATTCTTGAATCTCCGCCTTTCGGCCGCGAACATAAAGACCCTGTCGCTATCGATGGCGCTTATTCTTGCTGTCTTTGGGTTGTCCGAGCTTCCCAGGCCGATGGGGCTTGCCGCATCCTTCGCATTGCTAGTCGTCTGGGCCGATCAGGTTCTTGACCGATCCGAGCTAGCCAATCTTCGTGACCTTGCCTCTTCTCGGGCAAAGTGGATCCCCTTTCTTGGCAGAAATGCGGCTGGCCACGATTACCTTGGCCCTCGCAAGTATCCAAGTGCCTCTCCTAGAGACCAGCCCAGCAACCCGAGGTAGACTAGCGGAATTGCGCCAACAAACTGCTTGATGAATATCCTGGCTCGAAAGACGCGGAGGGTCACCCGCGCGCACAGCACCACGTAGATCAATGGGGCGGCCAGAGTGTAGGCAAGACGCCTGATCAACCCCCATCCGTGCAGACTCGCCCTTACCTGGCCGTAGCTTTGACCATGGAATACCTCGTGGGCGATGAACTTGGGGAATTCCGTGATCCCGTCGTGCGCTATCATGATCGTGGGGTCGAAGAGAGGCTCTGCATAACCCGCTTGACGCATCTGCCAGAGGTAGGCGCTGTCCTCGCTGTATCCCCACTCGTCCATCGGGCCCATCTCGTCCAGGACACTCCGCTTGAACGTTAGAGCGCAGGCAGGAACCTCGGGCAATCGTCTCAACTGGGTCCCCGGCATCCACCAACTGAATTCTGTGAAGTAGCTCGCCCAACCTACCGCGCGACTCCTTGCGGCATTGTCGACACACCCTCCGATAACCGGGTCTGACCTCGCGTGGGCCTCCTCAATCTTCGCCAGCCAGTCGGGGAAGGCAATGCAGTCGGAGTCCAGGAAACAGATGATGTTGCCCCTCGCCCTCGCTACGCCCATGTTTCTGGCCGCTCCTGGAAACTTCCGGTTCGAGCAGCCCACGAGAATCACTTCAGGAAACTCCTTTTTGACCACTTCGCCCGTGCCGTCGGTCGAGCTGTCGACCACGATCACCTCAAAGCGGCTGCGAGAATCCTGACCCCTGAGGGATTTCAAGCACGCCCGTATGGTGTGGAGTGAGTTGTAAGACGCTACTATCACACTTATACCA
The DNA here is from genome assembly GCA_016210495.1 of Chloroflexota bacterium. The sequence continues at coordinate 39,609 of JACQUC010000037.1, forward strand.
GGCTCACTCACTTCCCAACTCCAGCGCAGCGAGCGGCCGCCGATATCGGTACCGCCTGCGCCACGATATCGTGCACGCTGCTGAAGTTGTAGATGCACTCACGGCACGGGCGGGTGATGGGACGGTGGGTGGCAAAGGCCTGCCTTGCCATTCGGTACCGATGCCCCCGCCAGATCTCGGCTAGTGAGGAATGAAAGGCATTGCCCAGCTCGAATTCGCCGTTCACGTCGAACTCGCAGTGCGAGACTCTACCATCCCATTGGACGGCCGGCATGTTCCAAAATCGCTTGCAGGTGTTCGGCTTCCTCTTCCTATCGTTCGTTCCAGGCACGTATTCGAATTGTCGGTACCGTGGATCTTCTGGCAAATAGGTCGCTTCGAACTCGCGATGATAGGGGTTCGCGGTGCGGAAGGTCAGTACGTCCACTCCCAGGGTTCTCGCCAGGTCAATCGCGGGCTCAATCTCGACTTCGTTGTGCCGTAGCACAATGAATTGGAGAACGACCAGGGGACTGATCGCACGAAGAGTCCACTTCGTCTCGGTCAAGATTCGGATGCTGGACAAGACCCGATTAAACTTGCCACCCCGGCGATATTTCTGGTAGCTTTCCCCCGTTACACCATCTAACGCGAAGACCAGAGTATCCAGGCCGCTCTCGATCACTTCGCGTGCCCTTGCCCTACTCTGCACGAAGTGGCCGTTCGTGCTGGTTACAACCTTGACCCCGTGCCGCTTGGCGGCGGCGATCAAATCGCACAGGCCAGCATTCAAGAACGGCTCTCCCCATTCCCAAAGCAACAGGAGCAGCAGGCTTTCGCCAACCTCATCCATCAGCCTCTCGAAATGGGTAGCCAGCATGTCGCCTCTGGCGCGTTTCATTTCCCCTGTCACCGTTGGACAAACCAGACATCGCAGGTTGCAGCGGTTCGTAGGCTCGACTTGCAGATGCGTGGGCAAAGCCAGGGGCTGGCCAAGTCGGAGCTGGGCAGATATCTCTGCCAATAACCAGTTCGACAACCTATGCTTCGAAGTCGGCGCGAATTCGTAATGGATTCCGTCGCAATCGATCCTTAGGCGCCTTCGAGCAAAGGCGTGTATCACGGTCCTGAGATCAGAAGCCAAACTCCTTCGACGTTCCATACCTGGCTCCCTCTTGCTTCATTGGCTGATGTCGTCGCGCGTGAGAGCTCGTTGGTGCGAAGTAGATTAGCGTAGTGGCGCGGTCTCCGCGCCCTGGGCTGGGGGCGCGGCCCGACACCCCATTTCGCACCAAGAACTAATTTAGTGGTTCTCCCGAGCCACGACCTTTGGCGCCAGCCCCAACGTCGCGAGTGGTCTGGCGATCTTCCAGTTGGTGTAGAAGATGCAGCAGCGATTGCAGTCGAGATCTCCCGCTCGCGCACGTGCAGATGGGCTGGCATAGAGATGCCTGAGTCTTTGGTATTCGCTGCCTCGCCAAATTTCTTCCAGAGGACGCTCTTTCACGTTCCCCACGGCTCGGCGGCTCCTCACGCAGTACGTCACGGTGCCATCCACCTGTGCCGCCACTTCAAACCAACCTGCGTAGCAGGGAAACTTGTGGCTTACAGGCCCGAAAGCCTGGAAAACGGCCAGTTCGTGAAGGTTTGTCTCCACTCCCGCCTTGGTGGCTCTTGGCTCCAGTTCCCGCAGCCGCTCCACGGCCAGCCTTTCCCCATCTGTGCCTGGGAGAAAGGACTCGGCGTCCAAGTCCGCACGATACATCACTGGAACCGGGTGGATACTGTCGGCCCTGAGTTCAATGGCCAGGTTGACCATCTGTTCTACTTCCAGGTAAGTGTCGCCCATAATAATGAAGCGCAGCGCAAGCCATTGGTGCCAGCCCAATCGAAGCGAGTCGCCTGGCGATACGCCAGTTCGCACAGAAATGGCAGCAGCGATCACATTCGCAGTTTGCGATCTTGGCGCGCTCCAATGGGTTAATGAGCGATCTCCTCAACGCCTGATACTTTGCGCTTCTCCAGATCTCTTCCAGAGGACGCTCCCTCACGTTGCCCAGCGCCGTCGCACAACCGGGGCAAAACATAATCGTTCCGTCGGCCGAGACAGGAACGTCAAACCAACCGGCGTAGCACGGGTACACGCGACTCATCGGCCCGTAAAGGTAGTACACCCTGATCTCGTCGATGTTCGTCTCCAAGCCGGCGCGGGCCGCCCTCGGCGTCAGGTCGTGGAGCCGTTCGACGATCCGCCCCTCTTCGTCTCGGCTCGGCGCCAGACTGCCGATTTCCCCGACGAAGCGGTTCCTCAGCGGCGTTAGATGGATGCTCTCGGCCCCGAGCTCGATGCCGAGATTCACCATCCTTTCCACCTCGTGAGAGCTACCTGCCAGGACGATGAAGTGTAGATCCAGTTGCGGGGCGGTCGCGCCGGCGCGTCTCTTCAATTGTTGGAAAAGCTCGAGGGAATGGACGATGTGCCCGAACAGGTCGCGCGACGCGTTAGGGTGGTATCGAACGTGGCTTTCTGGCGAGGCGCCTACCAGGCTAACTCTCAGCCGATATAGGCCTGCCTCGATTAGTTCTTCCATCCTTCGTTGCGTCAGCAGGCTGCCGTTGGTGAAAACCTCCGGTCGAAGACCATAGCTCCTCGCCATGCGGACGATCTGCCCAAGCTCTGGATGCAGAAGGGGTTCACCCTTTCCACTCAATGTCACCACATCTACGCCGATCCTTGCCGCGCCTTTGAGAACACGTGCGGCGACTGCCGTATCCATCAGGCCCGTTCCGAATCGGTCGACTTCGCCGGCAAGACGCGAATGGTACGGGCACATTATGCAATCGAAATTGCACCGGTTGCTAACTTGGATGTTTGCCCTGGCCGGTCCGACGAGCGGACGCACAGGAATCATGATGCTCAGAAGGGTCAGTGCCCTCCTTGTCGCATCCCGCGCTTGAGCGGCTATTCTCAGCGACGACATAGCGACGTTCCCCCCAAATCGCTCGAATACGCTCGCCGCCGACACTTCACGGCCGCATAGCACTCACTGCGCGTGGCTCCCGGATGCGGCCAAGCCATCGCCCACAACTGTGGTCGAGCCGTTCTCTTGCCTGGAAATGCCATTTTCCACACCGTTGATCTTTGGCACCAATCCAAAGGTCGCCAGACGCCGTGTAACCTGCCAGTTTACATAAAATAGGCAGCATCGATCGCAGTCGCATTCCATAATCCTGGGACGAATGTCGGGTTTCCGAGCCAACCGCCTTAGTGCGTTGTACCTGGAGCCCAGCCAGATATCCCTCAGGGATCGCTCTTTGATGTTGCCCACGCTGGTACGAGACCTCACGCAAAACGTCACGTTGCCGTCGACCTCAATGTTCATCTCCACCCAGCTCGCGTAACACGGGAAGGTTTGGCTCACGGGGCCGTAACGGTGATAGACGGCCAGTTCTTCCGGGTTGATCTGCAACCCTGACATTGCCACCATCGGCGCCATCTCCTGTAGCCGCTCGACGGTCAGCCTCTCCTCGTCCCAACTGGGTGCTAGTGTGCCGACGTTTCCATCTTGGCGGTATCTAAAAGGAGATAGGTAGACGCGATCTGCCCCAAACTTGATTCCCAGATTCACCATCTCCGCCACTTCCGGATGGCTGTCTTTCGTGGCGATGAAGCGTAGCTCCAGATTCGGCGTCCTAGATCCAGTCTTTCGCTTCAATCGTTGGAGCAGCGCGAGCGAATCCAGCACGTGCCCGAAGGTTTCCTTAGATGCCTCCGGGTGGATTGCGACGTAGCTGTCGGAGGTTGCGCCAACCAGGCTAACTACTAGCCACGTCAGTCCGGCGTCGATCAACTCCAGTATCCGCCGCTCAGATAGCATGCTGCCGTTGGTGAACACCCTGGTTTGAATCCCTTCGCCGGTCGCCAGACGGATGATGCTCGCGAAATCCGGGTGCATCATCGGCTCACCTCTGTGGCCAAAGTTGACGATCTTGGCCCCCAGCTTGCTCACTTCCTTGAAAACCTGAGCGGCCAGAGCCAAATCCATGAAGTCAGTTCCTGGGCGCGGAACCTTGTCGGCCAGAGGTGAATGGTACGGACACATGAGACAATGGTAGTTGCATCTGGTGCTTATCTCCACGCTCGCCGAGTGGGGTCCGATCAGGGGACGAACCCCTGCTACAATACCGAGCAGCGTCAAGCCTCTCTTGACCGCGCTATTTGCGTGTGCTGCTTCTAACAACGACACTTAACCGTTACCTCCGGCCAGCATGGATTTGCTCCGCCCATTTCCCGCATCCTTGATCTGTGACGCAAACCCGAACTTCGAGAGAAAGGCAGTGATTCGCCAGTTCGAGTAGAAGTGGCAGCAGCGGTTGCAGTCGCACTCCCCCAGCCTCGAACGTTCGGAAGCATTTCTCGCCACGTTTCTTAAGATCTCATACTCCGGGTCCAGCCAGATCTCCTTCAGCGAGCACTCGTTCACGTTGCCCAGGGGCCTGTGACACCTCACGCAAAACTCGACTGTGCCGTCGACCAGTACACGTGTGTCAAACCATGCCGCGTAGCAGGGGAACTCATGACTCGTGGCGCCGAACTTGTGGAAGACAATCAACTCGTCCACGTTTGTCTTCAAGCCAAGCCTTGCCACTCTCGGCGTTAGATGCCTTAGCCTTTCGACGGCGAGATTCTCCTCGTCATAGCTTAAGGCCAGAGAGCCGATCTCTCCGCTGGAACGGTTTCTTAACGGCATAAGCCCCAGTCTATCTGCCCCAACCTGAATCCCCAGGTCCACCATCTTCTCCACGTCCAGGTGGCTACCACTCATCGCTATGAAGCGAAGGTCTAGCATTGGCTGGCGCACTCCCGCTCGCTCTTTCAATCGCTTCAATAGCGAAAGCGATTCGACCACGCTTTGAAACCTGTCGGATGTCGTTCCGGGATGATACCTTGCATAGCCTTCCGGACTGGCGCCAACTAGACTCACGCCCAGCGTGGTGAGCCTCGCGTCGATCAGCTCCTCTATTCGACTTTCAGTCAGCAAACTGCCGTTGGTGAAAACCTCTGTCTGTAAGTTGCAGGATCTCGCGCGGCGCACTATGTGGGCGAAATCTGGGTGCAGCAGAGGTTCTCCTCTTCCGCTGAACGACACGATCTTCGCCCCCATCTGCGCCGCGCTCACGAAAACGCGGCCCGCGAGGTCCACATCTATGAAGTCCGTTTTGGCTCGCTCGCCCTTGTCGACCAAAGGCGAGTAGTGCGGGCACATCAGACACCTGAAATTGCACCTGGTGCTCGCTTCGACGGTCACTCTGGCCGGACCGACAAGTGGCCGCACTGGAGCCACGATACTGAGCAGCGTGAGAGCCTTCCGCAACGGCTCTCTCACGAAGGCAATCTCCCTGTACGCCATTGAGCCTCCATCAATCGTGCTCTCAGTTGATCTTGCGCCAGCTTTCTCCGGCGCCAAACGCGTAACCCATAAACTCGCCCGCCGCCGACCCGATCACGAAAGGCAACAGGAACGGGAGGGATCGAGCCAGCTTGCCACGATTCCTTCCCTTCCTCCAAACGTCGCCCAAAGTCCGCCAGAGCACGATGACAGGTAGGCTGGGAGACAAAGCCGTGTAGAGCAGCCTCTTCCAAAGTCGCGCCCGTCTGACACGAAATCCGGCAAAGCATCTGGAGAAATGGTACCGATGGACCAGAAAGCTAAGCGGCGCCTCCTGCTTGTTGTGGTACACGATTTGGGACGGATCGGAAACGACGTTGCCAGCGCCGCCGTTGCTGCCGAGTTGGACATTGATCAAGTTGTCCCACAACCCGATTCCGCCGAAATCGGTCTTCGCCAGCGCTTCGCGCTTGTATGAGGCATTGCTACCCGGAATATCGGCCACCGGCCCTCCCCTGACCGGTGGCATAAATCGGTAGTACTCACAGAAGTAGATAGCCCAGTATGCTGCCCTGTTCTCAGCCGAGTTCTCCACCGCTCCACCTGCGGCCACGCACGGCGACCGATGATTCTCGACCACGCGCGCGAGCCAGTCCTCGCGGGGAACACAATGGTCTTCCGTCAACGCCACAATGTCACCCTTTGCTGCGTTGACACCCCGCGCTCTCATCAGGGCACGTGACCCGGGATACGGAATCGCCAGGAGCTTGACGCGCGGAAACTCCCTATGGACAAGCTCTCGGCTGCCGTCATTAGAGCTATCGACGACGATTATCTCTACGCCATCCTTCGCTGTCTGGCGTTCCAGCGCAACAAGACAATCCTTGAGAGTCCCTGCCGAATTCAGTGATGTGACTACTACCGAAACCACTGGGCGCAATCTCCCCTCCTCACCCGGCAACCATTCTTGCTTCCAGATACTCTCTTTCTCGATTGACTGCCTCGATATCGAGTTCCTCTCCCAGGATGTTCCGCGCGGCGAGCATTCCGGTCTCAATCGAATGATCCATATTGTTGTATCGGAAGGTCCCCGACCGGCCGACGATCTGGAGGTTTCTGAGCGACGTCAGGTAGCCCTTGATCTTCTCTAGTGCCCTGTCGTAGCCGATTAAGTACGTGGGATAAGCCTGTCGAGATCGAACGACGAAGGCGCCTAGCACGTCCCGCCTCGAAATAAAGCCCAGGCTGTTCGAGAGTTGATCGACGGTCATCTCGCAAAGCACGTCGTCGCTCGCGGACCAGATCTCATCACCCACCGAACAAAAGCATTCAGCTACCAGAGATGTCTTTCCAGAAGGAGCCATATGGGGACTCCAGTTAGTTGGTTCGTGCAAACGGCCAAACACGATATCTGGATCGTGCATATAGATCCACGTATCGTTTGTGACGCTTTCGCGGTCCAGCATCACGTTCACTGTAATGAGATCGCGATATGACAGTCGCGTTGCGGCCTCGAGCACGTCGAGCGGGGCCGGCGGGCATAGGAGTCCTACCAGGTCCGTGATGGGGATCGACGAGATGATGTGCGAGCCCTCCACTTCGTGAAGCCCGCCTTTCCACTCGTACACCACGCTCTCCACGATCCCCTGGCGGTGGAATACGGCGCACACCCCGGCATCAAGCAGCACCTCCCCACCATCGACCTTGATGGAATCACCCATAACCTCGCCTATCTGCCCGATGCCCAGACGGGGGTATTTGAACCTGTCGGCCAGGGTTTCCCTCCGGCCATTTCGTCCCGTTATCGTCGATTTGGCAATGGACGAGAGAGTTAACCCTCGGCTTCGCTGTGCAACCCAGTCGCCGGAAAGCTCGTCGCACGTGTGCCCCCACACCTTTCGGGAATACTGCTCGAAAAACGTCTCGTACAGCGTCCTACCAAACTGCTCCACGTACGCGTCACGCATCGAAGGGGTTCCCGCTGTTCCGTCGCGTCTGCCACGTAGCGCTCGCGATACCAGATAATCCAGTCCGGCGCGAGCTACCATCCACGGCTTCACCCCTCTGAGGACGCTGCTGAAGCTGATCGGATATTCGATGTACTTCCCGTCGAAGTAGATGTGGCTCAAGCGCCGGATGTCGATCAGTTCCCCACCCAACAGATCGTGCAGGAAGAGATTCAGTTCGTCCTTCTTCGTGAACCAGCGGTGTCCGCCTATGTCAAAGCGGAAGCCCCTGTGCACGATTGTTCGGGATAGCCCTCCCAAGCCATCCGCTCTTTCGAGCACAGCCACCTGCTTCCCCGACCGCGCAAGCGTATGGGCAGCAGCCAGACCCGCGAGACCGCCTCCCATCACCACTGCAGCTTTCCCAGCGACGCGGCTCACTCGATCTCTCCTGAATGTGCTCTCACATGAGGTTCTCTATCGACTCTCCGCCAGCACCTCGGCCGTTTCACCAGGGCGTCGAGCGTGCCTTTCAGAGCCGCAAGAATGTCAATCAGGAAGAACGCTGGCACAAGTGGTAACCGCCGGTGCCTCGCGAGTGGCTCGTGGCAGACGAGCAGAGCCGACACGATTGTCAACAGCGGGCTGAGGAGCGATGCCGCAAGCACCCATCTTGGGAAATCGAGTACGCTCCTGTGTCTGGCATCGATGGCTGCTAGGGCCAGCCCCGCTATCAAAAGGACTCGATCGATGTATCCGGCGGCAAATGTGCACAGCTCGATCCGCAGCCGTAGCGGCAGGTGTCTGCTAAACAAGACTTCGCTCCAATGGCTGGCAAGTACTTCGTTGAACCCCCTCGCCCATCTGCTGTGCTGATGGAAGTAGCTCGACACGGTCCTGGGCATGGCCAGGTGTGATACTGCCTCTGGCTCGAAACGTATGCTGTAGCCGTGAGCGTACAGCGCTAGCACTAGGTCGCCGTCTTCCATAAGCGCTCCATCCTTGAAGCCTCCAACTGTCACCAGCGCCGACCGGCGGCAGGAGAAATTGCTGCCAAACAGCCCCGGCGCCAGAGACAGTGCATCTTTGGCCCGCACGGTGACACTCTGGTGGACGAGTTGCTCCAGGTAGGAGTAATACGAAGCGAGGCTGGAGCAGTTTGTCGAGGGAAACGGCGCACCGCCGACTGCCCCAACCCGTGTATCGGTGAAGTGGCGTACGGCGGCGCGCACACACCGCGGACTCGGCACGGAGTCTGCGTCCAGCACGTAGATGATTTCGCCCAGGCCGTGCATGCGTATTGCCTCGTTCAGTGCGCCAGCCTTTCCCAAACCGCTTGCTTTGCGCACGCGATGGTACCGAAAGTTTGGGTGAGCTTTGGCGTATGAACGCATAATGTCCGGCGTTTCATCACACGAGCCGTCGTCAACCATGACGACTTCCAGCAGGTTCCGGGGGTAGTCCAGCCTGCTGATCCCGGCGAGCGTGTTCTCGATCAATCGCTCTTCATCCCGCGCGGCAACCAGTAGCGTGACCTTCGGCAAAGCTTGCGCGACCACAATCACTGGTCGCCTAAAGAATGCACAGAGCAGTGCTGTCACGCTGAAAACTAGCCGCCGCAAGCTGAACAGGATCAGCCCTGCGACGACGAGATACTTGACCGCCGTGACCAACGCCCTGAGAGGCATCTTGAGCTGCACCTACTTCTCACCTTGCGAGGACGCCACTGCTCCAGCTTCCCGCCCCACCCCCAAGCTCTCTCTCTGTAGCGAGGGTAGCCCGCGTACTCCCGGCCTTCGTTCAATCAGCATAAAGAGCACCCCTAGCACCATCCCGATCACACAGTACACGTAGTACAGCAAGGTCATCGCCATTCCCTCAAGCAGGAAGATGCTGCCGTTTCGCTTCCGAAAAAGCCCGAATAACTGTCTGTTAAGGTAGGCAAATAAGGCTAGCAATAGGGGCAGCGCCGCCAAGTACGGCGGCGACGCCACGCTTAGAATCAGGAACATCAAGAGCCCGAACGCTGTGCCGGTGCTAAGAAGATTCTCCCAGCGTGTGTTCAGGTCGTTACGCCAGATGCGCTGTTGGATCATCAGCTTTGTCCACGGGACAGCTCGATGCATAACGTCCGATCGTAGCAGTCCCACAAACGTGTAGTGCTTGGCGTGTATTACCTGCGCGTCCCTGGCGACACGTATCTTGTGCCCGGCGCGCACAAGACGGTAACCGAGCGCAATGTCTTCCACGTCAGCGCCGTCCGTGTCGGCGGGATCGAATCCTCCAACCCCAAAGAAGGCACCATCCTCGATTGCCCCACATCCGGCCCAGAACGTGGTCGCATCTTCGCACGCCGTCTGATGCGTGAAGTGGTGTACCAGATTCTTGTACCTCGAAAAGAAATTGCTCGACCTTGTCTCGGCGGTGTAAGAGCCGAAGACGGCGCTGCTCGCGGGCTGCTCTCTAAGCTGTGTTATCAGCTTGCCAATCGTATCGTGCTGGACAAACACATCGCAGTCCGTGAAGAACAGAACTTCACCTTGGCTCTTACGTGCCCCGACGTTCCTCGCCTCCGCCGCGCCCCCTCGCCGCTCGCTTCTTACCAAATGGCAGGGGAATTCCCCGGCGATGGCCGTCGACCGATCAGTCGATCTGTCATCTACTACTATCACCTCGAAGCGAGGATAGTCGGACTGGAAGACCGCGCGCAGGCATTCCTCCAGGGTTTGCTCCCCATTGTGGACCGGTATAATTACCGACACCAAAGGAAGCGCGTGGATAGGTGGCTTGCTGCTATCTGTGTGCACGCTCTACAAATTACTTCTGGCTGCTAAAAAAGACTTGAAAAACTATCAACCGTGCCCTAACGAAACTGTCATTTGACGGAGCGGTCGTAGCGCCACACATTTGTGATAGGCTCGCCGGCCGTGTACACCAGGGTAAATCGTTCTTGTTCAGCGCGTAGAGCCGGTGTGACAACCCTCGAAGTGGCCCGGTTCCATATGAAGCTGTCTTCTACCACGTAATCGACCTTTCGCGTCTTAACCGTTAGCAGCACTTCTTCGATGTCTCCACGCCTGGGCGAATCCACCGTACGTCTGCCCGAGTATACGAACATCAGGCGCGGTTTCATGCTCATTACGACTGCCTCCGGCGGAGAGTTCGTCCTCAGCCATTCTGCCGCCAGAAAGTAACTCGCGAAATCGGGCATTGTGTCCGCCAGGTATTCGCTCGGCGAGCCCGCGTCAAGCCTCTGCAAGTTGGCCCGTGCTGAGAAATAGTCCAAGGACAGGGCGGAGATAACGAAGGGAAGGATCAACAGCGCCATCAGGAGACTTTCGCTCGCCCCCTTCAGGCGACCGCAAGTTACTGCCACTCGATGCAGTCCGCTGGCGAGAAACAGCGCCAGCAGGGGAATCAGCGGTACCAGAAATCGGTCTACCTGCCACCATAACGACAGAGCGAGCAACGACACTAGCACGTAGATCTCTGCTACCCCGGGACCTGCCCTGGCCCTTGTTGCCCATCCAAGGGCGACCAGTGCGAGGACGACCAGCCCGAGAACCCTCTCCAAGACGAGCCACTCCTGATCCGCTCGGCCCGATAGGTGTGGAAGAAGCGCCCTCGGGATTTGCTGGAAGACGTATCCCCTCAGGTTCTCCTCGGAACGCTTCAGGAGTTTGTCCCAGGATCCATAGTCAGACCCCGACGCATCTACACTCGGGTGCGAAACGTTCGTCGTGAACTGAGTCCAGTAATCCCCGCCCGGCGTGGCAACCGCCTGCTGGTGGAACCAAGGAACGAGAAACAGCGCCGTAAACAGGCCAATCCTTACTGCCTGCCGTGCTGCGCCGGAGAAACCCTCAGGTTGCCTCTTGAACACGCAAATCATCGCTGTGATGACGAGGACCGCGCCCACCGTCCTCATGTAGAAAGCCAGAGCCAGCGTGGCCGCCGCCGCCACGTCCATTCGAGACGACCCGCGGCCCTTCACCGCTTTCTCCACCGTTATGATCGCCAGCAACGAGAAAAAAAGGAAGGGTATTTCGGACATTACGTCCGCTGAATAGCGTAGCACGAGGGGACTTATGGCTGTCAGAAGTGTACTAGATACCGCAATCGGCCGGGACGCCGATGCCAACGCAAGCCGATAGGCTAGAGCTACCGAACCGGCGAACAGTATGGAGTTCGAAAGCTTTAACAAGCGAACGACCGCCGCCAGGTCCTGTTCACTTCCAAACAGCAGCATTTGCACCGCAAGAAGCGCGGGATAGCCGTATGGATACAGCTTGTCCCAGGGCTTTTCCGGCTCGCTGATCAGTGTGAAGCCATGGCCCGTGGCCAGTGACTGGGCCAGGATCATGTACCGGGCGTTGTCGTCGAGATCTGAGAGGAATCGATTGATGAGCAGAAGACTTAGGACGAGGGCCAAGGAAGCCGGCAGTACGACCAAGAGCACCCCCACCAGGCGGGAATGGGAGTGCTCCATCGCGTACGCTAGATGGTGGGACAACTCGCGTTGGGCGGCGATGTCCGGTCCTCCTGCTAGAACTGTGCATTCCAAATGCTAGAGGCACAGCGTGGCTAGACCGTTAACGCTCCCACCGTCGAAGCTTACAGAATCTTAAGGGAATCGGGCGTTACTCCATTAGCGATGAGTCTGTGCCCTCGTCCGCCGATCCTCGCATTGGCAGGACCGCCCAGGCGGCAACTAAGCCAGCGAAGGACAGGAGAGCAAACAACGTTTCCATCCGATTTCTTCCCCCTTCCACGTAATCAAACCGAGTATGCTGGTTCGCCATGCTGCGTGATGTCGAGCCCGCGAATCTCCTCGCTTGGCTCGACACGAAGTCCGAACACGGCCTCTATCGCTTTCAAAATCCCAAACGTCATTGCGAACGAGTAGATCGACGAGGCAGCCACTGCCATCAATTGCACGCCCAGTTGTCCGGCATTGCCGTAGACTAGTCCAGTGGCCCCAGCAGCGTTGACGGCCACGCTCGCAAAAATGCCGGTTGCTATGGCGCCCCACACTCCTCCGACCCCGTGCACACCCATCACGTCCAGTGCATCGTCGACGGCTTTGCTGCTGGCGCGGACGTGGCAGGCCAGATAGCATAACGCACCTGCGCCGAGTCCGATGATGATCGCGGCCATCGGGGTGACGAAGCCCGACGCAGGCGTGATTGCCACCAGTCCTGCGATGGCGCCACAGGCCGTGCCTATCGCGCTCGGCTTCCCGCCCATCCACCAGCTAATCGTCATCCATGTCAAAGCGGCCATCGCCGCTGCCGTGTTAGTCACCACAAACGCGCTCGTCGCCAGCGCTCCCGACGTCACGGCGCTCCCGGCGTTGAAGCCGAACCAACCAAACCACAGCAAAGCTGCCCCAAGCAGAATCATCGTAGCATCATGCGGCTCAACGGCCTGATTCTCAACCCCAATCCTCTTCTTCATTGCGAGGGCTGCCGCCAGAGCGGCAAACCCTGAGCTTATGTGTACCACCGTGCCGCCGGCGAAGTCCAGTGCGCCCAGACCACGCAGCCACCCGCCCTGGCCCCACACCCAATGGGCGATTGGGTCGTAGACCAGCGTAGACCAGATCACCACAAAAATCAGGAACGACTTGAATTTCATCCTCTCCGCAAAGGCGCCCGTGATCAGCGCCGGCGTGATGATGGCGAACATCCCCTGGAAAATCATGAACGCCTGGTGGGGAATAGTCGCGGCGTAGTCCGGGTTGGGGTCCAGCCCCACGCCGCTCAGTCCCAGCCAGTCGAGGCTCCCAATCAGTCCCCCTACGTCCGGCCCAAAGGACAGGCTGTAGCCCCAGAGCACCCATTGCACGCTGATCAACGCCACGATCACGAAGCTCTGCGTGATAGTCGCCAGCGCGTTCTTGCGCCTGACCATTCCGCCGTAGAAGAACGCCAGGGCAGGCGTCATCACCATAACCAGGGCAGCCGAAGCCAGCACCCAGGAGGTATCCCCCGCGCTCACCCCCTCCTCGCTGGCCTTCAGTGCAACCTCCGATACCGGCAAAGCGTCGATAAACATAAGACCCTATCCTAACCTCCCACGTTTGCTGGTTTGGAGTCTAGCAAATGCCCCACCCGCTTCACAACGTCACGGCCAACGAACTTTGCCCCGGTCTTTGGTGCGCATTGCACAATTCCAGTCCCATATTGTGCAAAACACACAAATACGCTAGCTAGTCTCAGGTACAGCATAGAACAGCGTAGGGGCGAGGTTTCCTCGCCCTGGGTGGATGGGCCTCACCGCCATTTCGCACCGAAACCTAGCTAGCCAGAGGTGACTTGCCTGAGGTAATGTCCCCTCTCCCTCTGGCCCCGATACGTCTCGTGGTAAGGAATGTATCGGGGCTGGGAGAGGGTTAGGGTGAGGGCCCGCCTCCTATGCGGGGCCGGGGCGTCGCAGCCATTCGCACCGACAACTAAGCTACATATACCGCCAGAATCTCCCCGGCAATGCGTGCGAGGCGAGCACCAACAAGCCAAATACCGCCGGTAGCTCGCCGTATGGCCACGGCACGGTTTCTTCGGCGCCCAGCATCTCGATCTGCGATATCATTATCGCCTGTTTCACCTGCTCGTCTGCGAGCCACCAATCGCCGTCTAATAGATGGCTGTCTTTATCCAAGCTCCCGCCATCTCTAGGTATTCCAGGAAACGCCGAAACGATTCCTGCGTCCTCGGATCTAGCCCCGGCCGAGGCCACGACTTTCGTCGCCTGAGGCTGCTGGTCGGGCACTGGCGCGTGACCACCCCCGCCCGAATCGCTCCAGCCCCGCCCCGAGAACTGCGCCATCTCGCTGCCCTTGCCGACCAGTGCCGCCAACCGCGGTCTGTCCGAGCCTCCGGCAACGGCCATAGCCGTCAGCGGGAGTATCGAGTTGGCCCAGGCACGTCGAAGTATCTCCGGCTCCATAACCAGGCTCGATCCATCCTCGCCATAATAGGCGGAGTCGTGGTAGACGAATCTGTCTCCGGCCAGGCCGGTAACCACTATGTAATGATCTTCCCGGTACGACGAGCCGCCGTTGCCAGGAAGGTAGGGGTAGTTTGCCAAAAGCATCACCGGATGTCCCTTCAACACGTGCTCGCGCACTTCTGCCAGAGTCCACTGCCTGTAGTACCCATCTCGCGAGGTTAGGCCCAAGACCTCCAGTCCGTAGCCACCGGTAATCATTCTCAGCGCTTCCCAACCCGTGCCATCGTCGTAGCCCCAGCTTCCCTGCAGGACGTTCACGACGTTGCGCAGGTCAGAAGCTGTCGCCCTGATGCCATACGCCTCCAGGATCATCGCCAGAGTCGCCGGACCACAGTTGGCGCGCTGCCAAGGCGTGCCATCCAATTGGCTCCGGTACGGGATATCCAGCAGCAAGCTGGCATCTCGCGCCCGCATTGGCGGCGGCGTCCATATACTGGTGACGCTACCATTTGACGCCGAGTTGGCTCGCCCCGCCTCGCCTGTGTCTGGCTCGGCCACAGGACTAACGGCGGGCAGCGGCAAACCCATGTTGGCCGGTGGAGGGGGCACAGAGCTCGTCAGGGTCCTCGTCGCAGCAAGGGTCGAGACTGCGGCCGTCGGCGTCGGAGTTGCACTTGGTGACAGAGCCGGTCGTGGAGTCGCGGTCGCCGTGCGCGTTGCCATTGGCGCGCTTGTGCGGGTTGGGCTCGGTGTGCTCGTCTGGGTCGCGGTCGCCGTTGGGCTGCTGGTTGGTGAAGATGTCGGCCGTCGGGTCGGTGTCGCCGTCGGCAGCGGAGTCGGCAGCACAAACGGTGAGGGCAATGTTGTAGGCGTAGACGTTGGTGGCGTCATTGTGGGCGTCGGTGTCCTCGTAGCCGTTACCGTGGTCGTGGGCGTCACGGTTGCCGTGCTCGTGATCGTCGGGGTTACCGTGGGCGTTGGAGTGGGCGTCCACGTCGCCGTGGGCGACGAGGTCGGCGTAATCGTTACCGTGCTCGTGACCGCGGGCGTAGCCGTTATCGTCGCCGTTGCCGTAACTGTCGAAGTTGCCACGGCCGAGAAGTCTATCGCCGCCCCCCTCGGAGCGACGGACCTAGTAAATGACTTGTACGACGCCGCGGCCAACCAGCCAGTTGGTGCTGACGCGACGACGTCGCTACGAGACTGTTCCGGAATGTATTCAGAGCCACCGGCGAACCCGTCATTCTGAGCGAAGCGGAGCGGAGCGAAGAATCTCGGCGCACGTAGGCCGAGACCCTTCGCTCCGCTCAGAGTGTCAGACGTAACATACGTGTGAACGGTTTCTCGTTCTCGGTCCAAGCGGCTCTGCGCCGGCCCTTGATTCAGGACACCATCTGCCCTGCCGATAGGGAGCATCAGCGAGCCCAACAAGGCGAGGGCAAGAAAAACGGGTGCCATCGTCCACCCCCAAAATTCACCCCAAGTGTAGCATGACTTGAATAGCACAGCAAATACCTTTCGGTCGGACTCCTTCTTGATCTGTCCAACCGTCCATGATATACTGTTATCGGCGGCTGTTTCACTGTGAAGCGAGTGGCGGCTTATGAAAACTGAAGGCATTGATAAGCTTTTCAGGTTGAGCGCGGGAGAGTTGGAGGCGATCGTCATCTCCGTCAGGCAATCTGGCGGGGCTGGTGCAGCCGCTTCGGCAACGTGGCTGCCCTGTGGCAGAGTGGAGTTGGCAAAGGTCGGCAGCGGCAGTGAAGCCTTCATCCTGGATATGCTCCACCGTTTCCAGCGAGAAGCAGGCGGGGAGATCGAGGTGCTGCACCTCGCTGAGACCAAGTTTGTCGACAAGCCCGCCGGCCTGCTCATCGACTCCGGCTGGCTCAAGCTTCAAGGCAACCGTCTTGCCAGGGTGCTTCAGATTCAGGAAAGCAAGCCCTAGTCCAGGCTGCTCCTGTCCTCGCCCGAGGCCTTGTCCTCCTGCCCCTTGTTGAACAGTCGGAGATGCTGGTTGGTCAGCCAGTTCGCGGCGTCGAAGAAGCCGTAGGCTCTGCGGTAGGCGTTGCGATCCAACGACTCGGGGCTCCTCTGCAT
The DNA here is from genome assembly GCA_016210495.1 of Chloroflexota bacterium. The sequence continues at coordinate 55,975 of JACQUC010000037.1, forward strand.
GGCCGTGTCCCAGATGGCCCGCTCCAGCTCGTCGATGCGGTCGGCAAGCTCAGCCGGTCGGCTGGGGACCGATATGTCTTGGTACGTCTTTTGCGCGGGATAGGTCACGGCCTCGCTCGGCATTTTGGGCAGGATGCCCAGTACCACTTTGGCGTGCTGAACGGCCTGAATCTTGCGCAGGTCTGGCGCGATAGCTTTGCGCTCCTGTCTAAGGCTCACGTCATCCGTGCTGTCTCCCTGGTAGGAGACCGCGTGCCTGACGAGATAGCGCAGTTCCTCAATGTCGGCATCCGATGATCTTAGCATCCACTTGAACCCGTCGTGCATGTCGTCTATGTGCGAAAGCGTGAAAGTGGCCAGATAGTCTACCGCTTCGTTAGGTAATTTGCCACCTCTGGCAAGATACTCGGTCAGGAACTCCTTGGTTTTCCAACACAGCGTGGACAGGTAAAAGTGCTCCAGAAAACCCTCTTTCCACAACGGCATCCCACTCCTCCCTCTCCCCCACGATCCAGCCGCGGAACAAAAGCATGATTTCTGTTCCCCTGTGATTGGGGCACACCGAGCCCTTGGTCGTAGGTTCCCTCACGCCAGGTTGTCAAGGGAGCCTCAACCTAGGTGAGCTCGTCTGGCGTACGTAGCATAAACCTAATGGAGGCAAGTGTCAATATCTGTCAAGCTGCATCCAACTAACTACAGTTCACCTAGATCCGCACGTTCAAGGCGTTCGAACCAATCCTGGATCAGGATGTCAGAGCGCTCTCTATCTGAGGCCGGCGTATCCGACCCCTTTGTCTGTCGCTGAATCTCGGCGCGCTGGAGCCTGCGGCGCTCCCTGACCTCCGCAAACGCACGCACCGGGAACGAAGCTCCCGGCGTAATCCGCGGCGGCACCGCATAAAACCTGAAGCCCTCCCGTGGCAGCGCCGCGAGATTGCAGAGATTCTCGACGATGAGGATGCCCTCCGCCAGAAGCCTCGTGTGTGCAGGGCGCCTCAGATCCGTCGTGTCGTCGACGTTGTGGAAGTCGACCCCTACCAGCGTTGCCCCCGACCGAATCAGCGTCTCTATCAGCTCAGGCGCCAGGTAGGGGCCGGGCTCCCAGTAGCTGTCTGTTCCCCACCGCTCGTCCCAGCCTGTCCTGATCAGCACCGCTCGGTCGCGCAATTCCCCTTCGTCACAATCGGCAGTTGTCGAACGATCCGAGGCCACGATCCCGTCGAGGGCTATCCCAGCCAACGCCGCCACCTTCTCAAGCGGAATACCGCTCAGGTCGGCTCCGTCCCGATGCCGATGGTATGGGCTATCCAGGTAGGTCCCAAGGCTGCACACCATATCCACTTTTCCAATGTAGAACTCCGCCTCGCCGCCGTAATGCCCGCGTGACGCCTCATGGTCAAGAAAAGCGCCCACACGAGGGCTCGGCAGTCCGGGATATGCTCTCATCCCGTCTTCAAGCACATGATTGAGTTCAATTAGCCTCACAGGAGCACCCTCCTCCGAAAGGATTCTTGCTATTATACGCGGGCGCGCTGCCAGCCGCAAACCCGAAGTATAGCCAAGAGCCCTGGTAGCCTTTCCACCTCATGTGCTCGGGTTGGAAAAACCCTTGACATTCTCCTTTCCTTTGTGTTATCATCGCACGTAACTACATACTGATCACGCGTCGATGGGGAGTAGTACGACAACCCAAATCCTTCAGAGAGTTGGGTACTGGTGGGAGCCCGGCGGAAACGGTCGTCCGAACTCGCCCCGGAGCAACTAGATTGAAAGGGTCCATCGAGGGTGCGCGCGAGCCAAAGGTGGCCGCGCGAGGCTCCGAGTAAATCTACGTCGGGTGGCATCCGTTAAAGTGCCAAAAGTGGGTGCAGCACGGCGGCTTCATCAATCAGGGTGGTACCGCGGGAACGAGACGTCTCCCGTCCCTCATGGGGCGGGAATTTTGTTGTTCGTCGGTGACCGTACCGGCAACTGCACCAAATAGGGTGGTATCGCGGGATTCGGCTCTCGTCCCTGTCAACGAGAGCATTTTTGTTAAAAGGATTGAGTGATGAGAAGCGACGTGGTCAGACGGGGCATCGAAAGAGCCCCTCATCGCTCGCTGCTGCGAGCGGTCGGATGCACCGATGCCGAGATGGCTCGGCCTTTCATCGGCGTAATCAATTCTTTCAGCGAAGTGATTCCCGGACACGTGCACCTGCGCTCCCTCGCGGAATCGGTCAAAGCCGGTGTTCGTATGGCCGGCGGCACCCCTTTCGAGTGCAATACCATCGGCGTCTGCGACGGTATAGCCATGAACCACATCGGCATGAAATATTCCCTCGCCAGCCGAGAGCTGATCGCCGATTCGGTGGAAGTGGTCGTCCAGGCTCACGGCTTCGATGCCCTCGTCTTTGTGCCCAGTTGCGATAAGATCGTCCCTGGCATGCTTATGGCAGCGGTTCGTCTGAACTTGCCCAGCATTTTCGTTAGCGGCGGCCCCATGCTGGCAGGCAAGCATGGCGGTGACGTCGACTTGAACACGGTCTTCATGGCCGTCGGCAGCGTCGCCAAGGGGGAGATGTCTGAGGAGGAGCTGGACCGCCTGGAGCGCAGCGCATGCCCCGGTTGCGGCTCCTGCGCCGGGATGTTTACGGCCAACACTATGAACTGCCTCACCGAGGCGCTGGGCATGGCCTTGCCCGGCAACGGCACGATTCCGGCAGTCTACGCGGCCCGCCATCATCTTGCCAAAGAAGCCGGGATGAAGGTGATGGAGCTGCTGGAAAAGAATATCTGCGCGCGCGATGTAATTACCGATCGAGCCCTGCGCAACGCCTTTGCCGTCGATATGGCCCTGGGCGGCTCCAGCAACTCGATCCTGCACCTTCTCGCCATCGCTCACGAGGCCGGATTCGACTTCGATCTTGCCTCTTTGAATGAGATCTCGGCCAGCACGCCTCATCTCTGCAAGATCAGCCCGTCCGGGGACCAGCACATCGAGGATCTGCACCTCGCCGGTGGCATCCCTGCCGTTATGCGTGAGCTGAGCGATCTGCTCGCCCTCGACGCCATCACCGTTACGGCGGCTTCGGTAGAGCGGAACCTCGCCAGGGTCGACGCCGTTGCGACGAATCGCCACGTCATTCGTTCCGCGGCCGAGCCATACGCGAAGCGCGGCGGGCTCGCCATCCTTTTCGGCAATCTCGCGCCCGATGGGGCGGTGGTGAAGGCGGCGGCGGTCGCTCCCGAGATGCTCGTCCATCGTGGGCCGGCGCGCGTCTTCGATTCGGAGGAGGAAGCGACTCAGGCGATTATGAGCCGCTCCATCAAGCCGGGCGAGGTGCTCGTCATTCGCTACGAAGGGCCAAAAGGCGGTCCTGGCATGCGCGAGATGCTGACGCCCACGTCGATGCTCTCGGGCATGGGCCTCGACAGGGAGGTCGCGCTGCTCACCGACGGCCGCTTCAGCGGCGCCACCCGGGGTGCCGCCATCGGCCACGTGTCGCCCGAAGCCGCCGAGCGCGGACCTATCGCCGCCGTCCGGAACGGCGACTTCATCGCCATCGACATTCCCGGCAACAAGCTCAGTGTCGAGCTCACCGATGCCGAAATCGAGGCCAGGCTGGCCGATCTGCCTGGCTTCGAGCCAAAGATCAAAACTGGCTACTTGAGGCGCTATGCCGAGCGCGTTACCTCGGCAAGCACGGGAGCAGTGTTCAGTTAGCTGTCAAGGGGGTGATTACCGTGGTGCTGATGACGGACTCAAAAGAGTCGACAACCCATCCCCGCGAGGATGTGGAAGGCAAGAAGCTTGCTGGGGCCGACATTCTCTGCGAATGCCTGGTGCGCGAGGGCGTGGAGGTCGTTTTTGGCTTTCCGGGCGGCGTCGTTCTGCCGCTCTATCGCGTCTTGCCCGACTATCCCATCAGCCACATCCTCGTACGCCACGAGCAGGGCGCGGCCCACGCCGCCGACGGCTACGCCAGAGCGACGGGGAGGCCTGGAGTGTGTCTCGCCACGTCCGGCCCCGGCGCTACCAACCTGGTCACCGGTATTGCCAATGCCCACCTGGACTCTTCGCCCATCGTCGCTCTGACCGGGCAGGTCGCCACGCCGTTTATCGGCAAAGATGGTTTCCAAGAGGTAGACATCACGGGCATTACCCTGCCGATCACCAAGCATAACTTCGTCGTGCATCGCGTGGAAGATCTGGCGCGCACGGTACGTAAGGCCTTTCACATCGCTACCACCGGTCGCCCCGGGCCGGTGCTCATCGACCTGCCCCGCGACGTGTTGGGCAACGAAACCGTCTTCGAGTACCCCAGAACCGTCAATCTTCCCGGCTACAAGCCGACGCTCCAGGGCAACACCCGCCAGATACGACAGGCGGCCAGGCTGATCAACGAATCGGAGCGGCCGGTGATCTTGGCTGGACACGGCGTCATCATCTCGGAAGCGTATGCCGAGCTGCGGGACCTCGCCGAGAAAGCAGAGATACCGGTTGCCAGTACCCTGCTCGGCATCAGCAGCTTCCCTGGCTCCCATCCTTTGTCCCTGGGTATGTTGGGGATGCACGGCCTTGCCCACGTCAACAAAGCTATTACCAACTCCGACCTCGTCATCGCCCTCGGCATGCGTTTCGACGATCGGGCCACCGGCAAGACCTCGACGTTTGCGCCTCACGCCAAGATCGTCCACGTGGACATCGACCCGGCGGAGATCGGCAAGAATGTGCGCGTCCACGTTCCCATCGTGGGCGATGTCAAGAATGTCTTGCGCGTCCTCAATCTCGAGGTCGCACCGACCACCCGCACGGCCTGGATCAAGCGCGTCGACGATTGGCGGGAGATGCACCGCTCGCTGGACATCCCCGAAAGGGATGGCGCCATCGAGCGCCAGCCGTGCCAACTGGTTAACTGCCCGCATCCGTGCCTTTCGGCCGGTACGCGCAAAGACAGGGTGATGCCACAGTACGTCGTGCGCCAGATCCACGCTGTGACCGGGGGCGATGCCATCGTTGTCTCCGACGTCGGCCAAAATCAAATGTGGTCGGCCCAGCACTTCATCTACGACCATCCCAATTCTTTTGTCTCCTCCGGTGGACTGGGCACGATGGGCTTTGGGATGCCGGCGGCGATGGGAGTCAAGGTCGGTCGGCCCGATAAGGTCGTGTGGGCCATCGTTGGCGATGGTGGCTTCCAGATGACGATTCAAGAGTTGGCCACGCTTGTTCAGGACCGGATCGACATCAAGATAGCCATTATGAACAACGGATATCTGGGCATGATTCGACAGTGGCAGGAGCTGTTCTTCGATCGGGTTTACGCCGGCGCACGGCTCATCGGCCCAGACTTCGTCAAGCTGGCCGAAGCCTACGGCGTTCATGGCCGTCGTGTCGCCGAGAAGGAAGACGTGGAGCCGGCCATCCGGTGGGCGATGGAGGTGAACGGCCCTGTGGTTCTCGATTTCGTGACCGAGCCTGATGCCAACGTTTACCCGATGGTGCCTCCCGGCGGTTCAATCTGCGATTTTTTGGAGCATCGATGGAGGTAGCGCTGAGATGAAACATACGGTAGTTGCCCTCGTCGAAAACGAGCCCGGGGTGCTGAACAGGGTCGCCAGCCTCTTCCGGCGGCGGGGCTTCAACATCGATAGCCTCACCGTCGGCCATACGGAGATCCCGAGGATCTCCAGAATGACGATAGTCGTCGACGGAGCCAACACCATCGTCGAGCAGGTCGTGAAGCAGTTATACAAGGTCATCGACGTGCTAAAGGTCAGCGACGTCACCGAGGACACCACTGTCACCAGGGAGTTGGCCCTGATAAAAGTCAGCGCTACGGCGTCCACGCGCTCCGAGATCATGCAGATCGTCGACATCTATCGCGCCAAGATCGTCGACGTCGCCTCCGATTCGCTCATAATCGAGGTCACCGGCAACGAGGATAAGATCGAATCGCTGGTGCAGCTTGTCAGGCGCTTTGGCATAAAAGAGATGGTGCGCACCGGCAAGGTTGCGATGGTGCGCAGCGCGGCTGGCGCAACAAAACTAAGCTACGAGGAGGACTAGGTAAGCTTCGATGAAGTGCTACTACGACGCGGATGCTGATCTGGGGATTCTGGCCGACAAGACCATTGCCATCGTCGGCTACGGTAGCCAGGGCCACGCCCACGCCCTCAACCTCAAGGACAGCGGCTGCAAGGTGGTCGTCGGCCTCTACAGCGGCAGCAAGTCTTGGGCCGAGGCAGAGAAGGCCGGTCTGACGGTGAAGTCGGTTGATGAGGCTGCCCGGACATCGGACATCATCATGATGCTGCTTCCCGAGCAGGTTCACAAGCCGGTCTACCACGACTCGATCGAAAAGCATATGAAGTCTGGCAAGACCTTGATGTTCGCCCACGGATTCAACGTCCATTACAGCCAGATCGTGCCCCCGCCCACGGTCGACGTCAGTATGGTTGCCCCCAAAAGCCCAGGACACATGATGCGCAAGGTCTTTACCGAAGGCGCCGGCGTGCCCGGATTGCTGGCCGTTTATCAGGACGTGTCGGGCAAAGCCAAGGACGTGGCGCTCGCCTACGCCAGGGGCCTTGGCTGTACGCGTGCCGGCGTGCTGGAGACGACTTTTGCCGAGGAGACCGAGACCGACCTCTTCGGTGAGCAGGCTGTCCTCTGCGGTGGCTCGACCGCCCTCATTCTCGCCGCCTTCGAGACCCTCGTAGAGGCAGGATACCAGCCAGAGCTGGCATACTTCGAGTGCCTGAACGAGCTCAAGCTCATCGTCGACCTCATGTATCAGGGTGGCTTGAGCTATATGCGGTATTCCATCAGCGATACGGCCGAGTACGGCGACTACGTTGCCGGGCCAAGGCTCATCAACGACGCCGTCAGAGCCGAAATGAAGAAGCTGCTCAAGGCGATTCAGGACGGCACCTTTGCCAAGGACTGGATCCTGGAGAACCAGGCCGGACGCCCCAGCTTCAACGCCTTGCGGCGCCAGGGACAGACCCATCAAATCGAGCAGGTGGGCAAAGAGCTCCGCGAAATGATGAGCTGGCTGAAAAAATAGGAGGTTTCCGCGTGGAGAGGGTAAAGATCTTCGACACGACCCTGCGCGACGGCGAGCAATCACCGGGAGCCACGATGAATGTCGACGAGAAGCTGGACGTCGCACGCCAGTTGGCCAGGCTAGGAGTTGACATAATCGAGGCCGGTTTCCCCATCTCATCGCCGGGCGACTTCGACGCGGTTCGCCGCATCGCCCAGGAGGTCAAGGGACCCACGATTTGCGCCCTGGCGCGTGCCTGCGCGGAGGACATCGACCGCGCGTGGGACGCGATCAAGGTGGCCGACAGACCGAGGATCCATACCTTTCTCTCCACTTCTGACATTCACCTGCGCCACCAGATCCGCAAATCCCGCGAAGAGGTGCTGGACCGAGCCCGGGAGATGGTGGCGCGGGCCAAGTCCTATTGCCACGACGTCGAGTTCTCACCGATGGATGCCACGCGCTCGGACCCGGCCTTCCTTTATCGCATCGTCGAGGCCGTGATCGAGGAAGGGGCGACCACCGTCAACATTCCGGATACCGTCGGCTACACGACTCCCGAGGAGTTCTCTACTCTGATCAGGGGCATCTTCGGGAACGTGCGCAATATCTGCAACGCCAGTATCTCGGTACACTGCCACAACGATCTCGGCCTGGCCACCGCCAACAGCCTGGCCGCAGTGCTTGCCGGTGCCAGGCAGGTAGAATGCACGATCAACGGCATCGGCGAGAGAGCCGGCAACGCCTCGATGGAAGAGATCGTCATGACTCTGCGCACACGTCGAGACATGTACCC
>JACQUC010000038.1 GCA_016210495.1 Chloroflexota bacterium
CGTTGGGGCCGCTGCGCGCCATCTCGATGAGGATGCGAAACCTTGTGGCCAGGTTCCTATTGGTGAACACCTGCGGCATGGAAAGGCGCTTCACGGTGAGATTGTACAGGGGGCCGCTTCGTTTGCCAACTTGCTAGCCCAGCATCGCAAGAGCCAGACCGGCGAGGGTCGCCACAGTGCCGAGAACTTCCGATAAACGGAAGCCTGGAGCGCCGCGTCCCAGGCCAATTGCGCCGACCCCGAAAAAAAGCAACCCGATCAACACCAGCTCAAGGGCAAACAACAGTTTGCCAGTGCTCGGCGAAGGTGTGATGCTCGCTGGGGTTTGGCCAGGTCCGAGGGGGACGATGAACTCGAAGGCGGTCCTCGCATCGAAAGCATCCGGCCTTACCACGGTGATCGTTGCCCGCCATTTCCCCGCAACGCTGAAATTGGCTTCGTGCGCCACCCAGACACCGAATCCGTGATCGAGGGCGGGAATCACCTCGATGCCGATGTCGCGGTCGAGGAACGTCAGTCCCACTGTCACCTGCGTCGCATTGGTGATCGCTCTGCCGGCCCGGTCGGTGATGAAGACGGTCACTAGGTTTGAGCCCAACTGTCCCGGGTCGACGGTCATCTTAATATTTGCCCCTTCAACGCTGGCGGTGAAGGCCTGGTCGCTCGACTGTCCAACCCTTGGGGCGGATGCGGCTTGCCTGGCGGGATCCAGGCTGACCAGAACCCCCACGGACAACAACACCAGAACAGCCAGGATCGCCTCGGCTGTTACGACCTTGCGCAGCATCCGCAATGCGTTTGGCTGTAGCGCCAGGCGCGGCCTGACCCAAAAGGAGTTGAACGCCGCCAGCATGAGCAACGGAACAACGAGCTCCAGCTTTGCCAGGAGCACTATTCCGTATGGGGTGGCGACCGCCCGGAACACTGTAACCTGGGCCCAGGAACTGTATAGCCCGGTGACCAGCAGAGCGCCTACGCTCAGAAGGGCGAGAGCGGAGAACCTGCTGACGGCCATTACATGACTTGCAGGGCAGAAAACCCCAGATTCCTGTAGCCTTCCCGCGTACTTGCTCTGCCGCATTGCCTTCATCACCGGGGGAACTGCCAAAGCGAGATAGAACAGACCGCCTACCCAGAAACTCGCGGCCAGGAGATGAAAATAGTCAGAGACCACGGCGGCGATGCGTATCTGGGTCACTGCCGCTCCATGGCTGACCATGCTCAGCGTCAGGAGAATCCCCGCTGCGAAGACCAGGGCGACTACCTGCTATTGGCGCCTGCCGGACAGACGGCGCTTTCTTTGCTCCAGGGACGCTGAGGAGCACGCGACGGCCAGCCCAAGGAGCGTGCCCATGCGCCACAGCCACATGATGCCCCACCCGGTTTGCAGAAAAGAAACCATGGGACGGCCCAGGGCCTGTTGAAACGGGATGGCGTCGGCAGCCGAAGCTTTGACAACAAGTTCTCCGATCGAGGCCATGAAGAAGAGTCCAGATGCGATCCAGATCAGCGTCAACATCCGGGACTCCATTTGCCGCCCGGCGCCCTGGACCACTGGGTCGCTCCCGGCCGTCTCGAGAACTGGCTTTGAGATGAAGAGTTCGAAAACCAGGCCTCCCACGATGGCGAGGATGGCGAGCAGTTCCAGCCAGCGCAGCACGGGCTCGGCAGGAGAGGGCAAAAGGGGCGGCTCCGGCGTTATGACCGCTGGCGCGGTGGCCGGCGTTCTGCCGATCGAGAACACGAAGGACCCATTGAAAGGGTGGCCGTCAACGGCGGAGATGTTCCTCCAAGCGACGGTGTACGTCCCCCCGGTGAGGCGGGGCACGTTCACTGAAAGCGCGTGGGCGTCGCCGGGCAGGACCACCGGGTCCTTGTTGTCCACACGCTGTCCGGCGGCGTCCAGAATTGTGATCTCGCTGAAACGCGACTCCACCGGCTCGGTGAACCAGATGGTGACGCTCCCCGGCGGCTCCGCCAGCACCGAGTTCGGCGCCGGCTCCGACCGGACGAAGGCGGCGTGCGCTGAAGCGACGGCGGCGGTTAGCAGCAGAGCGGTCAGGACCGCAAGTAATGGTGCCAGCCAGCGCAGCCCTGGCGCGCAACGCGCGCCAGGGCTGTCGCTTCGAGCCTCAGTTATCTGCAAGCTCCGCCGGATCACTTTGACTTCCGCCTGGAAGTCAGGAACAAGGCAGCCGCTCCGGCTGTTCCTATAGCCCCGAGCACTATCCCTATTGTGGCCAGGGTGTTTGCCCGAGAAGCCTTTTCCTCGAGGTCGTGGTTCTCTTCCTCAACGTGCCTTGCGACGGCCTCAACCTCCCGTATTTCCGCCACCCTGGTGGGGAACTGGATATCAGCCGAGGACTCGACATCGTTAAAGTTTCCGCCGCCTGACCGGGAATTGAATGTTTCGTTTACGTTAGTTCCCTCGATGGCGCCGAAGAAGCGCATGCGGTAGTGCCCCGGCGCCGTCAGCAACAGGTCTGCAGTGTAATGGCCCGGGTCGCGGAAGATGGTGCGCAGATTGAACACCTTCGAAACCCCGGAGGCGACGTGGGCGACCTCGACCCGCAGGGTCTTTTCTAACCCTTCGACAGGCATCGGCGTCGCCGTCCCTGCCTGGGTATTGGTCACCCTTAAGTCAACGCCGTTCTTCTGCCCTTCGAAGGCAGGCTCGACGATGAACCCAACTGCCAACTGGTATTTGCCCAACGCTCGACTCTCGTGAGCAAAAGCAGATCCGCTGGTCAGGCTAATGGACAGTGCAACCAGGAAAGTCCCCAGAAATACGCGGAACAGTTTCTTCATGTTAGCTCCTCCGGTTAAGGTCGTGAGTTGTTACATGGCCTGCCCTGTCTGCGCGCGAGAAAGCGTGCCAGCAAGGGCGGCACATCACGCATTGTGCTGTCATCCGGACAGCCGATGACGATGATGTCTGTGGAGCTATGACAGTCGGGGAGGCGGCTCTGGTGGCGTGCAGAAGGCGTCAGGCGGAGAGACAGTATCGACATGGCCCCATGAGACCATCTGTCCGTTGGCCGGCGATTGGATGGTCAGGTCATGACTGGCGATACAGGTAGCAAGGCCGCTCATTGCTGTGGTGGGAGTCCTTTCAGTCGCGGCGCAGCCGGGCGTGTGCCTCTCGGTTTGGGCTGCCGGTGAGTGCTGAGGACCTTCGGGACTGCGCAGGGCGCCGCCCGTCTCGTGACCCGGGTGTGTGGGCGCCGTGGCCCCGCCGGGCGCAAGGGTGTGGATGTGTGCCAGGACTGCGGGACCGCTGCAACTGGACACGAAGACTGCCTGAATCAATATCAAACACATCGCCGCAGAGATCAGAATATGCCCGGAAGCATAGGTCTTACCGCGACCCGGGGTAACAAGGGACGAAATGCTGGACTCCATTGACTACAATATATCAGATGCCACGACAACGCGCGAGAGGAAGACCTTTTACCCATATCCCAAGCTGCGGAAGAGTTCGGAAGGCCGTCCCAGTTTCGCCCCCTTGCATATTTGCGCACCATGGGCTTATCATCGTGCTGGGAAACCTGCAATGATCCGCACATGGGTTGCGCCCCGGCTGAGAGGAGGCGTTGTGAGGACAATCAGGGAAAACCTGCTCCTTCAGTTCTCTGTCGCCGCATTCGTAGTAGTCGCCTTATTAATGGGCACAACCACATTTCTGATGAGCGCAGCCTTCAAAGATATGGTATTGCACGAAGCCGCCAGCGACGCGGTCGGGGCTTCGA
>JACQUC010000035.1 GCA_016210495.1 Chloroflexota bacterium
CCATTGTTCTCCTGAGCCTCATGCTGCTGCCATCGGATGCCAAGCGAAGGGCCTGGCAATCCGTGGGTTCGTGCGCCCATCAACCGGTCTATCATCAACACGATTCCTTGTATGATTCGTAGATTTTCGCCAATGTCCAGTCAGTTAGAACAACGAAAAAGCGCCGCCAATATTACGCGTTTCGAGTAAGATCGCCAGCGTGAAGGACAGGGGAAATACAGACATTAGTATATCGTATTCGGTATCCAATCTGCCGGCATTCTAGCACGTCGATCGCCTTCTTGTCAATACTTTGCCGCGTCGACGCGTTGACAGCTATCACTTCCACACACTATAATTGTATACGGAGTACGAAGTACCATTTCGTTCACGTTTGTCGGATTCTCTCAACCAGGAGCCTGAAATGAGACGCACTCAGCACAAGAAGACTGCCCCCAACGAACAAGAAGGCGTTGACGCTAGGAGTACGTTGGCCGGAAGCGCGCTGGATGCATCCATCACGGCATTGCGACTCATCAAAAGGATCAGTTTGGCTGATCAAGCGGCCCACGTTGTACGTCAGATGATCCTGGCCGGTGATCTTGCGCCAGGTGAGCATCTCCCTCAGGACAAACTCGCCACGGAGCTTGGCGTCAGCAGGACGCCACTACGGGAGGCCCTTCTCAAGCTTCAGGAGGAGGGACTGGTGCGGCTGTCGGGCAGCAGAGGCGTCAAAGTTGCCAAGCCAGATAAGGAAGAGCTACTCGAGCTGTATGAGGTACGAGAGGCGTTGGATGGCCTCGCCGCCAAGCTTGCTGCTTCGAGAATCACAGCGGACGGACGAGCCAGGCTTGGGACGGTGATCGAGAAGATGGGCGAGTTGGTTGCGAGCCCCGAGCCTCACCAGTGGCTAATGCTCAATCTGCAGTTTCACGATTGCATCGTCGAGGCGAGCAGCAACAGGGTTCTCAAGCAGCTTTCGTCTCATTTGTCCTCCAGAATGACCGTCACTCTCTTGATCGACACTCCTGGGCAATTGGCCAGAAGCTACGAGGAACACAGCAAGGTTTGCCAAGCCGTGCTTGCTGGCGACGTTGAGGGAGCAGAAGCGGCGGCAAAAGCCCACATCGCTGCCAATAGGGAAGCTATTCGTCGGTGGACCTAGAGCTATGGGGATACTGCACAACTTTGGTACTGTACGAACTACCGTGGAAACGTAGGGGCCGACGTCCGCTGTCCGCCCCGGGGTGGGGCGGGGCGGGGATCAGGCATTTTGCAGTCTAGCGTACACTCCCACAACTCCACAACTCCACAACTTAGCCTTGACGACAAGACGGCAAAGAAGTATACTCATTCCCTGTGAAGAACACCATTCCTGTGCGAGACTGGGCGAGGTAGGCCAGATGACGTACTCATCCCCAATGGTCGAGACCGCGGTGAAGCTACTGAATTACCTGAAGGGTAATTCGGACCGGCAGAAATCGCTGGCCGAGGCGTGCACGGCCCTTGATATCCCCCGTAGCACTGGATTCACCATCATGAAAACCCTCGAAAGAAACAACTTCGTGAAGTTCGACCCTGAAACCAAGCGCTATAGCCTGGGATGGGCGCTTGTGGAGCTGGGAGCCAAGGCATCGGAGCAGATGACCGATACCGAGGTTATTCGTCCGTATCTCCGCGACTTGGGCCAGGAAACGGGATTAACCTGCATTCTTTCGCAGCGCGTGGCGGAGCAGGTTATGATCGTCGAGAAGGTCGAGCCTCCAGGGGACGTTCGCGTGGCCCCGAGCGTTGGCAATGTGTACCCGCTGGTCGCGAGCGCCGTCGGCAAGGCCTTCCTGGCCTATATGGAAGATGCCGAGATACACTCACTCATCGCCCGTCACGGCCTGCGGGTCTTCACCCTAAACTCCATCACGGATGTCGAAGTCTACCTGCGACAACTTGCCGAAGTGCGGCGTCTGGGCTTCGCCACGAGCCTCGAGGAGTTTGCCCTGGGCGTCAACGTCGTCGCCTCCCCCATATTCGACGCTTCTGGCACTGTGAAACTCACGGTGGCGATACTCGGCCTAACACCTTACCTACCAAACGAGCGGATTCGGGAGTTTGGCGGCAAGGCTCTCAACGCGGCGAGGTTGATGACCTCGGCGCTGGGAGGAGTGTGGCGCGGGCAAGAAGTTACTTGACAACACGCCCACCTTGCGCTATATTGTTCGCACTGGCGAACGAGGTTCGCACACAGGAAGGCTATGGCAGCCTGCCAAATCGCCAGTGAAACGTACCCCTATTGGCCACCACTCCTTGCCATGGCACGGCGGCGAGCGCTCGTCGCAAAGCGGAATACACCCGTTTTTCGGCGACCCTCCTGGCATCGACGCCAGAATTCGTAGGTGCAAGCGGATGACGCCAGGCCGAGTGAGCAACCTGGACCATTCGGTGGGTCCGCTGACCGAATCGTTGCGGGAAGACCACTGATATCCGCCTCCCAGCGGTGCCTCAGCGTGGCTCATCGACGCTACTACCAAGTGGCCGTTATCCCCCTGTCTTGTTGCCCAGAAAGGACTTCATGGAAAAGGCGAGGCAAATCTGAGAGGAACTGGATGTGCCGCCGCTGCGAGCAAAGGCGCCCTGGTACGGGTACTCCCTGGGGCACAGGACAAAGGAGAACGAAGCCGAAGCCGAGTTCGCCCTGCAAGGAGAGTATTACCAGACCGGCGAGAAGCTGGCCAAGAACAGGATCGAGTTGTATGGGAGGTCCCGATGGCAACCAGGATTTGCGCCAGTTCATGTCACGGCTTGAAGAGGAAGGGCTGCTGGTCCGAGTCAAGGACCCGGTAGACTGGGCCTCCCCGCAATAATTCTCTGTCAACACTTCGACAAAACGAAGGGTTGACTAGTCGATGCGGTTCTGATATTATCTGTCCTGACAATCGGGGAAGTGTGCCCACTGCGACCAGACCGCGGGGTGGACAGAGGAAAGAGGCCGCTCAGAAGCAGTCGAAACGTCGCTCTCCCTCTCAACAGTGGCCGGGTTGCGTCTCGAACGGAGTTCCGCGTGAGTTCAGTCGAAAATAGTGCAGCTAGGACCGTGCCTTCTTCTGAGGAATCGACTTTGCGTTCTCTTGTTCAGCAGTTGCGCGAGTTGAGCCTGCGAAATCAGGAGCTTGAATCAGCCCTGGAGCTTGCCCGTAAGAAAGTGGCCTTTTACGAGAGCGTCGATCCTCTGGTTCAGGATGCGATGGTGGGCGCATTGCGCGCCCTTTTCGAGATCCGATCGAATTTCGGGCAAGCTGCGGGCGACCAGTTTGCGTCGACTTCGCGCGACGAGGCGCTCCTGCGGGAAGAAGCGGACAAGCTGCAGGCCCAGCGCGATGCGCTGTCTGCCGAACGTGACGCCCTTCGGCAGTCGGTCGACGTGCTACACAGCGACCTGGCTCGAGAGAAGGCGCGAAACGAAAAGCGCGCAAGCGAGAGATCTCAGTTGCTGACCGACGTGGCAGCGCTGGAGGCCCGGTTATCATCCATTCGCGAAGAACTGGGAGCCCAGCCTCCAATTGCGGCCGACGGAGATGATCAGCGCCAACCGACCTTTGCCGTCCCTGGCAACGAGGTGTCTCACGCTTCGTCTCCCGCTTTGCCGTTGCCGGAGCTCATGCCTCCCGCAGACGTTAGCACTGGGCTTCCGCGGGGAAATCGGTCGACCTTCCCGGATGGGGCATCGGCGGTCCAACTTAACGGTGAGCTAGAACTGGTGGTCTCACCGGTGCACAGTTTTCCCAAGCTGGTGGAACTCGAGCAGGCGCTGCAGTGTCTGCCGGAAGTAAAGAGCTTCTACGTTCGAGATTTCCGGTACGGCGTGGCAACGCTTTTGGTGCGTCTGGCTAGTCCCGAGTTGCGCGAGAATCTGCTTGCCAGGCTTGAGACGCTGCCCGGCTGGAGTATGGCTATTCTCACCAATTCGCCTAGGCGTGTCGAAGCGAAAGTTGGGGCGTAGCGCCGGGAGGTGCAGGAAATATGAAACCAGATAGCTTACAGGAAGTATCCTCACGAGTGGTGTCTCTGGTCGCGGAGCTGCTCGGGGCCGACGCAAGCATCCTGATCGTTTCCGGCCGCGCGACTGCAGCGCACAATCTGAAACCGACAACGTCCTGGCAGCGACAGCTTGTGGAAGCGTCGTCCACCTCCGCCCAGCCGTTTGAATGGCATCTTCCCGAGGGAACGCGGCTTGCCGATGGACGGGAGGCCGGACGTGCGATAGCCTTGCAGCTTAGAGTGGCCGCCGAGCCGTTGGGGTTTCTGGCCGTGCTTCGGGCCGAGGGAAGAGGAACGTTTGGGCCCGAAGACCTGGGTCGTCTTCGTGCTCTCGGTCCGCTCCTGGGCCCCACCTTTCAGGCTCACCTGAGCACGGAAGTCACGACAGCGGTCTTGAGCGCCCTGGCGGAGGCTTGTCGTGCCACTGGAACTCAGGAGTTGCTCGAGAAGGCGGTGGAAGGAACGGTGCGCGCGCTGGGTGGCTCTGGCGGATCTGTAATGCTCTTGAACGAAAAAGGTGAATTAGTGGTACGGGCGGCTCGCGGGCTCCCGCAGGACGTCGTGGAGGGTATCCGGCAGCCGGTAGGCGAGGGCATCGCCGGATACGTCGCACGCAGCGGTGAGCCAGTGTTGTTGACCGGCCCAGTGCGCGACCCACGCTTCAAAGGTGTCGACCCCGGCATCGACGGCGCTATTTCCGTGCCTCTACGGGGAAGCAGAGGTGTGCTCGGCGTCTTGAACGTTCGTCGCAAGGCCGTGGGCGCCCCCTTTGATCTGGGGGATCTAAGATTAGCCCTCACGTTGGCACAGGGACTGGCCGGCGCGCTGGAGCGCGCGCGCGAGGCTGTCGAAGCGAACGAGGACCGCCGGCACGCCGTGGCTCTGTTCGAGTTGGGCCGGCTGGTTCAGAGGATGGGGGACGAATCTGAGTCCCTCAGGGGCGCGCTGACCATGGCCTGCGACTACCTCGGCGCCCGTGCAGGGCTCATCGCCCAAAAACTCGGCGACGACCAATGGAATGTGTTGGCCAGCCACGGCTTTGCGGATCGGGAAGAGGACGCTCCACGGGCAATAGAGCAACTGCTGCGCGAGGCCCGGGCTACTAGCGCTGACGGAACCGCAACGTTAGGTGCTAGCGTGCCTTGGCGCAACGACGGGACCGTGTATCTCGGGGTTTCTCTTGAAGTGGGCGACGTCTCTGGTGCCTTGGTGCTCGGGCGAGACGAGGCGCGACCGTTCACCATCAACGATATCAGCCTGGCAGACGCGGTGGGTATGCAGATAAGCGGCCTCTGGGAGCAGTTGATTGCCCGCCGTGATGAAGGCACACGCTTGATCGCCGAGGAGAGGCAGCGCATCGCTCACGACCTGCACGATGGCCTGGCGCAGGAGTTGAGCGGGGTGCTGCTGGCCATCGAAGGAACTCAGTTGGCCTTGGCTCAAGACCCCGAGGCCGCCCGGCGTCAGCTCGCCAAAGCGATCCGCAGCACACGTGAGTGCCTTCGCGACGTTCGACGCTATCTCACGATGTTGCGGTGGGACGATGGGCTGCAAGAGGGTACTGCCAGGCAACTGGAGCACGTTGTTGCCGAGGCTATGCGTCAGGGCCTTCCCGTCGAGTTGCGCGCTGATGGCAAAGGCCCTGCGCTGCCACGGGATGTCCAGCGAACTGTGTTGCGTGTGGCGCGCGAGGCGCTGACCAACGCTCACAAGCATTCCCGGGCGCGGAAGGTCGAAGTCGTGTTGACACAGCGAGACCAGGTTGTTCTTTTGTCCGTGGAGGACGACGGGGCCGGGTTTGCCGTCCTGGATACCATGAAGCGAGCTCCCGCCGAGGGACGCTACGGCCTTGTCGGTATGCGTGAGCGGGCAGAATCGGTTGGGGGACGACTCGAAATAGCCAGCGTGCCGGGGCGGGGCACAAGGCTTGAATTGATGGTGCCGCTCGTGAGATCACGGGAAGGGGCTGGGGTATCGGGTCCACCTAGGGAGGAAGGGCAGGTGTTGGCACGAGAAATGGCGGCACCGCCAGATACAGATTCCGTGGAGGCCGATGACGGCGAAGTAAGACCCAAGAGCCTCTTCCGCAGGTTGCCTACTTTGCTGAAGAGGTGAGAACTGTGAGAAGAAGCGACGGGTCAGAAGAACCGGTAAGAGTGCTTATTGCCGATGATCACGCCATCGTTCGTGAGGGACTCTGCACCATTCTGCGTAACTACCAGGACATCTGCGTGGTCGGTGAGGCTATCGATGGTTCCGAGGCCGCTGCCAAGGCCGCCGAATTGCTTCCGGACGTGGTCTTGATGGATATTAGAATGGGCGGTTTTGACGATGGCGTCGAAGCTACCAGACTTCTCAAGGGCACCACCCCTAATGCCAACGTCATCATCCTCACAAATTACGACGAAGAGGAAAACGTCTTCGATAGCATGCGTGCTGGCGCCAGTGGCTATCTCATGAAAGAGGTAAGCCCGCAGGAGCTTGTTAACGCTATTCGCACGGTTGCCCAGGGATACTCGCTTATCTATCCTTCGGTCGCTCGACGCGTCCTTAGGGAATTCGAGGGCAAACCTGCCAGTAATAAGTTGCCTCCCCAGTCCCTCGATGACCTTACACCCAGGGAACGTGAGGTGTTAGCGCTAGTCGCCCAGGGCCATCCCAACAAGCAGATCGCGAACCAGCTCTGCATCACCGAGCGTACGGTCAAAACCCACATGAGTAATATCCTCAGCAAGCTGCAAATGAGCGATCGCACCCAGGTGGCACTGTACGCTGTGAAGCAGGGCGTTGCCAAGGAGCTTCCCTCGAGGCAAACTCCACAATCAAGGTACTAGTACTACGGTAGGATGCAGGCCGACATCGAAGATCGGTCTCTTTTCCGTCCTAGGCTGGGTGTGGCCGCTGGTTCCGCGAAGTAAACTTGGGCCGTGGCATCTTGGATGCGACACAACCTGGGTGCGGACCGTGGCCCCCACGTCGACGTCCGGTGCCAGGTACACTCGTTGGTTAGTGCCCTTCATCGAGGAGGACGGGTTTGGTGCCTGAGACGCTGAAGGTCCTCATCGCCAGCGCGGACGAGGACGCAATCAGACTGCTGCAAGTTATCCTCCAGAGAGAAGTCTCGATTTCCCTGGTCGGCCACGCCCGCACTGGGAAGGAACTCTCCGTCATGAAGCTAGGACTGTTGCCCCACGTCGTGCTACTCGACCTTGATGCTCCTGGGGAGGAAATGCTGGCCGCCGTCCGGACCATCAAGAGCCAGGGCAACCAGACCGGATTTGTCGGACTTGTCGGTGATTCCGGTGTCGACCAGACGTTGCTTGGCGAGGTCGACGCCCTGTTTTACAAAAACGCCGCCCTCAACGTACTCTCCGAAACCCTGCACGAGATCGGCGGCAAGATTGCCCAGAAGCCCGCCGTGGACAGTGTCACCTTTCCTCATCAGCAGCACCAGGGCGCCGAAGAGCTACAGCGAGCTTCACGAAGGCTTGAGGAAGTTCTGCGTGCCGTCGAGAGCGCCTATCAGACCTGGACCGAGGCAGACGCCGGCCCGCCCCAGGATGATGCTGCCGCTGAAGAGGTTGACCCTCCGGCGGTCGGACACGACAAGGCCCCGCCGGAGAGACCTGCCAATGCCTTGGAAACTGGCACTGCCGAGCCCTCGCCCACTCATCCAAACCAGGAAGCCTTGACGGCTATCCACAACGTCGAAGCCGACGGTCAGAATTCCCCGACCCACGACCTGTCGCTCCGATCCACCGAGCTTACAGTGCAATTGAATTCCGATGGCAGGCATCTGCCAACCGAACTGGGCGAATCCAGGAGGGGTGGCTACGCTCTCGCCGGCTTGCGCGACGTCTATTCCGCCCTGTTTGACGAACTGCCTGCGCCCGCGTGGCGCTCCGGCGTCGACGGAAAGTATTGCCATTTCAACAAGAACTGGCTCGCCTTCACTGGACGAACCATCGGGCAGGAAACCGACGACGGTTGGACGCATGGAATCCATCCCGAGGATTTGAATCGCCGTGCGGACGCCTACTCGAGCGCGTTCAATTCACGCCAGCCCTTTGAAATAGAATTCCGACTGCGTCGTCACGACGGAGAGTTTCGCTGGATCATCGATATCGGCAGACCCTTCCAAGACCTCGACGGCAACTTCGCAGGCTATATTGGCTTGTGCTACGACGTTACCGAGCGTCGGCAGAACGAGCAGCAGCTATCTTATATGGCTAGCCACGACTCGCTTACCGGGTTGGCCAACCGACGCATGCTCGAGGAGACTCTGTCAAGGGTCTTGGCGCGCGCACGCCGCGGCACCTCGAGCGTTCTTCTATTCCTGGACGTCGATAACTTCAAGCTGGTCAACGATATCCTGGGACACGCCGCCGGAGATCGCGCCCTCGTCACCCTGACCCAGTTGCTCCAGAATCAGTTGCGCACCGAGGACCTGCTGGTCAGGTTGGGAGGAGACGAGTTCGTCGCCCTTCTGGAAGGGGCGACCGTGGAGGAAGCCCAGGTCGTCGCCGAGCGCGCCCGCCGCGCCGTCGAGGAGTTTCGTTTTATTCTGGACGGACAGACTTTTAAGCTCAGCTTGAGCATCGGCATCGTGGAGGTCGATGGGCGCCACACATCGGCGATCTTGCTCTCACAGGCCGACGCAGCCATGTACAAGGCCAAGGAGCAGGGCCGCAATCGCATCATGCTTTACCGCCCTGACGAAGATAGCCTGGTCTTCCTTCCCGAGTCCAACCAGTTGGTCGCCCTGCTCAAGGATGCTTTCAGAAAAGGCCTCTTCGCCCTTCACTTCCAGCCGATAGTTCGCCTCTCCGATGGTCAGGTCGATCATTACGAGGCCTTGGTTCGCCTGCGTGCTGAGACCGGCAGGATCGTTCCGCCGGCCGAATTCATCCCTGCCGCCGAGCGCTTTGGCTTGATGCCCCAGCTCACGCGCTGGATCGTGCAGGAGGTCATCCGCACTCTCCACGAGTACTCGGGCATCCGTCTCTCCGCAAACCTCTCTAGCATGGATCTCACCGACGAGGCCTTGCCGGAATTCATCGAGGCACGTTTGCGCGGCCATAAGGTTGAGCCAGCCCGACTTGGCTTTGAGATCGCCGAGCTTGCCATTCGCAAGAACCTTAGCCTGGCCGATGGTTGGATTCGCCGCCTCAAAGCACTTGGCTGTCGCTTCGCGCTGGATGATTTTGGCGCAGGGTTTGTCTCCTTCGCTTACCTGCGCAGCCTGCCAGTTGACCAGTTCAAGATCGACGGGGCATTTGTCCGCGCCGTCGAGAACGATCCCAGCCAGCTCACCATTGTTCAGGCGGTGCACGCACTGGCAAGAATCCAGGGCAAAGAAACCATTGCGGAATGGGTGGAAAATGCCGCCATTGCCAGGATCCTCAAGGACATCGGTATCCCCTATGGACAAGGCTACTATCTCGGCGATACCTGCCCCGATTTAGCCCCGCACTCACCCGGAGCTTCCCGTTAACCTGCCTCACAACCGGGGTACTAGTACCTGGGTAGGATACAGAACGAGGACGAATATCATCCTCAATTACGTCCCAAGCTAGATGCCGCTCCTGGGGTCCGCAAGGTACACTTGCACGGTGAGAGTAGCAAGCATCACCTCATGTTGCGACGAGGCCGCGTGCAAGCTTGAGGCCAGAAGGGTCACCAAGGAGGAATAACGTGGAGCAAACCAATCCCGGGTCTGAGGTCTTACGTATCGATCCTGATCGCCGCACGGTTCAGGACCCGCACCTCGATCGGCTCATCAAAGGCCTCGTATCGAGCTTCAGGGAGATTGAGCAAAAGAACAGAGAAACTGAAGCGAGGAATGCCGGGCTTGTCCTCGCCCTGGAGCAGGCCAACGAGAGGCTAATGCGCTTTGAGCAGTCCTCGCATGCCAGTCGCGAGCTCGTAAGCACCGCGCTCAGAACCACGGCCCAGATGCTGGACCGTGTGGAGCAGGTGATCGCCTCCACGCGGCGAGTCACTGTATCGGAAGAGGCAGACCGCGATGCTCGCGCCGTAAGGACGATTCTACAGCTCCAGCGGCAGGTGATTTCCCACCTCGAGGGCGCCCGCGAGTTGGGCGAGCGTCGCCATCAAGAGGCCGACGAAACGGTGATCGGTATCCTCAAGGCAACCGGCGAATCCATCGCCTCGCTGGCACAGCATTTCGTGCCCGAGCAGGCTCTCGGGATTGATGCCTGCCTTGTCGATCAGACATGCCAATCGCCGTGCCAGGAGACCGTCGGGTGCATGGTTGGAACTTTCTACGCCGGCGCTACGGCCGCACCAGATGGTGTCTTTGAGGCTCAGCAGCCTTTCGATGGACAGCGCTCGCGCGACGCCTCATCAGGGCTAATGGCAGCGATCGCCGAACCAGACGTGCAAGTCGCTAACGGCAACAACATCATCGCCGGCCTACGGCTCTTGAGCGAGCAGCTTACCCAGTTGGCCAGGATTTCCACTCCAGGCGAAGAGCGTCAAGCCAGCCGGTGCCCGGCCAATCCGCTTGACATAAATACGGCTCGTCGCCGTGTGAACTGGGGAAGCCCGACATCAATCAAACCGCCTGAAGAATCGGCGTATCCTCGACCGAGCACCGAGACTGTCGAGGTAGTCGCCTCCCCATTCACCAGCTTCGCCGCGCTGAGCGCGTTTCATCGAGCGATGCAGGGGTTCCCTGGTGTAGTCGACGTGCAAATCAAAGGATTCGACAACGATCGGTTGCGCCTGGCTGTTCAGTACTCAGACCTCGCGCCCCTTGCAAGCCGGCTCACAGAGCTTTCGCCGTGCAACCTGAAGCGCGTTTCTGTAAACGGAGAAAAGATAGAGATCCTTCTCCCCGACGAAGTCGCGGCTTAGGGCAAACAGAGGGCAATTTGTTGAGACACTTGCAAGATAGACCTATTTCTTGACAGGGAGGAATTGAGCCGAGCGCACGTGCGGTGCGCTTGCGAACACGAGGCCGTTTCGCGCCGATTTCCCACCACCGGGACTCGGGCCGTTATTTAGGAGGGAGGCAGATGACCCACACCCAAAACGTCGATCCCACCGATGCATCTTCCTCACCAGAAGGATCGCTTAACTTCTTGATGAGAAAGCTACGGGACCTCACTCTCAGAAACCAGGATCTCGAGAGTGAGCTTCAACTCGCCAGGAAGAGACTGGCCTTCTATGAGGGTTTCGACGACTCCATCCGTGAAACTATGACCTATTCGCTGCGCCTCGCCTTCGACATAAAGATGAAATCCGAGCAAGAGGCTCGGGATCTCGTCGAGGGCGCCCGGCGCGAGGGTGCGCAACTCAGAGAGGAATCGCGCCACCTGATGGTCGAGCGCGATGCCTCGGCCCTCGAGTTGGAGACCCTTCGCAAGGCCGTTGACGAGGTCAGGAGAGAGCTACAGGTAGAGACGGCTAGGCGCGAGGAGCGCGCCGCCGAGAGGTCTCGCCTGCTCACCGAGGTCGCAGCCCTCGAGAACCGCATGCGTAGCATACGCGTCGATTTGGAGTCGCCTGCGGTGTTAGGCCGCCAGGTTGATTTGCGGCACGATCACGTCGGGATCTCTCCTACTCGGGCTCCCGATGGTCCCCCGGATCGACCTAGACAAGTTCCTCATCGTGCATACGATGATGCGATGGTATCCCCACAGCATTCCTACTTCGCCAGCGCTCCCTACCAGGCTACGGCTCCGGTCGTCGACCGTCATAGGCATTGGGAAGCGATGCAGGGCCTTGCACAAACGCCCGCCGCATTCCAGCCACCACCAGTGCCTCTTGCGCCCCAAGGCCCAGCACCGCAGACTAGGGAGCTTGACTTCGCTCCCGCCACCTACCAGACGCCTCCTGTTCCCGTCGAGGTAGAGGCGCCCCAGGCGGCAAGCTCTCCGGTGCAGCCAAGTGTCTACACTCTTCCCATCGAAACTGAGAAGCCGGAGATAGCAAGGCCGCTGAACCAGGCCAGCGTCTATGCCGTACCTTTTGAAGTGGTGCAGCCGCCAGTGGTGAAGCCTGCTGAAGAGTTGGGCGTGTACACGTTCCCGACGGCAGCATCCGGAGCCATGGCGGTGCCAGCTCAGGGTGAAAGGCCAGCGACTCAGCAGGCCGAGCCCGTTCACGTCCCGTTCGCAGCACCGCCATCAGTCACACCCATCGAAATCGACAAGCCATTGGCGCGTGACGGTGAGGCGCTCTCGACGTCCTCTGCCGCCCAGTCCAACACCGATGTCGAGCTCGTGGTGTCACCTGTTCATAGCTTTCCCAAGCTCGTGGAGCTCGAGCGAGCCTTACAGTCCCTTCCAGAGGTGAAGAGTTTCTATGTTCGCGATTTCCGGTATGGCGTGGCCACGCTGTCGGTCACCCTGGTCCACTCGGAGCTGCGCGAGAACCTGCCTTCCAAACTCGAAAACCTGCCTGGTTGGAACCTGTCAATCTTGAGTTGCCCACATCACCGCATCGAGGCCAAAATTGGAGCCTAATCTCGTTTCTGGTGCACATTGCAACAGCGTAGGGGCGAGGTCCCCTCGCCCTGGACGGGTGGCGTGGGCATCCCCGCCATTTTGCACCCAAAACTAGCCTTGATGCCAGCCTTGGTCCTGGGAGGTACACAAAAATGAAACCCGACGTAGTGCAGGAAACCTTAGCGAGAGTGGCAAACTCGGCGGCCATCCTGCTGGCCGCCGACGCAAGCCTGTTGGTTATCTTGGGTCGTGGAACTATTTCTAGCAATCTTCCCTCTACGACCCCCTTGCAGCGCCAACTGTTGCAGGTCTCGTCGCCCCTGGAGGCGCCCTTCCTTTGGGAGATCCCTCAGGGAACCCGACTGACTGATGGACGCGAGGCAGACAGTGGCGCAGGCGTTCGGTTGAGGTCTGGCACCGAGCTTTTTGGGGCCATTGGTCTGCTGCGGGCGCGCGGTGCCGCGCCTTTTGGGCCACCGGACCTGGGACGTCTCGGCGCACTGGCCACGATGATCGGCCCGTCTCTAGAGGCACATTTGGGAATGGAAAGCACTCTCGGCCTGCTCGTGGCCCTCGGTGAAGCCTGTCGTGCCGGTGAGACCCAGGAGCTGCTGGATAAGGCAGTGGAAGGTGTAGCCCGCGCGCTTGGCGCCTCCGGCGCCTCTCTTATGCTCCTGGACGAGAGCGGAGACCTGGTTATTCGGGCAGCACGCGGCTTGCCAG
Organism: Chloroflexota bacterium; assembly: GCA_016210495.1. The sequence goes on from JACQUC010000035.1 coordinate 13,209, forward strand.
ATGAGGTGGTACGCGGCGCTCGTCGTCGCCTTGGAGAGGGCATTTCTGGCTACGTGGCGACCAGTGGAGAGCCCCTCCTCTTGAAAGGCGCTGTGCAGGACCCTCGCTTTCAAGGTGTGGACCCAGGAATCGACGGTGCGATAACGGTCCCATTGCGCGGCAGTAAAGGCGTGCTCGGGGTGCTCAACCTCCGTCGCAAGGCAGTCAATGCCTCTTTTAGCTTAGGCGAGCTCAGGCTTGCGCTTGGCCTCGCCAAAGGACTTGCAGGCGCCCTCGAGCGCGTGCTCGAGTCGACACGGGCCGATGAAGACCGCCGGCAGGCCTTAACAATGTATGAATTGGGACGGCTGGCACGTGCGGTAGGAGAAGAGGGTGAGGCCTTGCGGGTTGCGCTCGCAATGGCAGGAGATCGGCTCGGGGCCACCGTTGGAATCATCCTGGAGCAAGTTGCCGAGAGCAGATGGAAAGTGCTGGCCAGTCGAGGCTTCGACGACCGCGGAGAGTACGAATCAAGGCTGTTGGAAGATGTCTTACGCAAGGGCCACGCCCTCAACGTGCGTTCGGCGGAGCTTGTTGCGGAGAAGGTGCCCTGGGGAAAGGAGGGGCTCCTACACGTCGCCGTCCCGCTACACACGCAGGACGCGAAAGGTGCGCTGGTGCTGGCACGCGAGGACGGAAGGTTCTTTGACAAATCGGACTTGGCCCTTGCCGAGGCCATCGGCATTGAGATCGGCGGCCTTTGGGAAGAGTTGCGGCGGCGCAACGGCGAAGACGCCCGACTGGTTGCCGAGGAGCGGCAACGGATCGCCCAGGAATTGCACGATGGCCTGGCTCAGGAGCTGAGCGGCGTCCTTCTGGCCATCGAAGGGAGCCAGTTGGCCCTGGCTCGGGACTCCGGCGTGGCCCGTCGACAACTGGGCAAGGCGGTGAAAAGCGCGCGAGAATGCCTGCGCGATGTTAGACGGTACTTGACAGCCTTGCGGTGGGAGGAAGGCCAGGCGGAGGATGCCGTGACGCCCTTGGAGACCATCGTCGAGGAGGCCCGGCGTCACGGGCTGGCAATTGAGCTGAGGGTGGAAGGCCACGGGCCTCAGTTCAAGGGCGACGCGCAGCGCACTGTGTTGCGCATCGCGCAGGAAGCCTTGGCCAACGTCAACAATCACGCCCACGCGCACAAGGCGCGCGTAGTCCTCACTCGGGACGCGGAATCTGTCTGGCTCAGCGTGGAGGACGACGGCATCGGGTTCGCGGTGGCCGATGTCATGGAGCGTTCACCGGATGAGGGCCACTACGGACTGCTCGGCATGCGGGAGCGTGCCGAATCGGTCGGTGGCCGACTTGATATTAGCAGCGAACCAGGGCAAGGCACGAAGATAGAGCTACTCGTGCCTCTGACAAGAGGCAAGGAGAGGCCGGTGGTCCTGGCCTTGCCCGCCGCCGTACAGTCACCCGAGACCGTTGCTGCTTTGGATGATTCCTCTGAGGGTCACGAGAATGGGGAGGGTCCAAACAGGTCCAAGAGCCTGTTCCACAGACTACCTACGTTGTTAAAGAGGTGAGCGAAAGCTATGCTTGAAAGCATCGACGCCCATGAGCCCGTCCGAGTCCTCATAGCCGACGACCACGCCATCGTCCGTCAGGGCCTCGCAACGATTCTGAGGAACTATCCGGACATCACCGTCGTCGGCGAGGCCGACAGCGGATCCGACGCCATCGTCAAGACTGCCGAGTTGCTCCCCGATGTCGTCCTTATGGACATCCGAATGAGTGGCGACGACGATGGGGTGGAAGCGACTAAGCGTCTCAAGGCGAACACTCCTAACGCACAGGTCATCATGCTGACCAACTACGACGACGAGCACAACGTTTTCGAGAGCATGCGCGCAGGCGCGAACGGCTATCTCCTCAAAGAGGTGTGCCCGGGGGAGCTCATTAACGCCATCAGGACGGTGGCGCAGGGATACTCACTTATCTATCCTGCGGTCGCTCGAAGGATGCTCAAGGAATTCAATCATGCTCCTAGTGGCACTAGGCCGAACGGAGCCCAGCTCCAAGACCTTACTTTGAGAGAGCGCGAGGTGCTCGGCTTGGTCGCCCAGGGCAAGGCCAACAAGGAGATCGCTCGTCTCCTCTGCATCTCCGAGCGCACGGCCAAGACGCACGTCAGCAATATCCTGAGCAAGTTACAGATGAGCGATCGCACCCAGGCTGCACTCTATGCACTCAGACAAGGCCTCGTAAAATAGTTATCTACATACACCACAAGTACTAGTCACCTCGTACCGCCGGAGACCGATAACCACTATCGGTCTCCTCTACGTCTCGGGCCAGATGCGGCAGACACTCCAGCAAGTTACACTGTCCAGGACAGTACGGTTGATCACAGCCCTATCTTTCCAACCAAGGGGGATCGGATTTGGCCCGCATTAGAGTTATCGTAGTCGACGACCATGATGTCATCCGTGACGGCACCCGCGCAATTCTGGAGTTGGTGCAAGGTGTCGAGGTCGTCGGCGAAGCCGCCAACGGCCTCGAGGCTGTAGAAAAAGTTCTAGCACTCCAACCCAACATCGTAGTTATGGACATTTCCATGCCGGTGATGGACGGTCTCGAGGCCTGCCGGCGCATCAAGGATGCCCGGCCGCACACCGGCATCGTGCTCCTAACCATAAGCTCATCCCAGCGCGAGCGAGCTTTTCAGGCCGGTGCCGACGAGTTCGTCCTCAAAGACCACCCCCCCACCGAGCTTGTGGACGCCGTTTTGCGTGCTTTCTCGCAGCACGCCTTCATCGGGTCACTCGAAAACGTCGAGCCCGAATGGCAACCGTTGATCAAGCGCCTTCTGGCCGAGCAGAAGCTGGCGCCAGAGGCGATCCAGGAGGCTCAGGCTGCGGCAGCTCCCGGCGAGTCCATCACCTCGGCCCTCGTCAAAGCCGGCTTCGTATCGAGCGCCGAGCTCGCCACGGCGATGGGCCAGACGTTGCACGCTCCTCGGGCCTATCTCGACCCGTATCCCCATCTCGAGGAGCCAATACTGAATCTCAGCACGCGCGTGCGTACCGAGAGCTGGGTCGATCCCGTCGACCGTGAGACCGCCCGCCTGATCGGCTTCGAGCTGGCAAACGAGCGTTGCCTTATCCCCATCAGTCGGCTCGATGATGAAGTAATCGTCGCCATGGCCAACCCGCTGGACGCCGCTTCCCTGCAAGAGGTTGAACGAGTCACTGGACTCAACGTACAGCCGGTGGTAAGCACGCCCGATGAGATAAGTCGGGCGATAAAGCGCGCGTTTGGCCCGCCCAGCGAGGCTGCCGCACAGATGCGCCCACCTCGTCCCAAGATCAGACACGTTCCGGCGTGGTGGCCCAATGCCATCAAGTTCACGCCGGTCGAGGTCGCCATCACGGTTGGCGTTGCCATCCTGGGCGTGTTCGTGTTCAGGTTTGCCCAGGCCACCCTTTCGCTGTCGCTTTTCTTTGCTACGGTCGCTCTTATGTGCGGCTTCTTCTTCTTTATGTACGCCATGAAATACTACGCTACCAGCGCTGCCGTGCTGGCGTACTCTAGCTTCGGGGCCGGCATCGTTGGAGGCCGTAGCACACCCGGCCGGAATGGCAGCGGTAACGGCAACGGCAAGCGCAACGAACAGCGCAACGGCAACGGCAATGGTAACGGCAACGGATCCCGACGAAAAACGGCCGCCAATGGCTCGCCCGCTGGCGAAAACGGAATCGAATATCGCACCCTTCGCGGACACGTTATCGACAGCCACGGACGCATTCAAGGCCAGGATGCGGGCACCGACTACCTGCCGAACGGCGGACTCCAGTTGGACGAGCCGTTCGTCTCCGTGCATCTGGCCACGTACAACGAGCAAAGGGTCATCGAGAGACTGCTCGTCGCCTGCACCTCATTCGATTACGAGAACTACGAGGTCATCGTGGCCGACGACTCCACCGATGCCACCGTGCAAATACTGGACAGGTGGAAGCGACATCCTAGAGTCAAGATCGTTCACCGCGTATCGCGCAAGGGCTTCAAAGGCGCGGCGCTGCAGGAAGCCCTCAAGCACACGAGCCCTCATGCAAAGTACGTGATGGTCTTCGACGCCGACTTCGTACCCGCGCCCGATACTATTCGCAGGTTCGTCTCTCACTTCGAGGGCCAGCCGAACGGCAATGGAAATGGCAAGGGCAACGGCAAGAATGGCAACGGTAACGGCAAGCACAACGGCAATGGCAACGGTAACGGAAACGGCAACGGTTACCGTGACGAGCGCGTCGCCGTCGTCCAGGGCTACCAGTGGCACATGCTCAACGCTGGCGAGAACTGGGTCACGGCCGGGGTTCGCGCCGAGTTCAGCGGCAGCTACGTGATGGAGCGCTCGGGCCAGGAGTTGTTCGGCGGTATGAAAATGATCTCCGGCGCCGTCTACATGATTCGCGCCGACGTGCTGCGCCAGTTGGGTTGGTCCACCAGCATCACCGAGGACTGGGAGCTGACTATCCGACTGTATCTCGCGGGCTACAAGGTTCTTTACACCCCCTACATCCAGGCCCCAGCCGAGTGTGTGTCGACCTTCAGACGTCTTACCCGGCAAAGGATGCGCTGGGCCGAGGGCCACACATACAACGTTAAGAAGTATTTCTGGCAGGTTATGCGCTCGCCTAACATCACTCTGGGCGAGAAAGCCGAGTTCATGTATTTCTGTCCGTACTACCTTCAGGCGGTTCTGTTTGCCCTCGGTACCACCACGTGGATGCTAGCCGAGTTCGTGTTCAACCAGCACCTGCCAAACTGGACGTCATATCTCGGATGGGCCCTCGTCTTCACCAACGTTCTGTCCCTACCTGTAATGAACCTCGCCGGAATTATGATGGAGGGAAGCATCAAGCGCGACTTCCCAGGCATCCTATCGTTTATCGCCCTGTCCACCCTCTTGTCGCCGTACCAGGGCTATGCGGCGCTAAAGGGGCTCTTCGAAAGAGAAGAGGGTGGGTGGACCCGCACCCCCAAGACCGGTAGGATCACAGAGCTCATCACTGGCTTCAGCTTGCGCAGCCGCCTGAGCTGGATGATCCCGGGCCGCCGTGGCGCCCAGCGGACGTTCAAACTGGGCAACCGCCGCCTATCCTTCGGCATGGCTAGCGTGGCGCTGCTTCTCCTCATCGGCCTGACCCTGTCCAGCTCTCTGCCTGTGGTCTTTGCCAGCCCGCCTGGGCTCTATGTCCAGGAACCCTTGTCCGCTGACGTGCAGGCTCCTGAGCTGACCACTACTGTGCCGACAGGTGCGGGCTCGTCACTCGCCGTCGGTCCCTCGTACGGGAGCTACCAGTGGTTTACCCTGCTCCAAGCCTCGGGCCGTGGCGACGGCAACGCCGCCGCCGGACCCTATTCGTTCACAATCTACTACGCCGACGTTCCCAAGACCGACGATCAGTACGTCACCTACTATGTAGAGGTGGGCTACGCCGACGCCGACGGCTCCAACTACGTTATGCTGTCTCGGTCGGCCGATCAAACCGTCACCGCCAACTCCCCGGTCGACGCACCTATCTCTTTTGCCGTCGGGTCCGCCGCGTCGCCGGCCTACTTCAACACCAGCAGCCCCAAACGCTTGATCCTTCAGGTGCAATACCTCGGGGGTAACTCCACCTTCGAATTCTACGCCGGCAGTGCCGTGTTCGCGACGGGGCTTACTACTCTGGCCGTTTCTGCGCCAGATACTGCCATTCTGGTCGCCTTGCTCGCGCCGGCGCTACCTCTGGTAGCTCTCTGGTTGCGCAAGCGGTGGGCGGTGCACCTCGTTATGTATGTGATCCTGATCCAGCTTCTGCTTCTCTCGTCGTTCGCCATTTCGGTCCCAGTGGTCTACAGCAGTCCAAACGGACTCTTCCTCCACAACGACCCAGCAACCGGATGGCCAGGCCGTGAGATGAGCTCTGTTCCTCCGAACACGTCGGGTCCGGTCATCGCCCTCAGTTCCTACAACTCTAGCCTCAGTTGGTTTACGGAATCGTATCCTGTGGGCGATTCTTCCGGCAACGTTGCCGCTGGACCTTACTCGTTCACCATCTACTACTCCGATGTCCCGAACGGCAGTGGCCAGTACGTAACCTACTTTGTTGAAGTGGGATACTCGGACCCCGACGGCTCCAATTACACGACACTGGCGCGATCCGAGAACCAAACCGTAGATCGTAACACACCGGTGGACACGCCCCTATCGTTTGCCGTCGGCGCCACGGACGCTCCCACCTATTTCTATGCCAGCAGTCCTAAGCGAGTGGTGGTCCAACTGGAGTATGTCGATGGAAACTCGACCTTCAACTTCTACGCCGACCATCCTGCATACTCGACGAGCCTTTCCACGCCATCGATTGCCGTCCCTGAGACCGGTCTATTGCTGGCTCTATTCGTGCCCATCGTTCCTTTGGCCGCTCTTTGGTTGCGAAAACGCCGGCAATACGCCTACGTGGCGATCAAGAATTAGGGCGTACGAGACCTTTAGAGGTTGAATTCGAGGTGAAGTCATATGAACAGCAACGATACCAGCGGCCGATCAGGGGATTCGACCTACCACGTCTTGCTAATTACCGCCGCTCTCGCCCTGATGGTGATGCCCTTCTTCACCACGTTCAACGAGTTCTTGACCAGTAGCGAGGTCAGCAACACGGTGGCCCGGTGGCTGAACCTGGCTCCTTTCCTGAACGACTGGGTCGTTCCGGGGATCGTTAGGATGGTGGCAGTACTGATGCGCCCGCTTGGGATTCAGGCGACCGTCAGTCAGGATTCCCTCTACCTTACAGGGGCTGACAAGTTTGCGCTCGTCTACATAAGCTGGAACTGCATCGGGTGGCAAAGTTTTGTGCTATTCCTCGTCACCCTCATCACCGGGCTGCGCGGGCAGTACACCTGGGTCAGCAAGATTCACTGCCTGGCGCTAGGCGCAGTCGGAACGTTTATGATGAACCTGGTTCGAATCGTCATAGTCTCGGTCGTGGCGTTCTACTTCGGTCGTATGCCCGCGATACTGTTTCACGACTACGTTGGCACTCTTCTCATCGTCGTCTGGCTGCTCGTCTTTTGGTTCAGCGCCTACACGGCGATTTTGGAACGCCCGGCGTTCTCAGACTCAGGCTTCGACGTAGCCCGTCGTCCCAAGCCCAGTCTAGTGGTCAGGATCGGACAGATAGCTTCGGCAGTACCCAACTGGCGATATCGCGGCGCTCGTTGAACACGGTGACGAAGGTGTTGCACAGCTCGGGATCGAACTGCGCACCCGCGTTCTTCTTCATCGTTTCCAGCGCCTCCTGCGGAGTAAGCATACCGCGGTAGCTTCGTTCAGACGTCAACGCCTCGAAGGAGTCGGCGATCGCCAGTATTCTGCTACCCAGCGGTATCTCCTCACCGGCCAACCCACCAGGGTAGCCGTGCCCGTCCCACCACTCGTGGTGGTGGTGGACAAGCACCGCCGCCCCGGCCAAGAAAGGAAAAGATGCCACGATACCGTGCCCGATCACGGGGTGCTGGCGCACCCGTTGCATCTGCTCCTCATCCAATTGCGGAAGCAAGAGAATCTCAGGCGGCACTCCCATTAGCCCGATGTCTCGGAGCAACCCGGCGTAGTAAAGATCCCTTTTCTCATCCGGCGAACACCCTAGCCGGTGACCGATTGCTACCGCGAGTTGGGCCACCCGCTCGCCAGAACCTTGGAGAAACTTGTAGTTTCTTTCGAGCCCCATCACCAGCGCCAGAACTGTGCTGTCCTGTGCCTCCTCCAGCGCCTGCCTGGCCTCGTTTATCTCCTTCTCCTGGCCCTGCACCAGATCGTGCAGCTTGTATAGCTCTTCGGCAAAAACGACCATTTGCTCCTTGTATATCTGCTCCCGGTCCAAAGCGGGCTTGAGTTGCTGCTCTTCCCACAGTTCCCGCAGTTTGGACATCATAACGTCCACTTCATCCCCGAGCTTCGCGAACTGAGTTGGCGACACACCCGTTTCCTGTTCGACATCCTTCCCAAGCGCCGTTTGCTCGCGCAGCATGTCGCGAACCCCCTGCTCCTCAACGCGCAGTCGTGCCTCCTGCACCACCAGGGAGACCTGCTGGCCAAGCATAATGAACACCATAAGATCGTTTTGACTAAAACGCGACCTTTCGGAACTCCCGGCCGCCAGTAAGCCAAACACCTCATCCTGTATTCTCAGTGGCACGAGCACTGCCGAACGATAAGCGTTGAAATCGTCTTCCCGTGGTAGGAATCGTGGGTCCGTGGCATAATCGAACAGTATCAGAGGGGACTTACGCCCCAATACCCAGTCGCTCGGCGATACTCTTGATGGCTCTCCCCGCGCCACCAACTCCTCGGCACCCTCCCCCGAGGTTGCTACCACCACCAGGTTGTCCTGCTTATCCCGAATCGCCAGCGACACGGTTTCTGCGGCAACCAGCTCGCGCGACTTAGGCACTACCCAATCGAATACCTCCTTCACGTCACTCTGCCCATCGTATCGCGTCCGCTCCAGCACACTGACCAGCATACCAAACTGGCGCTCCATTTGGGAATACGCCATCGCTTTTCGCAAAGATGCTGCGGCCTGCTGGGAGAACTGCTTCAAGTACCGCACCTGCGCGTCGGTCTGCCCGACAGACCTCGTAGAAAAGGCAAGTCCCAAAGCAATCAGCCTATCTTCGTCCCTGATCGGAGCCACCAGGCACGATCTGAAGTGCGCCAGTTCTTGGACACGGGGTAGAGCCAGAGGGCCGACCTCTTCCTCTATTGCCACCCAAATCGGCCTGGCTTCCCTCGCCAGCCAGGCCACAAGCCCATTCCTGGTCGAAACGCGCAGCCTTGCCTTTGCCTCCGGCGAGATTCCCTTCACCGCGTAGGCCGTGCAGCGGTCGTCGTCTTCATCCACCGTGAGCAGCGCCACCGACCCGTTGTTCGTTGCTCCGTCATCACCGCCGGCCTCTCTTATGAGGACAATGGCTTCCAGGTATCGCAAGACCACTTCCGCCACTTCGTCCATCGTCGTCGCCGCGCTCAACTCGGCTATCCAACGATAGGTCGCTTCTATATGTTTCTGCGTCGATTCCCATTGCTGGCTAATGCTCCCCCCCACGCCGCCTGCGATCACGAAGGTGGCCAACCACGGCATCGTCTTCACTAGGTCGACACTCCCCAGAACATACCTCGTCTCGGCTACCAGCGCCAGGCTGGATAGCAGGCCGAGCAACACTCCACCCGGTATCCCCAGACCTACGCTTGCCACGATGATCGGCAGAAAATATATGAACGGAAACTGAATCGCCAGGGCCGGGGCGAGCACCCAGACCGCGAGCGCTACCAGCCAATCGCCCACGGCAATGCCGTACAGCGCCCCTCGTTGCCAGCGCTCAATCCCCCTCAAAAGGTACTCGTCAACACTTGCGACCAATCCCAGTAACCCGGCCAACGCGAACCATTTGACCAGTGCCGAGTTGTCGACGAAGCCCATTTGACGGGCGTACACCGCGCTGGCCAGCGCGATAACGAAAACGCCCCAGCGCAGCTTGGCAAAAATCTTCTGTAGCCGCAGGAGCGACTCCGAGGCGCCCGACGCCGTCACCGGCCCTTTCACGCGGCTATCCATTTGCGTTCTCGTAGGGGCAACCCTGTGTGGTTGCCCTCTCCGTCACCGGTTCTTTAACGCGATCATCCTCTTGCGTAACCATATCCTCAAATCGTATCCGCCTGCTCGATAGGTTAGGAAGCCAAACGCCAACGCGCCAATTGCGGTCAGCGCCATCCCGACCTTCCAGGTCCAGTGCATTCCATGCACCAGATGCACTCCCGCGACTCCCTCCAAGTTAGACAAGTCGATTCCGATAAAATAAGGCCCCGCACGCTCCACTTTCCCTACCTTACCGTCTATTGTGACTTCCCAGGCACTATCGTAGGGGGCGAAGACTATCAAGTAGCCCTCCCTGGGAACGTCGGCGGCTTCGACTATGATCTCCGTCTGGCTCGGATACCTCGCTGTTGGGACGATCGTCCCCGGAGCCTCGATAAGCTCGGCAAAGCGAAGGACGAGCCTGTCGCGTTCTTTGCGTTGCCCATCAGTATCATACTTGACGTCTGGGAAAAGGACCTCAGAGGCGCTTGCACGCGTGGTAATGATCGCCTGGGCCTTCGCGCCAGGAACCTCGAACAACGTGAATCCTTTCGTCCTCTGCCTCAAGGGCAGCACACCCGCGAGTTCACCTTCCGGCACGAGTGCGCGGGCTATCGGATAGGTCTCCGGTACGATGAAGTATGTGCCGCCAATTGCTTTCATATACGCCAGCGCCAAAGTCGCGTCTCCTGATTCTACGGTGCTGCCCCGCTCGTTACTGAATAGCAGCCACATCAACGCCGGCATCAGAATCTCGTGCGCCCCTTTGCCGAAGTAGTTCCCCGCGAGCCTAACTTCGCCAAAGTGAAAGAACGAGATGTCCGGCACAACGTCGCTCCTGGATATTACCCGATCACCGTAGGACACCCGGCCGTACTCCGACAGGGCTTGCACAACCCTTGGCTCGGGCAACTGTGCGCTAACGGTCGGCAGCCTACCCTTCGCTATAACCAGCGCATCTGCCGCGATGAAACCCAGCGCAATCAATAAGATGACTTGTCTGGACGAGCCGAGGTACACGCTCTGCACCACGAAAGCACCCAGGATGGCGAGCAGAATCCCGGCGAAGGGCATCCAGCGCGCGGGCTCCACCTCGTTAACGATGCCTGGCGTGAGCCCAAAATACGCCGCTAGAACCGTCGGCAGAACCACGCCCAGCGTCGCACCCGAGGTGGCAAGCAGCCTCCTATTCAAGCCCTCCAACCTGAACCCCTTCGCAGCCAGGAACGACGCCCCCAGGGCTACTCCTACGGCGATCATCGACGCGCTTAGCCCAAGCCATTCGGTGGGAAACAGCAAACGTTGTAGCGAGGCCGAGATCTCCCACAGATTCTGGTATTCGGGCCTGTCGCCAAGCATCACAGGAAACCAGAAAAACGCAGAGGTCAAAAACACGATTCCAAGCCCGCTGAGCGCCTCCCGCAGCGTCACCTCGCCAGAGGTTACGAAATAGCACACAAGTGTGATGGTCCCAAGGATGGCGAAAATAGGGTGCACGTAGATGCCGAACCCGACCAAAGCCGCGGTAGCGTAAACGCGGACCAGGCTGCCACCCGGGCCGGGCAGCAGGAAGAGAGCAACGGGAAAGAGGCTTACGCCCCAAAGTAGCGAGAAATCGGTCAGCGGCCGGTAGTATCCTACCATCGCCAGCGTCAGCATCGCGCCGATCAGCGCCACTGGCGCCGGAAAGCCGGCAAGCCTGAGGCCCGTGTAGAAAATCAACCTGAACAGCACAAAGAGCACGCCAATGGCGAACACCATCGCCTTCGTTATCGACCATCCCGTCACCCACTTCAAGAGAAGCGTGGCGACGTGCGGCAGGAACTGGTAGCCTTGCCACACCGCGAATCCGCCGGACCAGTCGTTGCTCCACGTCAGGAATCCATACTCCATCATGCTTTTCAGTTTGTATGCCTGGTAGGGCCAGTCGCCGTACTCGGTAAAAAGGTACTCGCCCTTAAACAGATCGCGCGCCAGATATGCTACGAAGGCGAACAGCAGTGCCAGCGCGCCCACATCCGGCGCCCACGCGAGGAGTCTTTCCCTTGCCGTAGCGCCGGTCTCCGGCCTCTTGCGACCAAAACAAGCTAGCCGAAGCGCCTCTTCCAGGTCCTCGACCGTCGCATCGTACGGCACTACTTGCTCACAGGCAAGCGATTCCCCCACGGGTCCTTCTGTGGAGCGCCAGCCCCCGACTTGCAGCACCTTGACCTGTGTGTGCCTGTGGCCAAACACCTGCAACAGCTCTCGCCAACTGCGAGCCAGGATCTCTCCATCCAGCACGACCACGTGAACCTGCACGCGCTCCAGTTCCTTCAGAAGCGCGCCGATGTCGAAGACAACCCCGACCGCGTGAAAGGGCTCGATAAGGTTGATAGCCTCTTCCAGCGCGCGGGCCAATGTGGGGTTCTCGATGCAAACTAGAACTTCTTTGGCGTCCGAGGCTTCCACCCCAATGCCCTCCAATCCCTCCACCCCGGCGATGAAAGGTCCTTGGTGCACGATCCGGCAACATATGCGGCGAGCGAGCGCACTCGCTACTCCTCCTCGTCCTCGTCCGCGCCCACAAGAACCTCCTTGATGCGACCAGCCGGACGAAGCAGCACACCAGCCAACGATCCAAGCCTGTTCACCAGAACTCTCCCGCCAAGCACGATGTAGTCCAACGTCAACAAGATCGTCGAAAGCGAAAGGATCAGCAGCCCCCAGTCCTCTCTTCGGCCTCCATAGCTGAGTTGCACTGCAAGCTGGCCGCTAGCGCCTTCGGGGACAGGTATGTACATCAGACCAGGGCCCGCGGCGTAGATCTTGAGATCTTCCGAGCCACGGCTTGTAACTATCCTGGCATTCCAGCCGGGCATGGCGTTCTCCTTGAACAGTATCCCCTTGAACCGGGCCCCTGTCAAGGTTATGGTTTCCGGGGTTGGTCTATTCATGGTGTACTCGAGTCGCGGCTGCCCCGAACCACCGTTTGGTCCGGAGGCTCCTGGGCTTTGACTTTCGGGCTGGATCCACCGCACAATGTCGGCGAGAAGCGATGCCTCCCAGAGATTGACATAAGACACGACGTGATAGGGCAGGTTTATGCCGCTCCACAGCACTCTGCCCTTGCCCAATGTGCCGGCAACCATTAGTGGATGCTTCTCCTGGTCCAGCACGACATCTGCCCACCTCTTGACATACTCCATCCCTGGCGCGTACGACAAACCCCAAGGCCCACCTTCATAGACCGGTGGGGAAAAGGTCGAGGTATCGACGCCCGCAAAACCCGTGCCTCTTCCAGGTGTCAGCGTCCACCGCATCCCCAGGGACGCGCGCACGGCCCTCTGCATCGGGAACGGCTCCGGCCAATCCCTGCCATCCGACAACTCCGGAAACGAAGTGCTGGTCTCGACAAAGAGGCCGCCGCCATCGCGCACGAATTGCCCTAACATTCCAAACGCTCGCTGCGCATCCGAGAAGCCATAGTTGTACAACGCCACCGCGTCGAACTCTGCCATCTCCTCGGGACTCAGCTCGTCGATCCTCTTTGGTCCGTGTACGGGGATCACCTGTCTGGGCCCCACGTTCGCCAGCGCCAGGGCACGGATGAGGGTATCGTAGGCCGCGTCGTCGCCGATGACCAGTAACGTCGGTGTGCTTGTAGGAGAGATAATCGGGTCGGAAAGCTCGGGCCTTAGCTTCATTGTTTGCAGGCCGTTCAGCGCGTCGGTGTCTTCGACGATATCCGGAGTAAGAAGATAGGGCGCTAGGCGCACGTCAGAGCCAGCACCAGGCGAAATGATGAAATACCTGATCCCAAACCAGTCGATCAGGTACTTAGCCACGTTCTTCGCCGTTTCAGGGGTGTGACCTGGCTCCTTTGCCAGGTCGCCGTTTATCGCCATTTGCATCCAGTTGCGCCAGTCCACCCATGGTTTGTAAACCTGGTCGTAGTAGCCGCCGGTCATCGGCAAACGGTTCACGGCGCTCCACCACATCGAGATGCGCGGGTTCAGTATCCAGGCGCGCGACTCGGTCGAATGGACGTCCAACCACCTTGGAGTGATTGGTGCGTCGGCTCTGCTTATCCGACCCATAAGCGCATCGACGATAATTGGCGGATCCAGCTCCGTCGGACGGAGGCTACCCGTGATCTGTGCCCAACTGGCCGCGGGTCCGACTGCCGCCGCTACAAGCACCAGCACCAGACCAGCCAACGGTTTCCTCACCTGTCGCCATTGCAGATGCATTGCGTGTCCGTGCACCGGGCCCACACGGGGGATCAGCTCTCTTATGAGGATCGCCGCCACTCCCGCCAGGAGGATCGGCGCCAGCCACCACATTCGCCAACCTCTCAGTGCAGCGGGAGCGGGGTTCATTCCGGCCGCGAACGCGTACTGAGCAGCCATCAAAAGGAAGGTCACTACGATGAATCCCAGGTGTTCCCTGTTGAGCCGTATTTGCAGGGGGTGCCACCGCGACCTGTACGCCCGCCAGCACAGAAGCAACACCACTACGGCCAGCAGCGCCGCGTTGGTGGTGTGCAGCATCTCCACGTGTGCCCCCGGCTCGGCAAAAGCCCCCACAGGCGCCTCTGCCGCCACGCGCCTGTTGTACAGAAGATTGGTGATCAGTGGCACGCCAACCACGCCGCCGATAGACCCTACGGTGCAGCCGTACAGCAACCCGCGGCTGATGTTCCGCACGAGCGACAATCCGCTTTGCTCACTTCCACCGCAAAGTAATATGCCCAAGGCGACCGCCAGGATCAGTAGGCCGACGATAGGGTGGGCAAGGAATGCCAACCCATTCAGAAGCGCCGCAAGCACGAGTAGCCTCCGGCTACCTCCTCGCAAGTACTTTGAAAGAACATACAGGCAGGCGGGTAAGAACATCTGGGCACTCGCCTGAGTCGTAAGACCCTGATCGAACAACTGGATGTATACGTTAGCCGAATACGCCACCAGTATCGTGAGGACGGTTGCTACAACGTATCGCTCCGACAGTTCTTGCAGCAGGAGGAACGTGAACACTAGGAAGACAATGTGGGTAGATACGAGAAAGATCGGATATCCTGGTCCGTCTCCAAAGAGCTGCGCAAAAGGCAGGGCCAGGTACGTGCTAAGCACCCCGTACTGGCGAATGAATGGATCGCCCGCATACCACGAGTAGTTCCACTGTGACAGCCACAGGCCGAAATGCTGGCGTAGATACGCGACGTAGGACACGCCGTGAAAGAAATCGATGCCCGCTGGCGGATATGTGTTAAGATATGCCTGGCCTATGGGCACGAAGGCCAGCAGAGAGACACCCAGTGCAAAGGCGGCGAAGAACGGGCTTGCCAAACGCCCTTTGGTCGGCCCAAGGTTGAACACGAGTAGGATCAGTCTGAATATCGGGCGCAGAACCCTGGCTCGAAAGAGGCCGTTGCTGATTTCGGCATCCAGCTCCGTCCCCGCCCGTTCGCCAGGCGCCAAAACGGTCTCTAGAGCCGCTATCACGTTCTCGGACGGGTCGTCTTTCCCTATCACTCCCACCCAACCCCAAGCCGCTTCAGTACTCTAACCGTTGCCTCGCCGCCGGACTGAGCTCCGACCTTCTCCCTTGCCGTCCACGGGTCGTGCAAGAGACCGGCAATCATGCCAACTGCGTAGGACAGGTGCACGGCCAGGATCAGCATCGGAGCGAACATCGCCGGTCGCCAGTCCTCTTCGTCCAGTACGATTCTAGCCGTCGATAGCGCGCTCGCGAACAAGTATACCCAGAGCGGCACCAGATACCATCGCAAGACTTCTCTGGGCGTGCCCAGTGCCACAGCGGCCACCAGCGACACGAGGTACATCAAGAGGCCGATGGGCATAAAGTACACCGGGTTAACGAACTTCGGGTGCAGCCGGAACTGGTGTATCCGTCCCCGGCCGTACCTGAACATCTGATGGACGAACCTTCCCAGCGATGTCCGGTGCGGCCGCCTCACCACGGCGCGGGGGTTGTACACGAGCGCGTAGCCCTTGGCGTCGAGCCTGTTCAACATCTCGTTTTCCTCGTTGGGATAAATGCGCTCGTCCAGCCCGCCCTCCTTGCGGAACACCTCCGCCCGCACGCCCAGGTTGCACAGGATCAGCTTCTGCTCACCCGCCCGCTGCGGCCACCTGCCAACGGCTTTGTAACGGCATCTGACGTTCGCCACCGCGAAGAACGAGCCCAGCACGTAGCCAAAGCACTTCTGTAACAGTGAATCGCTCCCCAGGATCTCCGATGGTCCACCCACCACTGCCACATTCGGATCGGCGAAGCTCCTCGCCACGAAACGAAACAGGTCTATGTCCGCCTCGGAATCGTTGTCCAGAAAATACACTATCTCCCCCGCGGCCTGCGCCGCCGCCACGTTTCTCTGTCGCGATGGATTCGTCCCTTCGGCGAGGAGTATCTCCAGGTACTCGGGCGGGTATTCCACCGCACGTAGCGCCGACAGCGCTTTTGCCGCTGTGTCTCCGGGCCGCACGGGGATGATCACGCTGATGCGGACACATTTCCCGTAGTATCCTGTCTGTGAAGCCTGCGTTAGTTTTTCAGTTGTCGCTTCTAACGAAACGCCCATCGCTTTCCCCACCTATAGCTACGCGGTCACCACCGTGTCGCAGGTCCCCGGTGATCACGGCGGCGTAGCCCGCCAGTACAAGAGGCACCATCGTAAGTACGAAGCCAAGCAAGCTTAGCACCACTGCCCTTTCCACCGGCACGTTGAATTTGGCGAGCAGATAGGCGATCGCAAATTCCCGTGTCCCCAATCCCAGATACGATATCGGCATGAGCTCCACCGCTATCACGATTGGGTACAATAACACAAAGGCCAAGAAATCCACGGACACGCCCAAGGCGACCGCCTGCGTATACGATCTAACCAGAACCACCCCCCACGCCGCGAACCCAAGCAGCATGGCCAAGATCAGTTGTCCAGGTTGCCTGTAAGTCGCCCACACGAAGTGACCAAACGCCTCGAAACTCCTCTCGCCCAGGCGCCCTCCGCTAACCGAAACCAGTCGACGAAAAAACCACTTCACGAAACGCACAATGATCCTTCGGCTGAATGTCCAAACTCCCGCTAGCACGCACGCGCATAGCGCCGCGCCAGAAGCGATCACCAAGGGATCGATACCTTCGATCCTGGCCAGAGCTACCGCGCCAAGAGCCGTCAGCGTCAGCAGGCAGACGATCTCGATCGTTCGCTCCACTGTGACTATGGCCAGAGACGGCATGAGCCTCAGCCCGGTCTCCTGTGATAGCGTATATACTTTTACAAAGTCCCCTACTTTGCTGGGCGAAATAGCCCCGAACAGGATGCCGGTCAGGTACACCCGCAACGACGTGCCAAAAGTGCACGTTCGGTGCACTGAGGTGAGTATGCGTAGCTTGAGCGTTTTTGTCGCGGCCTCGGCAGCCACCAGGCAAAGACTCAGGAGCAGCAATGAAATATCTGCGGACGAAACAATGGCCGACGCTCTTTCCAGGTCAACAGATCGCAGGATCAGCACAAGCATTACCAGTCCGATGGCCGGCAGCAGTCTGGTTATTCTATTTCCCCACTTCGACCCCGTCAACTCGACTTCCCTCGGCTGTCCTGGAGATGGCCCATTAGCGATCTTATCCCTCTCCAGAGCAGCGCTACGTCATCACCCGATCTGATCGAAGTCAGAGTCCTCATAATGAACGCCGGCTCGTACATGACCCGCCACATCCGGTTGCACCAATACTGAGCCTTCATATTTGTCTTGAGCACGGGCCTCGACATATCATAGCTGTCGTAGTCGCCCGGCTCGACCACCAACCATCCTTCCCGCTCAGCTTGCCTGTGCAAGGGGGTCCCCGGATATGGCACCACTATGCTGGCCTGCAACGAGTCGCCCAGTCGTGTCTTGTAAAGCAAGAGATCCCTCGCAAAACGATACGTTTCCGCCGCTTCCTCGTCCGTTTCCCACGGGTAGCCTACCATCGTCGTGAGCAATACCGCTATCCCGTGGTCCTTGGCCGTCCTGACTCCCTCGGCAATTCTCTCCCTGGTCTCCTGCTTGCTCAGCAGTGCCAGCGTATCGTTGCACCCTGATTCCAAGCCGATTTTTAGCAGCCGGAATCCGCTCTCCCGCTGGAGATGGCAGATCTCGTCGTCCAGGGCATCGGCTCGGGCGTTGGCAGAAAGCCGCACCCGTCCCGCCAGACCCGTTCTAAGCATTACCTTGGAGAAGTCTCTGAGCCATTCCCGATCCCAGAATGGGCCAGCCTCGTTGTCGTCGAATATCTCCTTAACCTTGTAGCGCTCGACAAGTTCGCGGATCTCGCCCGCCACGTTCTCGGGGCTGCGCAGACGTGCTGTGCGACGCCACAAAGCGTGCTGCCACACGCAAAACGTACACGTCCCTGCCCTGGCCATGTCTACGCCGCAGCCGCGGCCGCTCAAGATATAAGCTGCCGGGTGGTACAGGTACGCCTCACCGTAATGCCACCACTTCGTTAGCATCCGATCGATATAGGGCAGCCCGTTCAGGTCCGCTTCAAGCTCAAAAGCACCGCTATCCTGCACCTGCCCGTTAGCGCGATAGTAGACTCCGCTCGGCATCGGCGCCGAGTTTTCCAGATGTCGCGCCAGGTCTCGCAACGTGATGTCGTAATCGCCGCCTGCGACGCAGAAGTCCACCGAGCCCGAAATAATGGATTCCTCCGGAAAGACCGTGCAGTGGTCGCCAACAAACGCGATTCTCGCGTCACAGGTCGACCTTATCGTCTCAGCGATCTCCCACTGGCGCCGCACAACCGGCGTCTTCGTCTCCATGACGACAAGATTGGGCTGGAACTGCCTGAGCCGTGCCAGAAACTCCTCGGGCGATAGCCGCTCGGTTATTCCGTCCAAGAAGCACACCTCATGCCCATCGTCTCTCAACAAGGTCGCTGCCGAGGCTGGCACCAGCGGGAAGATGCGCACTGCTTTTGACGCCGTGTACTTGAACCAGCGGTTCTGGCTGAGCAATGCGTAGTGGCCATCCTTCATTATCGGTGGATAGACGATGGCGACTCTCATTTCGTCATTGCACCTCGTCTTCCTCTTTTGCCGTCAACGTTTGCCAGATCGGTTCCGTCAGGCGCCGCACCGGTCGCCCAGCCAATTCTGCGACGGGCGATAGCCTCTTTACTGCAACCCTTCCACCCACGAGCGCGTAATCGAGCGACAGCAGAATCGTCAGCAATGAGATCGCCAGCAAGGCCCAGTCGCCTACCTGACCTGAGTAGTGGAGGTGCACCGTAATCAAACCGCCTGCATCGGAAACCGAACGCGGAACCGGCACGTACATGAAATCCGGTCCGGCGCGGTAGATCGTGAGATCAGTGGAACCTCGATTCGTCTGTGCTTTTGCTCCCCAGCCGCCAAAAGCGGTCTCCTTGAAAAGCACACCTTTGAATCCAGTGCCCTTCACCGATATGGACTCGGGCACGGGCCTCTCGACCGTGTGCTCGGATACTGCAGAGGCTCCTGGCGGCCCTATCCACTTGACTATATTGCTCAGCAGCAGGGCTTCGGCCAGATTTGCGTTGGAAACGATATGGTACGGTAGATTCATACCGCTCCAAACCACGCGTCCCCTGTCGAGCGCGCCAGCCACCATTATCGGGCGTCCTTTCTGCGTAAGCACCAACTCTGCCCACGGTCTGATCTCTTGTTCGTCAGGGGCGTAGGACAGGGCCCAGGCACCTTCCCCGTACACGGGCGGCGAGAAACCCGAGACGTCTATGGCACCGAACGCTTTAGTAATGGGGGCGTTCAGCGCCCAAGTGGAGCCCAGCGGGTCACGCTGCGTCTTGCTTATCGGGAATAGCCCCGGCAGCACACCGTCGTTCGATTCGCGCACCAGGCTGCCGGTGTCCACAAAAACCCCACCCCCACGCCGCACGTAGTCCTCGAGCATGTCAAACGCCTGTCTCACGTCCTTGTAGCCGTAGTTATATAAGGCAATGGCACTGAAGCCCGAGAGCTTTTGGATGTCGACGTCGTCGATCTTTCTCGGCCCTCGAAGCGGGATGAGCTTTTGCGGGCCAATGTCGGCCAGAGCCAGTGCTCGAACGATTGACTCGTACGCCTCATCGTCCCCGATGACCAACAACGTGGGGGCATTCGTAGCTGACACGATTGGGCCAGCGATTTCTGGCCTCACCATTCGTATTCGCATACTGTAGGCGACCGCGGATACCTGCACGATGTCTGGCGCCGACACGTAGCGGGCCACGGGAACGTCCTCGTCCACTCCTTCTGCATTGAGCTCGCTTACGAGGTAGCGAATGCCAAACCAATCGAGGAGGAACTTGGTCTCGTTCTTCGCCGCAATTGGCGTGTAGCGAGGATCCCTAGACAGGCCGCCTCTGATGGCAGTCTCCAGCCAGTTTCGCCAGTCATTCCAGGGCTTGTAATAAGGATCGTAATAGCCCCAGGTCATCGGTATGCGGTACAAGACCCCTAACCAGCCTCCGATGAAGACGTCATGCACCCAGGCGCGGACGTTGGTCGAATCGACGTCTAGCCACGCGGGAAACGCCAGCTTGTCCCCGTCGTCTCCTCGGCGCATCATGACGTCGATTGCCTCCGGAGGTTTCAACATCGGCCTGACAAAAGTGCCCTCGATCCGCGACGAACCGGCGACCGGCCCCACGGCCGCCGCCAGCAGGAGCACTGCCCACAAGCCAATGGGCGCTGCGAGTCGCGCACCGGATATGCTGGGCTCAGCGGCAGACCCCGAGCGAGCGTGCGAGATGCTGAGCTCTCGGACGATTGCGGCAGCCACGCCCGCCAAGAAGATCGGCGCAAGAAACCACGTTCGGTCGGCGAAAAGCGATAGTGCAAACGGGTTCAGCCCTCTCGAAAAGGCGACCTGGACGGCCTCAAGGATCAAAGCCGCGACCGAAAAAGCGATCATCTCCCTGCTAATGCCTATCGCCTGCGGGCGACGTCGCCGCTCGTAGATCAACCACCCGATCAGCACGACCAGAACAGCAAGCAAAACCGGATTCGTAGTGAGAAGCATATCGACAGGTGCGCTTGGCCTGATATTCGTCAGCGCCGCCGACCCTCTAACCGCCGACTGGATGGCGTCGACCACGGTGGCAACAAGTGGCAACCCTATCACACTTCCGACACCCACCAACACAAGGATGTAAAGCGCCAGGTTCCCGGAAACACTCAGCGACAGTCTTCGCCCCCGCGCGTCTCCGACAGACAACATGATCACTCCCGCAAAAACCGCGATCAAGCCACCGCCGATTGGGTGCGTCAGAAACGATAGACCGTTCGCTGCAGAGGCGAGCAATAGAAAGCGCCGATCGCCTGAGCGGAGGAACCTGACGAGCAGATAGAAGCTCAGGGGCAAGAAGACCTGCGCACCAGCCTCCGCCGTAGTGCCACCCTCGACAACGTCATGGTAAACGTTGGCCGACCAGGCCACGAGAATGCTAAGGGACAGGCCGGCGATCCTGCTCCCCGAGAGCTCCTTCAACAGGAGGTAGACAAAGAACACGAAGACAAATCGAGTGGAAATCAGAAATAGCTGCAAGCCCGGCCCATCCCCCAGCAGAATCCCAAAGGGTAGGCTGAGGTATGAGCTAAGCACACCGTACTCACGCGAGAACGGGACGCCGTTGAACCAGGCGTAGTTCCATAGCGATACCCACGCCCCGGGGTTGCGGTGCAAGAAGCTAAGGTAGTATACGCCGTGCGCGAAGTCGGCGCCAGGCGGCGGATACGTGTTCAGATACTTCACGGCCAGTGGCAGAAGGGCAATTAGAGGCACCGCCATTCCCAGAAAATCCGCCGGCAATCCACCCCACTTCTTTGCTGTTAGTCCTACTGGAGATGCATATAGCCGCAGCGCTAACTGTTCCAAGCTGGCGGACCAGACGAACTTGGC
This sequence comes from Chloroflexota bacterium, assembly GCA_016210495.1. The sequence goes on from JACQUC010000035.1 coordinate 34,789, forward strand.
CAGTGCCGCGGGCGCTGTACCTGCTGCATTCTTGGATCTCTCCGCCGGTTGCGCTTTCGGCGTCGGTCCGTGGCTCGCGACGACGAAACGAAGCAACGCCACCAGCTCGTCGGCCGCAGCATCTTTGTAGACAAGGCCCGCGATGCCCTCCCCCGCACAAGTCTCTGGCTCGTCGTCGTCGTGGCGATCGGCCAGGATCACGACTCTCGCGTCGGAGCAGACCAGCAGTAGGTGTTCCACAAGCCCATCCGCATCGGCGGTCAACACCTGTTCGTCGATGAGAACGATGTCGGGCAGCAACTCCCCGGCTTGCACAAGCGTGTCGTGCGCCGAAATGGCCGTGCCTACGACGTTGCAGCGGTTGAGCCTCAGAACGGACTCCACCGCGTCGCGCAGCAACGGATGGCGAACCGCGATCAAGACCCGTACGTTTTCCATCGCACCAGCCCCAATGCCATTCTTCACACTCCCCCTACACCGCCCCTACCCTAGTGCACAATCAGGCAACATTTGTTGCGACGTCTCGTAGGGGTCCGCCTTAGGCGGACGTTGTTGCCCTGTCCTCCCCAGGCAAACGATATCATCTCGATGATGCTCCCTGCGAGCGCACTAGTCGGATCACATCCCTGTGTAGCTCCTGGCGCCAGTGTACTCTACGACGTTTTCTTGCGCCGTATCGACCGCAGGAGTCGATCCCCTGAGCCTTTTGGGCTAAAGACCAGCAACCCCAGCACAACTACCGACATTAGGGTGAGTACAATGCCCACAGTCCACGTCCAGTGCACCCCATGCCTCAGGCTTATTTCGACATCGCCTTCCACAGTTGACAAGTCAAGGCCCACGTAGTGCGGACCGGCTCGTTCCACGTTCCGGCTCACGCCGTTTACCCTGGCCACCCAACCACCATCATATGGCGCAAACGCTATCAGGTACGACCCCTTCTCGATCTTCCGGGCTGCGATCCATATCTCTGTTTGACTGGGATAGCTAACCTCGGGCACGACTGTCTGCGGATCGTCGATCACGCTCGCGAAGCGCAGTACAAGCTGGTCACGGAGCCTGTTCTCTTGCTCGGTGGCGTAGCGGAGGTCTGGGAAAACGAGCTCCTTTGCAATTGACGCGGAAGTGAGTATCGCCTGCGCCTTCCTTCCCGGCGCTTCGAACACGGCGTAACCGTTTGCTCTCAGCTTAAAAGGCATAGCTGCGCCAAGCCGCCCACCGGGCATCAGCGCCGCCGCCGCGGGCTCTTGATCCCCGATGACCAGCAGCGTCGTCCCCAATGATTTCATGTAGGCAAGCGCCAGCGTAGGATCTCTCGTTTCCAGCATCGACCCCTCGCCTCTGTCCAGCAGAAGCCACATGAACGCCGGGTAAAGAAAATCCATGGCACCCTGGCCAAAATAGTTTCCCACGAGGCGGGTCTTGCCGAAGTAGTTGTAGGAGATATCGGGCACGACGCCGCTAATAGTAGCCACGCGATCCTGGTATGTGGCCCTCACGCCTGTAGCCAGCGTTTCCGCGACCAGGGAACGGCGCGGTTCGTTCGTGAGAGGCGGCATTCCCGTCGAAGCCACAAAAATGGCATCCGCGGCGACGACAAACACGACCACAGCCAGTACAAGCCTCGCGTATGCCTTGCGCGCGATACTCTGGGCTACTAGAGCTCCTTGAATCGCTATTAGAACGCCCAGGAAGCCGTGCCACCGGTGAGGCAAAGACAAAAACAACTGTCGCGGGCCCAGCCCCAGATAGCTCAAAAGCATCAGAAAAACCAGTACCCCCAGCGACAGGACGGTCATCATAAGAAGACGACGTTTGCTTCTTGTAAGAGGCAGCTTTCGCATAGCTATGGCCAGCGCGACCATCGCCGCCACGATCAACGTAGGGCTTAAGC
>JACQUC010000015.1 GCA_016210495.1 Chloroflexota bacterium
GGCAGGGACTACGATCTGGCCATCGTCGGTTCGGGTAGCGCGGCCTTCGCCGCCGCCATCCGCGCCCGCGAGCTTGGGGCACGCGTCGTGATGGTCGAGCGCGGAACGCTGGGCGGCACCTGCGTCAACATAGGCTGCGTGCCATCCAAGATGCTCCTGCGAGCGGCCGAGACCTACGACCAGACGAGACATCATCCTTTTGCCGGACTGGAGACCCGTGCCGACAAAGTCAACCTGCGTGCGTTGGTCGGGCAGAAAGACGAGCTGGTGACCGCGCTAAGACATCAGAAGTATGAGGACCTGGTCGAGGCCTACGGTTGGGAAATCGTACACGGCGAGGCCGCGTTTGCCGACGAGACGAGGCTCCGGGTTGATGATCGCCTGATCAACGCCGGGGCCTCCCTGATCGCTACGGGCGCATCACCGGCTATCGCGCCGGTGGATGGCCTCGAGGAGGCCGGATACCTTACGAGCACCACAGCCCTCTCGCTGGAAGACCTTCCCCAGAGCCTGGTCGTCATCGGTTCCGGGTACATCGCCCTGGAGCTCGGCCAGCTCTTCCGCCACCTGGGTAGCCGAGTGACGCTGATGCAGCGGGGGCCACGCATCCTGCGGGAGTACGAGCCCGAAGTCGCCGAGGCTATGGCGAAGGTCCTGGCCGATGAGGAAATCGAGGTGATAACTGGCGCTGGCGTTCAGCGCGTCGAACGGACGTCGAACGGGCGAAAGGTCTACCTCAAGCTCGAAGGCAAAGAGCGGGTCATCGAGGCCGAGCAGTTATTGGTGGCCGTCGGCCGGAACCCCAACACCGGTGCGCTGGGGTTAGACCGAGCGGGCGTTCAGATTGACGATCGGGGGGCGGTCGTCGTGGACGAGGAACTGCGCACGACCAACCCACGCATTTGGGCGGCAGGCGACGTGACCGGAGGACTCCAGTTCGTGTACGTGGCCGCCTACGAGGGGGCAATGGCGGCCGAGAACGCCCTGAACGGCGCTAGCGGCAAGGTGGATTTGCGTGCCGTACCCAGCGTGGTCTTCACCTCCCCCCAGATCGCCACCGTCGGCCTCACCGAGGCGCGGGCTCGCGCGGCAGGCCACGACGTCAAAGCCTCGGTACTGCCACTCTCGGCCGTGCCGCGCGCCATAGTCAACCGCGACATTCAAGGTGTCTTCAAGCTGGTGTCAGATGCCTCGAGCGGGCGCATCCTTGGCGCACACGTCGTGTCCGACAATGCTGGCGAGGTTATCTACGCGGCCACGCTGGCAGTGAAGTTCAACCTGACGGTCAACGACCTGGTAGGAACCTTTGCGCCCTACCTCACCATGGCCGAGGGCTTGAAGCTAGCGGCTCAGACCTTCGGACGGGACGTATCGAAGCTGTCGTGCTGCGCATAATGGGGGCTGACGGGATGATGTCAAAACTGAAAGGGTATGTTTTGCTGGGGACGGCCTTGATAGCCTGCCCGTGCCACTTGCCGATCACACTGGCGCTCCTGGCGGGCACGAGCCTCGGGGGCTTCCTCAGCGACAACCAGGCACTGGTGATTATCGGCCTGAGCGGCTACTTCATCCTGGCCCTCTTCCTCAGCTTTCGCATACTCGCTCCATCGGAGGCCCGAGCCACTGGCCCGACGGATCGCGGCCGCGACAACGGGGCTCTGCATTGTGAGACCTGTGTGGACGTCAGCCTGCGAGACCCGGCAAAGCGTAACGACCGTAGCAGCACGAGGAGCACGCCAGGCGCGGAAAGGAGCAGGAGTTGAAGACTATCGAGACGAGGAAGAGTGAGCCAACTGGGAGATCGTAGTTATGGCCAAGTTTCGAGGGGAGCGCGAAGCCTTCGGGAGACCGGGCATTGAGCCTCGCTGGACTCAAGAGGATCCCAACCACGGGGTCCTCGCCATCGGCAACCGACCTCCGGGAACCCAATGGGAGTTCCTGGCCAAGGAGATCGTGGATGCCGGGTTCCTGGAACTGGTGCGATACGGGGTTCGCAAGCCCGACGATCCCATAATCGTGGACTCCCTGCGAGTGGTGGACGCCAAGCTCAAGGTGGAAACGCCCTACGGGCCCTGCTGGCGCCGCTACAACCACGACGGCTATGGTCAGCGGGAAGACGGTGGGCCTTACCAAGGCTGGGGCAAGGGGCGTTGCTGGCCATTGCTGACCGGCGAGCGAGGGCACTACGCGCTTGCCGCCCAGCAGGACGCAAGCCCCTACATTCGGGCTATGGAAAGGTTCGCTTCTCCCACGGGCCTATTGCCCGAGCAGGTCTGTGACGAGCTGGATCGTCCAGAGATCCATATGTACCTGGGCCAGCCTACGGGCTCGGCCATGCCCCTTATGTGGGCCCACGCCGAGTATATCAAACTGCTCCGGTCGGCCTGCGATGGACAGGTCTTCGACTTCATCCCGGATGTCGCCACCAGATACCTCGGAGCCCGCAGCGCGGTCAGGTCGCTGGAAGTCTGGAAGCCAAATCGGCAGGTCCACGCTGTGAGGAATGGCTGCACCCTTCGCATTCAGGCGCCGGCTGCCTTTCGGCTCCGCTGGTCACAAGACGATTGGCAAACTGTAAATGACACGCCAGCTTGCTCGACGTCTCTTGGCATCAGCTTCCTCGACATCCCCATCCCGCCCACCCAGCAGGCGCCAATCCGCTTTACCTTCTTCTGGACGGACGGCGGCCGTTGGGAAGGCCAGGACTACGAGGTGGGCATCCGTCCTTAGCGGGCTAGAGCGGCAGGGTACTCGCACGATTAAGACACACGATCTGACACTTTATCAAATATATCGCGATACACGGATATCCCGATATCAGGAGAACACGTGGAAAAGGAGATGATCGATGACGGACAGAATTGAAAACAAAGTGCAACTGCCCATCGCCGGGATGAGTTGTGAGTCGTGCGCCCACCACATCCAGCAAGTGGTGTGTCGAATACCAGGGGTTACCCGGGCCAAAGTGAGCTACCCTGGGAAGACCGCCATTGTCGACTTTCGCCCGGCCGAAGTCGGCGGCGACGAGATCAAGCTGGCCATCGAAGGAGCTGGCTATGCCGTCGAAGCGCGGGCATCTTTCCAGATCATCCAAACCAGAGCCGGCCTGGCCTGGGTCCAGGCCTTTATCGAGGCCGTCGACCTGGAGAAATGCAATGGCTGTGGCAAGTGCGTCAGGGCCTGCGGCCAGAACGTTTACGCCCTCGTCGAGATCGACGGCAGGAAGAAGGCCGCCATCATCAACGGCGACGAATGCCTCGGCGACTGCCATTGCCACAAAGCCTGCCTTACCGATGCTTTGATCTGTCGCCCGCGACGGCTGGACGCAACGGTGCCGTAGCGCAACTACGGGCAAATCAGAGGATAGAAAGGAGGGTTTCGCTGTGAGGGTCCGCCGACTGCGTAGTCCACCGTAACTGGGAACGACGCTGGATGACACATAGATTCCATCTGGCCTGGCTTCGCAGCCTTCGCCGTAGGCGCTCGGAATCAACACGATCACCAAAACTATGGGAGGAGAATTATCATGAGAGAACCTACCGGTATTAGCAGTCTTTCCCCCGCCTGGCGCGGGATTGGTCTGGTCGCCCTGGTCACTGGCGGCATCGTCCCGGTCCTCGCCCTTCTCGTGGCCGCCACGGCCGGACTACTGGCTCCGCCGCTTCGGCCTGAGCAAATGGCTATGATGCCCAAAGAGATGCCCCAGATGATGCTATCGCGCATAATGTGGCCGGATCAGGTGCAAATGGCCATGTCCATGCCCGAGAAAGTGATGGCTATGCTGGCCGGAACGATGGCGGCCCAGCCGGTGATGGCCGCCTTCACCTGGTATATCCTGGTGCCCGCGCTGGTCGTCCTCGCCATCGTCTACTTCTACGCTCGGGAACGCTGCCCTGGCCTGGCCAACTGCATCGCCGCTGGGCTCGTCGCCGGGGCCGTCGGCACCGTGGCCCTCGACGTGGTCAGGCTGACAGGATTCTCGCTCCGCTGGATGCCGGCCAACCTGCCCCCTATGTTCGGTATGCTGATCCTGGGGCCCCAATCGAACCCCGTTCAAGCGGAGATCGTCGGTTACATCTACCATTTCCTGAACGGCGCGAGCTTTGGCCTGATCTACACGTTGATAATCGGACGGGGCTCGGTGCCCTGGGGAATCGGCTGGGGCATTGTGATCTGGCTGCTGATGATGATTACGCCGCCGCTGCTGATTATGGGCGTCGGGCCCTTCGGGGTGAACTTTGGGCCGGGCCTGGTCATCACGACCTTCGTAGCGCACGTCGTCTACGGGGCGGCGCTCGGGTGGCTGGTACAGCAGTGGGCCTGCACAAAAGGGCCACGCTTGTCCGAGTGGATACTTGGGCCGCGCCTTGGTGCTGAGGCTCGTTGAGCGCCTTGATGGTGGGGCCGAAAGAGCGCTGGCCCCACCACCCGCCCTCCTTGAACCGAATGGCGACGGCTCTGGCTCAAGGAGGAAGTAGAGGTTGTGATTATGTGTGCCGATAGAGGTGAGCACAAGTGACTCAAAAGCTAAATGGCTACCTGGTGCGGGTGGGGAACGCCCTGCTAGCGTGCCCGTGTTACCTACTCCTAACCGTCGCGCTTCTGGCAGGCACCCTTCTTGAGGGTACAAATCGCGACAACCGCGGCCTGACGGTAATTGGTATAGCTGGTTTTCTCCTCCTGGCCTTGGTCTTGGCAGCGCGGATATTCGCTATCGCCGCGCCAATCCGGGATCAATGCCGTGAGCACGATATCTGAACTGCGCAGAGCAACGAGCTATTACACGACATTCCGCTGTGCTCCAAAGGCCCGGCACAATACTTGCTCTCAAGATGGCGGTGGCAAGCATACTGCAGCCTCATCCAAGTGTGATTGCAATGCTAGTTACCCAGGAACTTGTGAGTTTTTAGCGAGATGCAGGAGGTCTAGCGATGGCACAGTTTGACTACGATCTCGTCGTTATCGGCGGAGGAACGGCGGGTTTCTCCGCGGCAGGAAAGGCTATCAAGATTGGGGCGAAAGTGGCCTTGGTCGAGAAGGACAAAGTTGGCGGCACCTGAATGTACAAGGGCTGCGTGCCCACCAAGACCTTGTTAAGGTCGGCCAAGATATTCGACCTAGTGAAGAAAGCGCAGGATTTCGGCATCTCGACGGGAGCGGTGAGCGTCGACTTCGCCAGGGTGATGGCTCGCAAGGACGCCATCATCGCGCAAGCGTCACCGCTGGAATCTCAACGGGCGCTGGAGCGAAAGGGCATAGCTGTGCTTCTGGGAACGGCCTCCTTCGTTTCGCCCTCGGAGCTTCGAGTCGGCAGCAGGACTATCAGGGGCAGGCGATTCATCATTGCCACTGGATCGCGACCCTTTGTGCCGCCCGTCGACGGACTGAAAGACATCGGCTTCATCACCAGCGACGAGGCGCTCGATTTGAGAAGACTGCCAAAATCTATCGTCATCATCGGCGGAGGGCCAATCGGCGTCGAGTTCGCGCAGGTCTTCGGGCGCTTCGGGTCGAAGGTCACCATCCTGGAGAATTCGGACCGCATCCTGGACAAGGAGGACGGAGAAGTCTCGTTGGCTATTCAGGGCTATCTGGCGCAAGAGGGCATCGGAATCTCCACCGGCGTGAACGTCCAGCGCGCGACCAGAGAGCTGGGGGAAAAGGTGGTTGTTGCCGAAGTAAACAGAGGACGGCAGGCCTTCCGGGCGGAGGAGATCATGGTGGCCACAGGGCGAATGCCCAACGTCGATGGACTGGATATCCAGGTGGCAGGAGTGCAGCCACAAAGGCGGGGCTTGGCTATTGATGATGAGCTACGGACAACCGCAGAACACGTTTGGACGGCCGGCGATGTGGCCGGCAGATACCAGTTCACGCACGTTGCCAATTACGAGGGTGAGATAGCCGCTAACAACGCACTCACAGACCGTCCGCTCAAAGCCGACTACCGCGTCATTCCCAAAGCGACCTTCACCGATCCTGAAGTGGCCAGCGTAGGTCTGACCGAGATGCAAGCTCGCCAGGAGGGCCACCGCGTAATCGTCGGCCGTTTCCCGTTCCAGCAAGTAGAGAAGTCCATCATCGACGGCGAAGCCAAAGGCTTCGCAAAGCTTGTCGTCGACGAGGGCTCGCGCCAGATCCTCGGCGGCCACGTGGTGGGCCCCGAGGCTACCGACCTGGTCAACGAGATTGCCGTCGCGATGAACGGTCATATGACTGTTGACGCGCTCGCGGAGTCCATCCACGCGTTCCCATCGATCTCTGAGGGAGTGCGCTTCGCCGCTCGTGAGCTAGTGGTTCTCGAGCAGGCCAGACTGGCTTGCTGTGTTGCGTAGATTCGATCCTACGATGTTGACCGGCAGAGTTCTGATGCCTGGTCTGGTCGCTCTCGGTTTGGATAATTAGAACAATGTCTGAGGGGCTCAAGCTGGGGGCGCAGGCCTTTGGGCGGGAGTTAGATAAACTCTCGTGCTGTGCAGGCTGATGCTCCCAACCGCTGAACTCGAGTGTCTTCTGGCAGTCTCGAGTTCTTCACGCGCGAACTGTCTCAGCCTGGCTCAACAGGTTGTAAAAAGAAGGCAAAGGCTGCGCCCAACAACCAGGCGCCTGCGGCTGTCGTGACCAGGCCGACGATGAACCCTGGGAGCGTCGCCAGTGCACCCAGACCGGCCAGGTCCAAGAGCGATCAGGCCTGCACAAGCGCGATGAATGCACCTGGTGCCGCCAGGGCAATAATATGACAGCGCAAGGGTGAGCAAATGCTTGGGAGAATCTACGCCTTCTTGTACGACCTCATTTTCGCGCCCCTTGAATGGGCCGGCTTGCATCGGCTTCGTTCCGAAACCGTGGCGCCAGCAGAAGGAGAGGTGCTGGAAGTCGGCGTAGGAACCGGACTGAACCTTCCCCTGTATACACGGGCGAGGAGCGTAGCAGCCATCGACCCTGATCCCGCTATGATCGAGCGGGCCGAATGGCGTCGCAAGCAAAGCCCAGTCCCTGTGTCCTTAGTGCAGACCAGGGTCGAGAACCTTCCCTTCGCTAATGAAACCTTCGACGAGGTGGTTGTCACCTTGGCTTTTTGCAGTGTCGCTGATCCACTGCGGGGATTTCTGGAGCTTCGGCGCGTCCTCAAGCCTTGTGGACGGCTGCGGCTGCTTGAACACGTGAGGAGCGCTGATACTATCGTGGCCACCACCCAAGATATCGTCACTCCGGGATGGAAGAGGGTCTTTGGGGGATGCCATCCTAACCGTGAGACGCTTGTCACTCTGAAGGAAGCCGGATTCGATGTTCGCCAGGTTCAGAAGCATTTGGGCGACATCCTTCTGCAGATCGATGCGTCCAGCTCGTGCGCCTGAATCTACGACCTTCGGAGGAAATACCTGGTAGGCTGTGGCCAACGACGTGCCACGCTCCGACCAGTTATGACCAAGATATCGGGAATGAGGGCACGGCGCTCATAGTAGCGAATTGTTTCGACGTTCACCTGCGCCATCTTGGCCAAACGGCCTATCGTGAAATCCATCATCATTGCCACATCCGTGCGGTTGATAATATTAACCCTGTACCAGGGTACGGTGTCAAGTCTTTCGTTGCGCCGTTTGATCACTCCGTTCCGCTGGACAAGCGGTGTGCCGGAATGGCATACTATGCTTTGCAAGCGCCCGTTTTGGGCATCACACGCATAGTCAGGAGCTAGATGGCCTCCATGCGCATTCCGATACCGCGAGAACATGGAGCCTGGGCGATGTTACTCACGTCTCTGGCTCTGGGACAGGTCGTGGCCTGGCGAGTAGATGTCTCTAGCCTGTACCTCTGGTTGTTAGCAATCGCCGTTTTCGTGGTGCGCGAACCGTTGGCGCTGTTGTGGCGCGCGAAGCGGGCAGATACCTGGTCGTCTCAGATCCTTCGATCCTATACCGCGGGAGTCCTGGGGGCTATTGCGCTGCTGGCAGCAGTCCTGGTGGCAACTAGGGGCGTAGAATTTCTGTTTCTGGCTACGCCGGCCGCGGTCTTGTTCGCCCTACAACTCACCTGGCAGCGCACAAAGGCTCGCTGGTCCTGGCAGGCAGAGCTGCTTGGGACGGCAGGGGTGACGATCGCCGCACCGGCAGCATACTTCGCTGCCACCGGTGCGCTGGATCGCACTGGCCTGTCGCTGTGGGCGATGCTCTTCGCCTACTTCGCGGCGCAGGTGGTTTACGTTCGCTGGCGGTTGCGCTCCCCTGGTGACAGGGTTCTTGGGTTTGTGGCACTGGGAATCCAGGCCCTGATGGTTGCCGCGTTCTTCGCCCTGGGGTTCGCCACCTGGGTGCCGTCGTTTGCGTTCGTCGCCTTCGCCCCGGGAATCGCCAAGACTCTCCTGGCCATGGGCACAGGGCACAACGCCAAGAAGCAAGTGACGAGGCTGGGGTGGGTCGAGGTGGCCTATAGCCTCGCGTTTGTTCTTCTGACTGCGCTTGCCTACCGCCTGGCTTAGACCGGCGCCTTGCAAGAAACATGCGACGAGGGGTAGAATTCACGAGAGCGAATTTGCTGCAACGGAGTGTGTTTTCTTGTCCATACGCCTGAGGCTCGCTCTGTGGTACACCTCGGTGCTCGGGGTGACGCTTATCGTCTTCGGCCTGCTCTTATATTTTTTGATGGCGCGGCATCTCATCGACGAGAGCGACGCGAGCATTGCCAGCCGGGCGCAGCACATAGCGAGCGCGGTGCGCATAAATGTGGCGGCGCCTCCGACGCTTCAGCACGTCGAGCTTCCGCCCATCGATGCGTTTGAGTCGCCTGGTGTCTATGTCCAGGTCGTCCAGACGGATGGAGTCGTCGTGGCGCATTAGGATAATCTGGGCGGGCAGGAGCTGCCGGGTGACCAGCGCCTTCGCCGCGGTTTGGACTGGAAACGGCGTCTTCTACACCGCCACGGTTGGCGGCGAGCAGGTACGAGCATACGTCCAACCACTTGTGGTAGGCGGTAGGATCATATGGCAAATGGATCGTGGAGCAGCACGGTGGCGACGTGAGCGTGGACAGCGTGTTGGGAAAGGGAAGCGTGTTTACGGTTCGGCTGCCGTTGACGCCGCAGCAAGCGTAAACCGTGTTGTCGTTTGAAGTTCATTGCACCAAAGCTCAGCACCGCGTCAAAGCAATCGCTTGGAAAGGGTAAGTCTTCGGCATTAGCCGATTGCAGGTCGACTGGGCAGGGGATCCCAGCAAGCTTCTTTCGAGCCTGGGCCAGCATCCCTTCGCTGATGTCGATGCCGTAGATCTTGCCTGTTGGGCCGATGCGTTCAGCGACATACGACAGGTTCGCGCCTGTACCTACCGACACCTCCAGCACCTGGTCACCTGCTTTCAGCTCCAGCTTGTCCACCAGAGCCTGCCGCAACTCGTGCAGACTGCGCGCAAGACCCAGTGCTGGCTCGTAGAGTGGGGCCAGAAGGTCATACATCACCCTTGCGACGCGATTCGGATCAACGCTTATCCTTGAAAGGACCCACGAGAGCAGCAGACCGACGAGTACTCCAGTCCAAAGGCCACATCTTGACTTGTCAGAGTTTCTAGGCATCTGTACACTCGGCATCTTCCCAGTGTCGGGTCTTCTGTGAGTCGATCAATCCCGGCCAATTCATCTTCGATAATCGCCTGCACTTTTCCTGCCACGCACCGCACAGTCCTCCTTGTTGCGCACTGGCGAAGACTCATCGCGGCACTTCCCACTGGAAGTTGCGTTCTTTGACGCCGGCGATGTCGCGGATCACAAGCTCAATCCGTGTCGTTTCTGGACCAATCATGGGCTGTCCGTCTGACGTTTCAGGAAATACCAATCGGCCTGTTCTATGATGTCCCCCAGGTGCGGCATCCCACGTGTCTGGGGCTGCCTCTACACCCTCGTCGTTACGTAACACGGACAGCTCAGCTAGATCGTAGGCGTCCAGGTCCACAGAATGAGTATCCATCACGATGGAAAAGCGAATGGGTGACGTTCCCGTTTCCGAAGGGTTTTCCCAGGTTGCTTCGACGGTAACGTTGCCACCCTGGCTAGTCTGCTTGAGGCCTGAGGCACCAGTCGTCTTGCCACCACCTCCGCTCAAAGAAGCTGACTGAGCAGCGCTCGAAGTGCAGCCAACGACTAGGAGCGCCGCCGCTGCAAGAACCAGCAAGCATAGTCCCAGTGTCATCGGTCTATAGTAGTCAAGCTTCATCGTCCTGATCCTCAGCTCAAGGCTCTTCTGGCCGTCTCGAATTCCTCTTTGCTGATCTTCCCGCGAGCGTAGCGCTGCTGCAAGATTTCGAGCGCCGAAGTCTCTCGGGCTATCGCGCCGCCTCGTGAAGAGACCGAAGCTCCTATCGCCCAGACCAGCAGGACCACAATCCCGACCCAGAACAGGATCATCAGTCCCGGCCCCAACAAACCTAATCCATCGTATCCAAGCATCATCGTCGTGTCCTCCTTCAATCGCGTATGAGTACGCTGACTTTGTACTATACTGGAGTATAGTGGATTCGTATGAAGATGGTGTGAAGGAGATACGAATCTTCTATGATGAATCGAGCGTCGGCCAGGATTCAAGAATCTACATCCAGCCACTCCCCATTCTTGGCGAGGCCCACGCACGTTGGGGGCGTGGGTCGGTGCTTAGCCTTGAGTTGTTCATTCAGTTCTGTCTCAGCTTACCCCGTGCGCCCGATTGGCCACCCCCGTGCCGACGGCACAACTCGTGCTGATTAACAATCTTGACGAACCTGTCCCTCCGTTGAACCTGTTCCTGAGCTGGGACGTCATGGAAGGCTGAGAGCGCGTTAGTGAGAGCCGGACACTTCCAACACGGTCCTATCGACCGCTATCGCCAGGTGGTGCGAATTCTTTTTCGTCACGGGTTCGGCTATCTGGTCAACCAGCTTGGCCTGGGCCATCTCGTGCCTTTTCATTGGGGATTGCTTGGCCACCCGCGCCGCGCGCGGCCTTACACCCAGGCCGAGCATCTGCTGCTTGCATTCGAAGAGTTGGGCGCGACTTTCATCAAGCTTGGACAGATTCTCTCCACCCGCTCCGACCTGCTGCCTCCAGATTTCATCACCGAGCTCTCCAAATTGCAGGATGCTGTCCCGCCCGAACCCATTGCGCTGATAGAAGCGCAGATCGCTCAGGAGCTAGGTGGGCCTGCTAGAGCACTCTTCGCCAGCTTCGATTCGGACCCTCTCGGCTCCGCCTCGATAGGCCAGGTTCACGCGGCTACACTCGTGACCGGCGAAGAGGTGGTGGTTAAGGTCCAACGGCCCGGTGTGGCACAGCTTGTCGAGGCTGATCTCGCGGTCCTGATGGACTTCGCGCGCCTGGCCCAGGCACGTACGGTATGGGGCCAGATCTACGATCTGCCGGGGATGGTCGAGGAGTTCGCCTGGACGCTACGGGCAGAGCTCGACTACATTCGCGAGGGGCGCAACGCCGAACGCATTGGGAGGAACTTCACGCAAGAGCCATCCATCCAGGTGCCGACTATCTACTGGAAATATACAACGAGGCGGGTCCTGACGATGGAGCGTATCGGGGGCATCAAGATCAACGACATACCCGCGCTCGAAGCTGCTGGCATCGATCGCCACGAATTGGCTGTGACCGGAGTGCGCATCGTTCTGAAGATGGTACTGGAGGATGGATTCTTCCACGCCGACCCCCACCCGGGCAACTTTCTTGTCAAGCCCGGCCCGAGCATTGGCCTGCTTGATTATGGCCTGATCGGAGTTCTGGACGAGCGAACCCGACAAAACCTGCTGTATCTTTTCCTGGCCGTGGTGGATCAGGACATTGACGGAGTGATCGACCGACTGTCGGCGCTGGGTATAGTCGGCACGGCTTCGCAGTTTGAGCGACTTAGGCGGGACACTGAGCACCTGATCTCGCTGTACTGGGGTCTGCCTCTGAAAGAAGTCGACGTTCAGGGGATGCTCGCGGAGTTCCTGGCGACGGCGAGGAGGCACAGACTAACCGTGCCGAGTCACCTGGCCCTCACGAGCAAGACGCTTTCTATGCACGAAGGCCTGGCACGCCAGTTGGACCCAGGGTTCAACGCGGCGGACGTGCTCGGTCCCTACGCTCGAGAGCTCGCCCTGCGAACCTATTTGCCCCAGTATTGGGTAAGACGCGTCCTTCCCGCCATGCGAGACCTGAGTCAGTTGGCGGTTACACTTCCCCGACGCGCCGACCGGCTCCTGGGGCAGGTGGAGCGAGGAAACGTCTCCATAAGCGTCCGGGTGCAGGAAACCGAGCACGTGCTGGATTCGTTGAATCGAATGGTAAACCGCCTGATCCTGGGTATTCTGGCAGGCGCCTTCACCATAGGAATAGCGCTGCTGCTGCAAATCTATCGTGCCGCGGGGATCGAGCGGGTAGTAAGGTGGCTCCTGGGGGCTGGATTTGCCGCTGTGGGAGCGCTAGGCGCGTGGCTCATTTACGCCATATTCCGCCGAGGGCACCATTGAGAATCGATGGCATCCCGATTCCAACGATATTGAATCCGGATGCCATCGACAGTTGGGCCAAGGTCTAGGATGCTTCCTTATGTTGATAGGATTAGCCGCCACTCATGGGCTTGGGACCTTTCATCTGCCCGGATTCGTCCACGTATTTGGTGGGTTTCTCGTCAAAGGCTTTCTTGCAGCCGGGGGCGCAGAAGTAGTAGGTGGTGCCCTGGTAAACCGAGGTCGCCGCCGCCTTGTCCGGGTTCACTTCCATGCCACACACCGGGTCTATAGCCATCATCCTACCTCCTGTTTTCTTGAGGGTTCTCACCTCTTAAGAATCGATTTGCCCGGTTCCCTCTTACTGGAAGCTGACTACATCTCGCACCTCCTGCTTCTGTTATGAGAACTATATGTCAAAACGGCCAAGCCGTTGGGCTTTGTCAGCCTTTGAGCCGGCTCTTGACCCAGGGCGTGATCGTCGGCATCGTGACGATCATCGTGAGCAAGAAGACCCAGCCTGCGCCCCCGTAGACCGCGGTCGCCGTGTACTTGCCCGTAGTGCTGGCCACGACAAAGAAGGCCAACGCCGCGGCCAGCGAGATGGGCGCATAGATCAAGGCGCTTATTTGAGCGGCCCGTGCTTGTTCTTGTTCCATCTTTATCCTCCCTGTGACTTCCAGAGTTGATTTATTCGGAAATGTCTCAGTGTGACCCTCCGTGCCCCGATACACCGAACCTGCTGTAAGTATCGGGGCCGTGCGCCGGATTCAGAGACGGCTGCCCCAGTCCGCCCGTTGCTTCGCGGCGCAACGTGGGCACAAAGCGGCGCATAAGCTGCGTGTTCATCGTCACCGTCACAGAGCTAATAGCCATGAACGCCGCCGCCAGTTCTGGGCTGACCACCCAGCCAAACACCGGATAGGCCAGGCCCGCGGCAATGGGGATGCCGAGCGCATTATATATGAAAGCCCAGAAGAGGTTCTCCTTGACCTTGCGCATGGTCGCCTTGGCTACCTCGATCGCCGTGACCACGTCTCGAAGGTCCTCTTTCATCAGGATGACGTGCCCGGTCTCCTTGGCCATATCGGTGCCGGAGCCGATGGCGATGCCGACGTCGGCCTGTGCGAGGGCAGGAGCGTCGTTGATCCCGTCGCCTACCATCGCGACCCGCCTGCCCTCGGCCTGGAGCTTCTTCACCTCTTCGGCCTTGTCCTGCGGCAGCACCTCGGCC
>JACQUC010000016.1 GCA_016210495.1 Chloroflexota bacterium
ACCTATTATACCACAACACCTACCAATCGGTCGATGGTTTATTTGCAACATCCCTCAATCTTGGCCCTTCACCCAGCAGGTGAAGACTGGGGCATGAATCCACGGATTGAGGTTGGCCACGAGGGGTTGAATCCAAGCGGCATCATCGCTATAATCACCCTGTCGTGCGGCTTTCTATCTGTCTCTGGCCGGCGCAACGCGGGTACTGGTGCGCTCGCTGAGAGCGTCGTCGGAAATGACGTCGTTGGCCTGGCTGCGACGGGGCAACCACGTCCGCCTTAGGCGGACCCCTACAAGATTTCGTCGTGGATCACGCCTTATCATGCACTAGAAGTCCTCAATACGTTGGCTCTACGTTGGCGAAGGAGAACAGTACCGTGTCGTTACGGAGGGAGAGCAAAGCCAGGAGCGTGCTCGTTCTGTTGATACCGGGGGTCTTGGGGCTAACCCTGGTCCAGCAGACGCTGATGAATCCGGCATTCTCCACCTGGTTCCCCGGTTCAGGCGCACCGGGGAACGCTGCTTCCTCGGCGAACGGCTCGGCCGGTGACGCGCCTTCGTCGGGCACTTCCACGACGGCCGCTTTGCTGCTGCCCACCGCAACACCCACTTCGACCGCAACGCCCACAGCGACGGCGACGCCCACGCCGAAGCCCAACAATTACATCTGGGTTCCCTGGCGAAGTCAGTTCGACGGTACTTCTTACGCAGCGGGCAACTGCGGTCCGGCAAGCCTGGGGATGATGATGTCCTACTTTGGGGAATGGTGGTCGACTCACGGCATACGAAAGTCGACGATGGACATATCAGGGGCTGTGCCCTTTGATGCGGGCACCGACTGGCCCGCGCTCAAGTATGCGGCGGAGGGGCGGAAGTTCAAGGTATCTGGTCTTTACAATTCCGGCGGCGGGTATCGAAAATGGACTGTGGACGATCTGGTGAAGGAGATCGCGCAGAAGCGTCCTGTCCTTCTACTCGTCCGCCAGCGCCTCCTGCCGGGCCACGCTAACACCACCAACCCCTTCGACCATTACGTCATCTTCCTGGGCACGATGGCCGATGGGCGTGTGGTCTACCACGATTCGGCCTGGGAAAAGGAGATCGACGGCTCCTACAAAATAATGAGCCAGGAGACGCTGATGAAGGCCTGGCGCGACACGTCGGTGGGCCTACAGTACACGGCGATGTCGCTGGTGTGGGAAGGCGAGACGAGGATGTGGGACGCCCCAACGGCAGCACAGGGTACGCCAGCGACGGGTCGCTAACCTCTGGCCTACAGTAGCCTCGGCTGCACCCAGCACTCGGAGGAGCCCCAGACGACGCTGCGCTTGTCACGGAGGGCGACGCCCACCTGGACCGAGGTGATGCCGGCGTCGCGCAGGCGCTGTTTGATGGCTTTGAGGGCACGGCGCGGGGAGTTGTTGACCTCGCTGAGATGCGCCAGCCACAGCCACTGGGGCCTGCCGGAGGCGCAGGCCACGACACATTCGGCACACTGCTCGTTGGACAGATGGCCGGTGTAGCCGATGATGCGCGATTTGAGGGCGGAGGAGTACGGACCGTGCACCAGGCGGTTCAGGTCGTGGTTGGACTCCAGGACGATGAGATCGCAGGCGTGCACGTACTCGTTGATAGATGCCGGGGCGTAGCCGAGGTCGGTGGCGACAAGGATCTTGCAGTCGCGGTGCTCCAAAAGATAGCCTACCGGCTCGATCCCGTCGTGGGGGAGCGGGAAAGAGGTGACTGCCAGGTCGCCGACGTCGAGGGTGGTGCCGGTGGGCTGGACGTGCGATTCGACGCTGCCGAGGCCGGCGTGATCGAGCGTCTGCTCGTTGGCGACGACGGTGACGTGGTGGCGCCTGGAAAGGGCGCCGGCAGCGCCGACGTGGTCGCCGTGCTCGTGGGTGAGGAACAGGGCGTCCAGGTCCTCGGGCGCTAGGCCGAGCCGTTTTAGCTCGAACACGATGCGTCTGGCGGTAACGCCTGCGTCGATGAGGACGTTGGTCTCTCCCGCCTGAACGAGCAGGGCGTTACCTGAGCTACCGCTGGCAAGCGAAATGGCGCGAACGTGCAAGAGATGCCTCCAGCTCGAATCGTAAGTTGTTGACAACATCGCCCGCGGGTGATATGATCGTTTCACAGGAATCCGCCCGGGCGAAAGGAGGCTGTGTGATGATCAAGCTTAGCAAAGGTCTCTTCGTATTGACTATTGTCGCTCTGGCCCTCTCGCTGGCAGTCCCACTGAGCGCGTTTGCCGACGACACGCCAACTACGGGCCCAGAAGACGACTGCCAGCCGTCTCCCGCTCTGGGCAGCAGGGGCATTCTCGGAGGAACTAATCCCCACACTCCCGATAATCTGTCACAGCTAATGGCAGCTCGTGCTCTTGCCCAGTTGCAACAAAATCTGTCGTCTTCCGCTTCAAAATCCGATTTCTGCAACCCATTGAGCATGACGATCCTGAATAGAGTGGGTACGGGACGCTAGCTGGCGATTCTCGATGGCCCGCCAGATTTGCTTGTGAGACAGCTTTCCCCGCCCCACCCAGGGCGGACAGAGCCGTCCGCCCCTACGGATGGCCGCGCACCCCACCCCTGCGGGGACAAGCCGCCCGCACAACGGTTCTGCGGGGCCAGGCCATCCTCGATTCGAGAATCCGACATTTTAGAGCCGATTATTGTTTCTCGTCAAATCCCGTTGCCCCAATCGACCTCAAGTACTTCTTATCCCCCGCCGTTAGAGCCGCCGAGGCCAGGAGGTCCGGGCGGCGGTGCCAGGTGCGGAGGAGGGACTGCTCGCGTCGCCAGCGCGCGATGGCCGCGTGGTTGCCTGAGAGGAGTATCTCGGGCACCTGCCAGCCACGGAAATCGGGGGGCCTGGTGTATTGAGGATACTCCAGCAGGCCCTGAGCGAAGGACTCTTCGGCGGCCGATTGGGCGGCGCCAAGCACGCCCGGGACCAGGCGTGTCACGGCGTCGACGATCACCATCGCCGGTATCTCGCCACCGCTCAGCACGTAGTCGCCGATGGACATGTCGTCGGTGGCCAGATGCTCGCGCACTCTTTCGTCGACGCCTTCGTAGCGCCCGCAGATGAAGATGATGTGCTCGCGCTGCGCGAGCTGCAGAGCAATACTTTGGGTGAGGGGCCGGCCGGATGGGCTCAGCAGGATGATCTCAGGAGCCTGCCGCCATGGTTGGGAAATCGTGGCCAGGATCGCCTCGATGGCGTCGAAGATGGGCTCGGGCTTCATCACCATACCGACGCCTCCACCATAGGGATAGTCGTCGGTGCTGCGATGCTTGTCCCGGGCGTAGTCCCGGATGTTGTGGATGGTGATGGAGACGAGTCCTTTTTTCTGAGCGCGCTTGACGATGCTCTCGTCGAAAGGGCCCGCGAACATGGCCGGGAATATGGTCAAGATGTCGAAACGCAGCGATTGAGACGTCATAGCGTGCCTCAGCCAGGTCGCGCCCACTTTTTCACTGCTTCGTAGATTGGCTTGGGCGTGAAGTCTTGGGTTACGAACGTGTAATAGTCGTTGTAGTTGCGGGCGGGCCAGGGGAGTCGAAAGGCCCACATGGCCAGGCCCTGGACCCAGGGCCATTCCTGCTCCGCCTTTTGATAGGCGCGCAGGGTGTAATCGAGTCGCTGTCCCGGCCGGACCGCCTTGGCCCAACGCGGGTGATCGTTCCAGCCGGCCTCAGTGATGAGCATCGGCTTTGAGCCGTCGCCATTGCTCTCCATAACCTGGCGCAGCAGGACGGCACGGGCGAAGTTGAGGCTGCCCGAGCTGGGCGGGTCGTCGGGCGGAAACTTGCCGCCGTAGGAGTGCACGCCGAGCACGTCGAAATAGTCGCGGGCACCCGCGTCGTACATGCGCTGAAGGAAGACGAGATCGTCGAGCGCCAGCGGGCTTTTCTCCAAGGTGGGCGCCAGGCCGGCGGATACGACGACTACCTCCGGGTCGGCATTTTTTACTTGCAAATAAGCCATTTTCAACAGCTCGGCGTATTCCTCCAGACTAACCGGGCGATAGCCCCACTCGAAGCTGGTGTTGGGCTCGTTCCAGACGATGAGGTACTTGACGCGGCCCTTGTAACGAGCGGCAAAGGTGCGCAGAAAATTGGCGTAGTCCGCGTAGTGGTCGCGATCCAGATACCGCCCGGTGGTCTCATCCGGCCTTGCCCATTCGGGCACCAGGTCGATGCGGGCTGCCACGGCCAGCCCCTCGGCGTAGGCGCTCCTCATCACCAGGTCGGCGTGCTTCCAGTCGAAGCGGCCTTTCCTGGGCTCGACGTACGCCCAGGGGAAGTACTCGACGATCCAGGTGGCACCCATCTCGCGCACCATCTGCAATGTCTTGCGAATCTTCCATTCCTCCACCTCGTCGGTGAGCCGCGTGTGCATGCCGACAATGGGCGACTTGGAATCCACGCGATGCCTGACGATGAAATCGTCGGGGCGGTCGGGGACCTGGGCGAAGCCCGCGACAGAAACCAGAGTGGCCGCCGCAATCAGGAATGCTATGGCCTTCGTGGGGCGCCGCTTCATTCGCCACTCGCTTCCAGCCACCTGACGTGCAGCGCAGTCTGAGTGCCGTCCTGCTCCACTTCGGCGAGTACGCGATCGACCTCTTGCAGCAGGAGCGCGTCGGCGCGCCGAAGGGCTACCACGAAGGGCTCCACCGTCAATGGCTCCGGTACGATGCGCAGGCCGCCGGACCGCGCGCGCCATTCGAGGGCCGTCACGGCGTCGGCGACCACGGCGTCGAGCTTCCCGACACGCAGGTCGGCCAGCGCGGCATCGGGGGTGGTGAAGGACACAATCGACAGGTCAGGTACAGTGGCGGCCAACTTCCGCATCTCGAGATCGGCGGTTGACCCGCTTTCGACGCCGAGCGCGCGGCCACTCAGGTCGCCGACGCCATCGAGATCGCCAGAGTGCGGACCGAGGACAAGCACCTGGCCAGCGTTGAAGTAGGGCAGGGAATAAGCGATCTGCCGGGTGTACTCCGGAAACGGCGGCAAACTGGAAACGATCACGTCAAGCTTGTTAGCGAGCAGCGCATCGTGGATGCTGCCTATGTCCAGGCTCACAAAGCTGGCGCGGACGCCGAGGCGACGAGCTAGCTCCACCGCAAGGTCGACGTCGTAGCCGATGAGATTGCCCTCCGCATCCAGGCTCTCGAAGGGCGGGTAACTGGGATCTATGCCGACGACGATCTCGCCGGCCTGCTGGATGCGTTGAAGGCTAACGTCCTCGACTTTGGGTTGCGGCCCAAGGAGAAGGTAAAGCAGTCCTATTGCAAGAGCAGCGAGAACTGCGCCGAAAGCTAATGCCCCACCCCACCCCGGGCGTCCGCCTGAGGCGGACGCCCCTACCGTTTTTGGTGCGAAATGGGCCAGCGCCCCGCCCCAGGGCGAGGAGACCTCGCCCCTACGCCGTTGCAGTTTTGAGCCAGAAACTTGCCTAGCTTTCAACGAGGGACTCCTGTAGCCAGAGCCCGTAGACTCTTTGCGACCGGTGGGAGCGCCGAAAGCCAAAATGACGATAGAGGGCTTGAGCGCGAAGGTTACTCGACTGGGTGCTCAGGCCGACGTGGGACACGCCACGTGTACCCATGGTCGCGAGAACGAACGCCAGCAGGGCCGCGCCAAAGCCTCGGCCCTGCCATTCCGGGCGAACGGCCAGACGGTCAATGTAACCCACGGGTCCGTGCTGGCTAAAGCCGGCGTAGCCAACGGCATCGACTCCACACCAGGTCTGGTAAACTTCAACGCTGTCCTGGCGCAGATACCACTCGAGCTCCTTCTGGCTGTTCCACCATAGCCAGGGGAAAGAAGCACGGTCGGTGGCCAGGAGCGTCGACAGGTCGCCGAGTCCAGCACGTGACATTCTGGCGTGTCGCGTGTCCGGGACGTCGCGGCAGCCGGGCCGCTCGAGCTCGATGATCTCATCGAGCTTGTGAAAGCCCATGTTTGAGTAAAAGGAGTGGAAAAGCGCCAGATCAGCGGAGTAGACGACGACCAGCTTCGTTCCGCGCCGACGAAACTCCTCGACAAGACGCAGCAGCAGTGGCTTGCGGTATCTGCCCTGGGTCATTTCTTCTATGGAGCCTATCTCGGGTCGCCGTCGCCAATAGCCCCCGACGGCGTATTCGTTCTGCCCATAGACCCTAAGGGCGAGGCCAGGGTGCTCGGCCACGTGCGGGGCCAAAGTCTCATACGTAAACTTGCTGAACCGCATCAACCTCAAGCTCGACAGGTCTCTGGGGTCTAGCGCTTCGATGGCAGCATCGATCCGTTTGTGCTCTGAGAGGTGCAGCCTTAGCATAGCATCTACTCCAAAACCACCCCGGGATAGGCGACGGATTCAAGCCTGTACAATGATCCGACAACATCGAGACGAGCCCCGTTCTCGTCGAAGTCGAAGGTCCCCTTCAGGCCCGGGTATGCGCCCACCCGGCGCAACTCTGCCGCGATCCTGTTGCGCCACGGCTTGGCAGACGTGTTGGACACTCGGCGCGTGGCTTCCAGCAGCAGATTCGCCGCGTCGTAGGCCGCAACCGCGTACGCCCCCGGCACGGTGCCCGATAGGGCAGTGTACTTGGCAAGAAATGTGCCAGTTTCCGGCCGATCTGGGGGTAGACGTTGGCCCAGGCCCTGGTACATCACGCCGACTGCGCTTGGGCCGCCGACCTTGACGAAATCAGGTGTATCGCTATCGTAACTCAGCAGCAGGTCGAGGCGCGGTTTGGTCGCAAGGAGGGCCGCCGCCAGAGCCGCGGCCTGGTGGTAGCCGCCCGCGAAGAACACGACCTGTGCACGCGATGTCTCAAGCCGACGGACAAGCGCAGCAAGGTCGCGCTGTGAAGGGCTCACCGTCTCTTGCTGGACCACCGCCACGTCATGCCTGGCCGCTTCGGCAGCAAACGAGCCGGCGAGGGCCGAGTGACCGGGTGAACCGTCGTCCACGACGGCAAGTCGCCGGTAGTCGCTCTTGGTCTTTAAGATGCGAAGGGCGCGCGCCGAAATCGCCGCATCTTGCGGACTCATACGAAGTACCTCCGGATAGCCTGAGGTTGCGACGGCAGCGGCCGTTGCTCCCAGGGTAAGAGCAGCCAGACCCGCCTCACGATGGACCGCCGCGGCCTTCAGTGCGGTGTCACTGCTCAGGTAACCAACGACGCCGACGACGTCGGGATCGGCAGCCATCTTCTTGGCCTGGTAAGCGGCCACGTCAGCATCGGCTTGATCGTCCATGGCGACGAGCTCGATCATGTGTCCACCCGCGCCGCCCCGGTCGTTCCACTCATTGATAGCCAGCTTGACGGCGAAGTACGTGTTGTAGGCCGTGCTGGAATCGAAGCCGTAGAAAGGGGCGACCAGACCAAGCTTGATGGCACCTTTCCATTCCGTGGCGCCCGAGCAGGCGGGGAGCGCCAGGATAAGCGATGTCACCAGGGGCAGAAGCGTCCGCCAACAACCGCCGTAAACCAGTCTACACCTCACAGACCGTCTAGCAGTGACACGGTTCATTCTACAACCTGGGTCAAGACAAAGCAAATCGCAGCGACGGCTCCTGGCATTGGTTAACGACGCCTTGGCAACGCGCCACGAGGGATGAAAATCCGAGGACATTCACCGCAAAGGGCGCAAAGGACGCAAAGATTTGCCATAATTCCCTTTGCGCTCTTTGCGGTTGACGAATCTTCTTGTTCATTGAACACATCAGGAGGGCGAGGGGCAGGCGCATGGAGTGGGTTTCTCGTGGACTGCGGATGCGGCATCCTCGAATCTCCTGCGCCGATGGTACGGCTGCGCACCATACAGGGATTCTTTGGCGTCACCAGTTACGATCGTTCTCGCCGCGCCGATAGCCGCTCTCGCGGGGTGCATAGTGCACGAACGGAGAACAGGCGAGTGCTGCGCCATGTTGCGCGAACGATACAAGGGAGCCACCCGATACTGGGGAGATCGGTCTGCTACCTCGGGACGCGCTGGGCGTGTATGGCGGCCGGGGCCGCGATTTCTGACATTGACACTTCCCCGTTGCGGATCTTGATTTGGAAGCCACAAGCGGGGTTAGTACAGACCCAGGCCTTAAAATAGATTGGCGCCCCCTGGTTGCCAAAATCGGATAGCGGTACAAGGTCACCGTCCTTACACTTCTGACATCTGGGAAAAGCGATCTCCATCCTCCAAACCCTCCCACACCATTCGCAGATCACACAGGTAATGCACGCCAGATTGCAGAAATGCCCTGAGGCCAAGCCTACCCCAGGGCGGACAGCGGACGTCTCCCGCCGTGCGGGATCCCGTTCGGGACGCCCCTACGTTTCTGCAATGCTCCATACAATATCATCACACAAAGAGGCGCTGGGCCGTCTAAGAGTGGCCATAGTATACAACAAGTTTGTCAAAAGGGCAAGTAGGCGGAAGCCTTGACTTGGTAATATGCGCGAGATTGCGGAGATGCCTCCACGCCACCCCACCCCGGGGCGGACAGCGGACGTCCGCCCCTACGTTTCTGGAATGCCCCGCGGTCAGGTGTTTTCGGTAGCATTCAGCGCATTGGCTCGATGGAGTACTGGTAACTGGCCGGCTCGGTGGTTACCGGTGCGAGGGCGGAAACGACCAGGACGCCTCTCTCGAATTCGCGCCCGAAGCCGCGGATTATCCATTGGCCAGTCTGATCGTCGTTCAGTGGTAGGCTTTCCACCTCGGTCGCCGGGCCCACCTTGATGAGCTGAACACGAAACCTCTCGGGTAGTGCGTTGGTGGCCCTGATGAAGCCATTGGCAGTCCAGCCCTGATCGGTCTCGGCGTCGTCGAGATAACTCATCTCGGGAATAGAGATGTCGTCCACGACGAAGCCAGGGCCGTTGTAGGCGTCGTCGGTAACGTATTCGAAGCGGATCAACACAGACTGGCCGGCGAAGGGTGAAAGGTCGATTTGCTCGTTAACCCAGGTGGGGACGGCGCCGCCACTCTTGCCGGTGTAACCGTAACCAAGGTTGTTGCCATTGGGATTGGCATCGGTGGTGTAGCGGCCGGGCAGGATGGTCCAGCTAGCTCCACCATCCGTCGAGACCTCGACATAGGCGTAGTCGTAGTCCTTTTCGACGTCGTACCAGGTCCAGAAACTCAAACTGGCCTCATCGATACCGGACAGATCGAAGTAGCGGGTCAGATTAGTGTTCATAACGTCACCCCGGTTGCTCCACCACTGGGTCCGTCCGCTGTAGGGGTCGTTGGGCACGAGTTTCACCCTATTGGTGCCGGTGAAGATTATCGCGACGTCGGGTGAGGGCGGCCTAACCTCGAGGTAGTCGGCCGCGTACTGCTGGACGACAGCGGATGACTGTATGGGGAAACTATCGACAGGCTCGGCCTTGACGCGAATGTCGAGATCCTTGTAGCCGAAATGTCCATCGCCGAGCGAGGGATTGTCGAGAAAGTTGGCCACAACCCAGGCCGCAAAGATGTCGTCGAAGGTCGTGGCATAGCCAAGTCGGTTGATGACGCGCTCCACGCCCGACATCCCACGGGCTTTCTCCATCAGCAATTCCTTGAGGGCCTCCTGGCCGCCATAGTGCTCGGAGAAGTAACTGAGAAACAGATAGGCCGCGCCGTAGTGGGGCAGCGTGTTGTCGTGGTCTTCGGCCCACGCGTTGAGCTGCGTGTCGGGCTTGGCGGCGAAAGAGCCGACGCTACTCGCTCCGCCGAAGCCGGTCAAGCGAACGGCGAACTCCGACAGACCTTCGTTGATCCAGGTGTCCTCGCTGGGATCGGCTGCCCATTGGATGCTGTGCTGCAACTCGTGAGCAATAGTGGCGTAATATGACGAAGTGCCCGGGCTGCCGCTGGCAAGGTTGACGTAGATCATTCTGCGCTCGTTGCTGAAGGGGTTGATAGCTGCCGGGTACTCGTCGGCGCTGCTATACCATCCAGGCGGCCCAGAGGCGCGGGTGTGCAGTATGGTGATGTGTGGATCGCCGTCCGGGCCGACGGGCCACTCGCGGATGAAGAAACGGAGGGCGGCGGCGACGATATTCGATTCGAAGACCTCGCCCGACTCGCGCAGCTTGTCGGTCGAAACGTTCTGGCCGTCCTGCACGTAGAAGTAGGCGTGCGGCGTAACCAACCGTAGAGTGGCGTTGACGGAGACGTTGGCCTTGGCATTGCGGTCTGCCACCCAAAAGGCCTGGCTGTGTCCCTCCTGATAGCTGACGCCGCCTGGGCGTGCCGCCGGTGCGATCGGTTGGTCGGAGGTGGGTCTCAGACGGGCTCGCAGGCTGTAGAGGTCACGCCCCGGCGGGGTTTGTTTTACAGCAGCTTCCAAGAGAAGCTCGTCGGATAGAAATTGAGGCGACGGCAAGGGTTTATGCTCGACGCGCGGGGCTTGGGGAGACCCGGTTGAAGCTGCCGTTGCGCCAGAAGACGGCGGGGGAGGCGAGACCTGTGGAATGCAGCTCAAGAGTAGGAGTTGGGTGGGAAGAAAGAGGGCGACGATGGCGCGGGCAAGGCGCCCCCGCCCCACCCCGGGCGGACAGAGACGTCCGCCCCTACGCTTTCGCGTGTTGCACCAGCCCCCACGCTTTCGTATCCAGGAACTAACGGAAAGAATGCAATACACCTTTGATCAATGCCCCCAGCTTGGGACTGAGGTTCTGGCCGTGGGCCAGAACCTGCTCGTGGGTCAGGACGACGTGGCCGGTGCCCGTGGCCAGGTTGGTGATGCAACTTATGGCCAATACGCGCACGCCACATTGTGCGGCGACGATGACTTCGGAGGCCGTGGACATCCCCACGGCGTCGGCGCCGATGCCCTGCAGAAAACGCAACTCCGCCGGCGTCTCGTAGCTAGGCCCCCCAACCATCACGTAGATGCCCCTCTTGACGGGAAGTCCCATCTGCTTGCCAATCGAAAAAGCCAGGTCGGTTAGTTGCAGGTCGTAGGCACGCCCCATACTGACGAACTTGCCATCGGGGGCACAGTCGTCTCCAACCAGCGGATTCAGCCCTGCCAACGCAGGCAAGTTGATGTGATCGCCGACAAGCATGAGGTCGCCGACGCGGAAAAAGGGGTTGAGCGCGCCGGAGGCGTTGGTAACAAACAGAGTCTCACAACCAATGGCGTGAAGCACTCGCACGGGAAAAGAGCACTGCGCCATCGAATATCCCTCGTAGTAGTGAACGCGGCCGCGCAGCGCCGCGACAACCTTGCCCTCGAGCTCCCCGACGACCAACTCGCCCCTGTGCCCCGGGACCGTGGGCTTGGGGCAGTTGGGGATTTCGTCGAAGGGGATGACGGTGCGCCCTTGGAGGTCGTCTGCCACATCGCCTAGGCCGGAACCCAATATGAGCCCGAATGCGGGTCTCTGAGGGACACGACCCAGGACAGCCTCTGCGGCCTCTTGCACCTGTTTGGCCCGAGCCCCGGTCACGACCGCCTCGACCACAACTTCATAGGCATCAATTGGCTCCGCCCTCTTCCTGGCTGCCGTCCTGGGCTCCCCCGACACGGCGGCGCAGCACGAGCGTGATCTGGCCGTTTTCGTCGGTGCCGTGCAGGGTGGAGATGATGGCTCGTGCGGTCCTACTCAATACGTCCTGGACGAAGGACTTCATCGGCACCCTGACGCCGTCGATGAGGAGAGTGGCCTCGTCGGAGCGGCGGCGACGCAAGAACCTGTACTCGAGCAACTCGGCCACGCCGGTGGCGTCGTCGAGGCCGAAGCGAGGTACTTTGAGATCGAAGTCGTTGTCCGTGACGAGGGCGACAAGCTCTCTCTCGTCGCAGAGCAGCTCACCGCTGTGCTCGCGGCGCGAGATCTCGATCTTGGGCTTGTTGCCTCGCTTGTAGCCTTCGGTAAGTATTATGTCAACATCTTCGCCTATCAAGAGGGCGATCTCATCCAGTGTTCTCTCTCGTTCAATACGCCTTACCGACGCCACCTTTTCAGGGGAAGAGATCACCACCACATCGCTGCCCGCTTCGCCAAGCTTCCAGCTATCCTTGCCGGGCTGGTCGATGCTGAATCCGTGCACGTCGTGTTTGACGACCCCCACCCGGTAGCCGCGCTGCGCCAGCTCGGGGATAAGCTTGACGAGGAAGGTTGTCTTCCCGGCATCCGACTTGCCCACCACAGAGATGATTGGAACCATAGCTAACTCCTTATCCGCCTCCCAATTCTTCTGTCCAGTCCAGCATCTGCACCGTCACGAGATCTCCGTCGTCCACCTGGGCCACGTCCTCGGGCACGATAACAAGCCCATTGGCCAGGGCCATGGACGTCAGGATGCCAGAGCCCTGAGGGCCGGTGAGGTAAGCGTGCCAATGGCCCTCGTGCCATTCGACACGGGCTCGATAGAAGCAACGACGTCCATCCTTGTTGTCAGCTTCGCCGTGCAGCACAGCCCGGACCTCGGGCTTGCGGAAATTGGTCTTGCCCATCATTTTCAGGATCGCCGGACGTCCAAACTGCTCGAAGGCGACCATCGAAGAAACCGGATTGCCCGGTAGGCCCAAGTGGGGCACTTTGCCGATGTGCCCGAAGGCGATGGGCTTGCCCGGCTTCATACGCACCAACCAGAAAGTGATCTCGCCCTCGGTGGCCAGCACCTTCTTGGTCACATCGTAATCGCCGACCGAGACGCCGGCCGTAGTTATCAGGAGATCCGCGTCCAAAGCCTGCTTGATCTTGGCCACGAGGTCGGCCTCGCGGTCTCCGGCGATACCGAGCAGCCAGGGGATGCCTCCATAGCGGAGCACCTGAGCGCCAACCGAATAGCTGTTGCTGTTGTGAATCTGGCCTCGCCGCAAAGGCTTGCCGAGCTCGACCAACTCGTCGCCGGTGGCAAGGACGGCGACCTTCGGACGGCGAACAACCCGGATGGTGGCACGCCCCAGGGACGCCAACACGCCGATTTCGGCGGGGCGAACTGGCGTGCCCTTCCTGATAATCAACTCGCCACGTCGAACGTCCTCACCTGCCTGGCGAATGTTGACGCCCTGCCCGGCCGGAACATAAACCGCTACTTCTGCCCGCTTGCCAGCCGTAGACGGCTGTTTAAGTGTCTCCACTTCGTCGGTGTGCTCGAACTGGACGACGGCATCGGCCCCTTTGGGAATCGGCGCCCCGGTCATGATGCGGATGGCCGTGCCTGGGCGCACCACCGTCTCGGTGGTGTAGCCAGCGGCCAGCTCAGCCACCACCCTGAGTCTCACAGGATTGCTGTGCGACGCGCCATGCGTGTCTTCGGCGCGGACGGCATAGCCATCCATAGCCGAGTTATCTAACGGAGGTATGTCGAAATCGGAATAGATATCCTCTGCTGTGACCTGGCCCAGGGCATCCAAAATAGGCTTCGTCTCGGGCTCGAGAACGGAGACGAAGCTGAGAATTCTGCCGAGGGCTTCTTCAACGCTAATCATATGCTCTTCCTCTCTCCCCAACGCCGAGCTGGTTTTTGGGGGCAAATAGGCGGCGCCCCGCCCCACCCCGGGCGGACAGAGACGTCTCCCGATGGAATCGGGATCCCGGCTCGGGACGCCCCTACGGATTTGCTGATCATATGCTCTTGCTCTTCCCCAAATACCAGCCTTGACGGACTAATGTGCCGTCCTGGCTAGTTTACGTACGAAACTGGTCATTATTCCCCAATTTGCTGCCTAGAGAACGACCCTCTCCGAAGGAGTCCGGAGTCCTTCGGACACCCTATCCCTCTCCCAGAGGGTGAGGGGACAGGACGCTCGCCCCTACGAGACAGCCATCAGTCGATAGCTGTGCGAATAGACGAGCATGCGCTCGCCGCGAGCGTAGCCGACGAGGGTGATCCCAAGCTGATCGGCAAGCCTTGTCGCTCGGTCGGTGGCAGCGCTCCGGGAAACCACGATGGGCACCTGCATTCTGGCCGCTTTGACAAGCATTTCAGAAGACAGCCTGCCGGTAGTAAGCAAAATTCGATCTCTGGTTGGCACGTCCAACAGCATGCACGCGCCCTGGATCTTGTCCAGCGTGTTGTGGCGTCCGACGTCCTCGGCGGCGACCAGGATGTCCTCCGGATCGCAAAGCGCGGAGGTGTGCACGCCACCACACTGTCGATACAGGGTTGCACGCTCGTGCAGCTTCTTCATCAGGCTCTGCACGTGGCTTGGAGCGACGACCAGGTCTGACTGGACTTTCGGCAAGCCAAGGGAGTCGATGGCAAAAGCGACGCCGCCGCCACAGCCGGTAGTGAGCACGCGTCGCGTCGGCAGCTCCGGGAGCGGCACTGCCAGCCGGACGTCCACGGTTTCGTCTTCGTCACACACCCTTATCAGCGCCACATCGGCAAGGCTCGTTATGAGCCCCTCGAAGTAGAGGAAGCCCACGACGAGGCAGTTGAGCTTGCTTGGCGTACACAGAATGGTCACCCATTCTTTCTGGTCCACGTAGATCGAAAGGGGCTTCTCGAGCACAAGCTTGCGCTCCACCTCAGTCCAGTGGCCGTGGTCGAAAACGGCCACTGTCATATCCGAGGAGGCGCCGAGCGGATCTGCAGCAGGTTGCACGGAACAATCCTTCCTGTCAATCTTTTTTACTGCGCCGCGCGAATTCCCGTCTTGCCTTCTCCAGGTCCTCGCGCGTGTTTATATTGAAGAAGGTCATCCTTTCCGGATCAAAGCGGTCGATCTCTGGCTCATCGAGGTAACGAACGCGAGCCTGGTCCAAGAGATCGATGATTTTGAAATTGTTGTCCGCTAGCAACGACTGGATGGGCTCGATGCAGGCCTTGGAATAGATAGCGTGCAGCGGCTCGAAATAGCTGGCCAGGCGAGGCATAACCACGTCGCAGCCGTCGGCGCACTGGCGCATATGAATCAGTAGATCCAGATTGAGAAACGGCATATCGCACGCGACCACCAGACTGTGGGAGTCGTCGGAAACCAGCAGACCGGAGAGAATTCCTCCCAGCGGCCCCGTTCCAGGCTGGACATCGCCAGTCAGCCGTGCGGGCAAGCTTTCAAACAAGTGTGGTGAGTTGGTGACGATGATGACGTCGTGGGCAACAGCAGCCACGATGTCCAGCACCACCTCGATCAGCCTCCTGCCGCCGATCTCGAGCACTGTCTTATCGGTGCCCAGGCGCCGACTCCTTCCTCCCGCCAGAATAATACCGTTCACTTTGACCTCCGGACTAATTTTAACATACCGGGGACGAAGTACAAAGTAAGCCACCGCTGCCGGGATGACATTCTGTGGCAACGGTGATACAATAAGCTCAGAAAGGAACCCCGTGGGTGGAATGCTCCCGGCAAAATAAATGTTCGAGGTGGCGGAAAGTTGATCCGTTACAAAAAGATCTCACTGTTCGTATTGGTTCTCTTTACCATCGCCATTCTGACCGCGTGCATTGGCGCGCCAGGTTTCAATCCTCTGGGGCAGACCGGCGCTTCGGGGAAAGGCAGCCCGGCGCAGGGTGGTGTTCTCAGGCTATCCGGCATGGAGCCCCAGACGCTCGATCCCAGCGTCGTGGGCGACGTCGGCTCTTTTCAGTTCATAGGACAGATCTTCAGCGGTCTAGTCACGCTTGACGACAAGCTGGAGGTAGTGCCGGACATCGCGACGAGGTGGGACGTTAGCCCGGATGGCATGACCTACACATTCTCGCTACGAAGTGACGTAAAGTTCCATGATGGAACGCCTGTGACGGCGCGGGATTTCAAATACAGCTTGGAACGAACGACCGATCCAAGAACGCGGTCACAGGTGGCCGCGACGTATCTGGGGGACATCGTCGGCACCTACGAGAAGATTGCCGGCGGGGCCGCGGAGATCTCGGGGGTGCAGGTTGAGGACGATTACACGCTGGTTTTGCAGATAGACGCTCCCAAAACCTACTTCTTATCCAAGCTCACCTACCCGACGGCGTTCGTAATGGATAGAAGCAACGTGGAGACCGGCAGGAACTGGTGGGAGCGGCCGAACGGAACGGGCCCTTTCAAGCTCAAGAATTGGGTCAAAGATGACAGCATCGTGCTGGCGCGAAACGATTTGTACTACGGCAAAAAGCCCAACCTCGACGAGGTAAACGTATACGTTGGCGGCGGTCCACCGGTGACGATGTACGAGCGCGGAGAACTGGACGTGGTAGACGTCGGGCTGGCCGATATCGAACGCGTCACGGACAGGACGAGCGCGCTCAACAAGGAGCTGTCGGTCCAGCCCGAGCTGAGCTTGAGCTACATCGGCTTCAATAATAACATGAAGCCGTTTGACGATCCCAAAGTCAGAGTGGCCTTCCACTACGCGACCGATAAAGATAAAATAGCGAACGTCCTTTTCAAGAAAACGCGTTCAAAGGCCAACGGTATCCTGCCGCCGGGAATGCCGGGATACAACAAGGATCTCAAGGGTATACCCTTCGATTCACAGAGGGCCAAGGCGTTGCTTGCCGAGTCGTCCTACGGTGGCCCCGACGGACTGCCGGAGATCGTGCTCACGGTTTCCGCCGGAGGCAGCTCGATAGGCGAGAGCTTTGCCGAGATGTACAAGCGCAACCTGGGCGTGGACGTCAATGTCCAGCAGGTAGACGAGGGCTTCTTCGACGATCTGGAGGCGGGTGCATACCAGATGTTCTTCACGGGCTGGATAGCGGATTATCCCGACCCCCAGGACTTTCTGGACGTTTTGTTCGATAGCCAGAGCAATGGCAACTACACCGGATTCAGCGACGTCGAAGTGGATCGGCTGCTCGATGCGGCCCGGGTGGAAAGCGATCATGACAGTAGGATGGAGCTCTATCGCCAGGCTGAGTCTCTTATCGTGGAGCTTTCGCCGGCTGTCCCTATGTATCACGACGTCGCCTACACGCTGACGAAACCTTACGTGGCTGGATTCGCGCGGTCGCCCCTGGGTATAATGTTGCTCAGGGATGTGGAGATTCAGAGATAGGAGAATCTGAGGATAAGTGGGGGAGGATGATGGCGGCACTGCTGCAAGTTAAGGACTTGCGTACCTACTTCTTCACGCAAGACGGTGTGGTGAAGGCCGTCGACGGCGTGTCGTTCGACATCCGCCAGGGCGAAGCGTTGGGGGTTGTCGGGGAAAGCGGCTGCGGGAAGAGTGTCACTGCGCTTTCCATCATGCGGCTGGTACCGCATCCACCCGGGCGCACGGTCAGCGGTGAGATCTTCTTCGACGGCAAGAACCTCCTCACCTTGAGCGACGAGCAGATGCGCCGGGTGCGCGGCAAAGAAGTCGCGATGATCTTTCAGGACCCGATGACCTCGCTTAACCCTGTGCTGACTGTTGGCCGCCAGATCAGTGAGAGCTTGGAGCTACACTTGAAGATGAGCGGCACGCAAGCGAGGAAGAGGACCATAGAGCTGTTGGGGATGGTGGGCATTCCATCGGCGGAGCAGAGGGTGGCCGATTATCCACACCAGTTCAGTGGGGGCATGCGACAGCGCGTGATGATCGCGATGGCACTGGCCTGCAATCCCCGCATGCTGATCGCCGACGAGCCGACGACGGCTCTGGACGTGACTATCCAGGCACAGATCATCGATCTGGTGAAGCGCCTGCGAAAGGAACTGGGCACGGCGGTGATGTGGATAACGCACGACCTGGGCGTGGTCGCGGGCATGTGCGACAAGGTCGTCGTTATGTACGCGGGGCACGTGGCGGAGTCGGCGCCGGTGCGCGAGTTGTACGAACGGCCGAGCCACCCGTACACGCTGGGGCTTCTGCGCAGCATACCGAGGCTGGATGAGGAACGGAAAGCCAAGCTGGTGCCGATCGAAGGGCTTCCTCCCGATCTGATCAATGTTCCGCCGGGGTGTCCTTTCGCACCACGCTGCCCTTACGTCAAGGAAGTATGCCGGCAGACTATGCCTAGCCTGCGCGTCGTGGGGCCTGGGCACGAAATCGCCTGCTGGGTCGACGTGCCGCAATCGGCGGCCGCGCGGTCGGCGTAGAGGAGGTTGAGGCGGGATGAGCACGAGTAACAACATCCTTCTGGACGTGAGGGACCTCAAGGTTTACTTCCCGGTGCAACAGGGCATACTGCTGCAGAGGCGAGTAGGATCCGTGAGGGCCGTGGACGGACTGAACTTCTTCGTGAGGAAGGGCGAGACGTTGGGCCTGGTGGGAGAGAGCGGATGTGGCAAATCCACGACCGGGCGCGCTATCTTGCAGTTGCACCGGCCCACCGCCGGAGAGGTCTATTTTCAGAACGTGAATCTTTGCAAGCAACGCGGGGAGCAACTGCGGCGGATGAGGCGCGAGATGCAGATGATTTTTCAGGATCCCTACGCCTCGCTGAATCCGCGAATGATGGTGGGAAGTATCGTTTCGGAACCGCTTGAGGTGCACGGATTGGCGCACGGCAATGAGCGCCGGCAGCGAGTACAAGAGCTGTTGCGCGTGGTTGGGCTCAACCCCTCTTTCATCAACCGATATCCCCACGAGTTCAGTGGTGGCCAGCGGCAGAGAATCGGGATCGCTCGCGCGCTGGCCGTGCAGCCATCTTTCATCGTCTGCGACGAGCCCATTTCGGCGCTGGACGTCTCGATTCAAGCGCAAATAATCAACCTGCTAGAGGAGCTGCAGGATCGCTTTCACCTCACTTACCTGTTCATAGCCCACGATTTGAGCGTCGTGCGCCACATCAGCGATCGGGTGGCGGTGATGTACGTGGGCAAGATTGTCGAGCTGTCCGAACGAACGGAGCTGTACACCCATCCGCTGCACCCGTACACAAAGGCGTTGTTGTCGGCCGTTCCTATCCCGGACCCAGTAGCGGAGCAGAGACGCGAACGAGTAATTCTCACAGGGGATGTTCCCAGTCCGGTCACGCCACCCCCCGGGTGCAGGTTCCACACGCGATGTCCGATCGTGATCCAGCGCTGTCGCGAGGAAGAGCCGGCGTTCAGGGAACTGGGAAGTGGGCACTGGGTGGCGTGCCACAGGGCGTGAGGATTAAGTAGCTTTCAGCGATCAGCTTTTCCGCCTGAGGCGGATCAGCAAGTGCGGGTAGCTGCCAGTGCGCGTGCAGAGGGCATCCTCGGAAACGGCGTCGTTGGTCAGGCAGCGAGGGGGCAACCATCCGCCTCAGGCGGACCCCTACAAGAGGTCGCCGCAAATCCCTGCTGATCAGGCATTAGGGACTGACGTGCCGTCTGTCGTCTACTGCTGCTGTCTACACAGACAACATGTCTCTTGGTCTTCTTTGCGCCTTGATCAAGGCTAAGAGTGCTATCCCCATCAGATACGTCAGGCTGATTACCAGGAAGGCGGTGGTGAATCCACGCGAATCCACGATGAAGCCCATCAGGGCCGTCCAGAGCGGTCCCGATATGAACCCAATGAAGAAGTACAGACTAAAGGCTGCATCTGTATGCTCCTCCGGCACTGCATCGGCTAGCATTGCCTGGGTCAGCGATCCGCGCGCGTTGACCACGGCGCCGTAGGCAAGCAGGTTCAAGACCAATGCCGGAGTCACGAGCGAATGAACGACCAGCGTTAGAGTAGTTATTGTGGAGAGCAACAGAACCGCGGATACTACAAGCCGACGGTTGACCCGATCGGATAGCCACCCAAGGCATATGGGACCCACTGCCCCTCCCAATTGAAGCAGTGCCAACAGCAGGCCTGCCTCCGTGACATCGACGTCCAGTGCTGCCATAAAGAACGGAACGAAGTACGTGACGTCGATGCCGGCACTGCGGCCGCTTGCGCCCACCATCTGGATTGCGGAGACGACGAGCACCTCGCGGTTCTTTAGACACGCAGCATAGCTACTCAGACTTATCCTCGGCCCTACGGCTCTCACCCTGTCGGATCTGGGCATCGTGTCTCTGAAGAAAAAATACACAAACCCCATGATCATGCTGGCGATGCCCACGATCATCCAGATGACACGCCAGTCGAAGTATAGGAGCAGACCCACCGCCAGGAGCGGTGCGGCAAGTGACCCGACATTGCCGGCGGTGCGATGGAGACCCAGCACATTACCCTTTGATTTGCGAAAGATGGTGACCAGTATCACGGAGCCCACCGGATTCTGGGCGCTTGAGCCAACGCCGGAAATCGCCCGTGCGCCGAGCACTTGTTCGAAGGATTGAGTAAGACCCGTCACCATCGCGCTAAGTCCCAACACATTGTTGGTGATGCCTAACAACACAGAGCGTCGGCAATACTGAGCCAGTACACCGTAGACAACCTGCATCCCGCTGGCACACAGCTCCCTCACGCTCGATATCAACCCCAACTCGAAGTAGCTGAACCCCATTTGCGACATCATTACCGGCAGCAAGACACCGCCGATGCCGGACTGGACGTGGTTCAGGAAATGCGAGGTGCTGATCACGCCCACGACGAATGGGCGGTTGCTTCCATCTGGTGATGACGTGGATGCTTGCACGGCCGGTGGAGATGCCGGAACAGCGCCAGAGTTGGAGTTCATCTGTTATTCAAAAGATACCCGAAAGGGGCTCGTTATTTCTCGCAGCCAACTGCCGACTAAGCTGAAGGCTAGCACGGTAGCCGCAATACTGAGTCCAGGAAATGTGACGAGCCACCCAGCCACGTTCAGGTAGTCCCGTCCCTCTGCAAGTAGCAGACCCCAGGTAACCGTCGGCGGTTGGACTCCGAAGCCAAGAAAGCTCAATCCAGCCTCGGTCACCATCAGCCTCGCCATTTCCACGGTTGCCACGCTTATCAACACGCCGAGCAGGTTCGGCAGGACGTGAACAAATAGAACTCGCGCGTTGCTACAGCCGATGACCAGCGCCGACTGAACAAATGGCGCTTCCCGCAAGGAAAGCAGCGCTCCACGCACAATACGGGCGTATATCACCCAGTGGGCTATGCCGAAGACAAGCATCAGAGTCTGTACGCCAGGCCCAATCAACACCACTACGACCATAATTAATAACAGAGTGCTGAAGGCCATTTGCAGATCGACGATCCGCATAATGATGGCGTCTGCTTTCCCGCCGTAGTAGCCGGCTATAAGCCCCAGAACCACACCAAGGCTTAGCGATATGCTTACCCCAACCAGAGGGATCAGGATAGCCATGCGAGTCCCGTGCAGTAGCCTCGAAAACAGGTCGCGTCCCAGGGCATCCGTTCCCAATATGTGCCCGCTGGCTCCGCCGCCCCAGGATGGGGGAGCAAGGCGGCCCGGGATGTTCTGCACGTTAGGCCCGTAAGGGCTTATTTGCTCTGCCAGGAGTCCACCGACGACGACCGCGAGCATAAAGGAGAGCGCTGCGAATGCCACCGGGTCGGCAGACAACAGTCGCCACAAGCGAGCCAGTGGTATCGGGATGCCGAAAGGCGTGCGACGCCGTCCAGGCGCAGTTCTGGAGACCAGCATCTTAATCCTGCCTCCGTTGGGCGCTATTTATACCTGACGCGGGGGTCCAGCCAGCCGTACAACAAGTCTATGATAAGATTGAGCGCGATAATGATCGAAGCCACGACAATAGTAGTACCCAAGATCAGAGGCCAGTCGCGCATGCGTATCGCTTGGACAAGTAGAAAGCCTACGCCCGGCCACGCGAACACCGTTTCGATGATCGCGGATCCGTTGACCAGTGATAGGAATTCCATACCCGTCAGTGTCAGCAGAACAATACCCGCATTCTTGCAGGCGTGGACCATAACGTTCTTTTCTAGTAATCCCCTCGCTCTCAAGGCCACGACATACGGTTTTGCCAACTCACCTATTAGGGCGGGTCGGGTAACCTGGGCTATCCTACCCATGGGCCTGAGAGCTACGACCAATGCCGGCAAGACAATGTGCTTCGCTTCGCCGTATCCTGAAGTAGGCAGCCAGCCAAGGCCAACACTTACCAAGAGTATCAACATAAGCGCCACCCAGAAGTCCACCGAGGTAACCAATACGACGGACAATGTGCTCATAGAACGGTCCAGGGCCGAACGTGGTTTGATCGCGGCCAGGGCTCCCAGGAGAATACCCCCGAAAACGGCCAGGGATATCGACACCAGAGCCAGGAGAAACGTAGCGGGTAGCCGACTCATTATCAATTGTAGAACAGGCACCCCTTGCCACAGAGACGTCCCAAAGTCCAACCTCACAAGCCCCGCAGCATAGCGAGCGAACTGCTCCTGCAAAGGGTCGTTAAGCCCCATCTTCCCCTTCAAGGCGTAAACCATTTCCTCGGAGGCCCAGTCCGGCGCAATGAGGCGGGCAGGATCGCCGATGCTGTGGGAAAACACGAAAACGAGAATTATCAAAAGCACGAAGGCTAGAATCGTGTGCAGGGCTCGCCTAACAAGGTAGGTTTTCAATCACATTCCTCCAACCCCCAATGTCTGTCTGCTACAGAAGAGCCGGGTTATGAAGAGTACTGATGACAACGAACGAAGTGGCC
Source organism: Chloroflexota bacterium (assembly GCA_016210495.1). Next base: position 22,396 of record JACQUC010000016.1, read on the forward strand.
GCCCCCTGTGTCTACGTCCTGGGGCTCTTCTCGGTCACATTTCTCGGGCACTCGCTGCCAGCATCTTGGATGGAATCTGCAGCCCGAGGGCGGGTGAAGAGGGCTGGCGATCTCACCCTGCACCACGATCCGCTGGCGAGAGATCTCCAGGAACGGATCGGCGAAGGGTACCGCCGAGACCAAAGCGCGTGTGTATGGGTGAAGCGGGTTGGCGCACAGTTCCTCGCTTTCCGCCAACTCCACCAGTTGGCCCAGGTACATAACGCCGATTCGATCGCTCACAAACCTGACCGCCGCTACGTCGTGGGATATGAAGAGATAGCTGAGCGAAAACTCCTCCTGGAGCTCCAACAGAAGGTCAAGAATCTTCGACTGGGTGAAGACGTCCAGCGCCGATATGGGCTCATCACAGATGATCAGATTGGGCTTCAAGACAAGGGCCCGGGCGATGGCAATTCGTTGCCGCTGGCCTCCGCTCAACTCGTGAGGGTAGCGGCAGGCCTTATTCGGACTCAGTCTTACCAGCTCTAATGAGCGCTCGGCCTCGGCTTTCAGCCGTTTGCTATCCCTTAGAATCCCCTGAACCTTGAGGGGCTCAACCACGATGTCACCTACCTTCATGAAAGGACTAAGGCTCAGGTAGGGGTCTTGAAAGATCATCTGCACGTGTCGCCGCAGATGCCGCAGACGGCTCTCGCCGACCTGACACAGATCGTCCCCCTTGAAGAGGATCCTCCCTGCCGTCGGGACTAACAAACGCACGATACACTTGGCTACGGTCGTCTTGCCGCTCCCGCTTTCCCCGACGATGCCCAGTGTTTCGCTCCTGCCCACCCGCAGGCTAACCCCGTCTACCGACTTTACTTCGGCCACTTTCCTCCGGAATACTCCCTGGTACACGGGATAGTGCATCTTGAGGTGCTGGACCTCGAGCAAGGCTTCACTAGGTGGTGGCGCATTCGGCAACATTCCTGCCTCCTGCAACTGCCTTGTGACACAGAACATAGTGCGAATGGTCCACGGCGACCAGCGCCGGCTCCTCCCGCTCACACTCCAACTCACGTTCGTTGCAATGTGGGAAGTAGGCGCAGCCATCGGTGCGATCTGTCAGGTCTGGCTGCCAGCCACCCGACGCCACAACCCGCCTCTTCTTGGGCCGATCGAGGCTAAGGACAGCGGACCAAAGAGCAGCAGTATAAGGATGCAAAGGCTGCTGGTACAGGCGGTCAACGGGAGCCGTTTCCACGATCTTCCCGGCATACATAACGTAAGCCCTTCTACAATACCGACTCACAAGGCCAAAGTTGTGAGTGATGAGAAGAACGGCGGTGCCAAGTTCTTGACTCAGGCCGGCAAGCAGCTCCAGCGTTTGCGCTTGAATCGTGACATCTAGGCTCGTCGTCGGCTCGTCGGCTATCAAGAGCTGAGGCTCACAGCTAATAGCCGCGGCGATCCCGGCCCTTTGCAGCATTCCCCCGCTGAATTCGTGGGGAAAGCTGTGAACTCGCCTCTCGGCGTCGGCGATACCTACCTTATCGAGCAACTCAACGGTTCCGCTGAGCGCCGCCTCCCGACTCAAGCTCTTATGCTGAACGAGGATCTCCATTATTTGAGCACCAACCGTGTAGATCGGGTCGAAGGACGCGGACGGTTCTTGGAATACCATCCCTATCCTGAGTCCTCGTATTCTTCTCACATCCTTCTCTTGCATGCGCAGCAGGTCCATGCCATCGAAAAGCACCTCTCCGCCGACTATCTTGCCAGACGGGCGGATCAAACGCACGATGGATAAGGCAGATACCGTCTTTCCGCACCCGCTCTCGCCTACCAGTGCAACAGTTTCCCCACGGTGGACGTGAAAGGACACCCCGTCCGCTGCTCTGACGATCCCCTCCGGGGTGTAGTAATGGGTGCTAAGGCTCTTGACGTTCAGAAGAGGCAGCATCGTCTGTTAAGCCCCCGTGAATGCTCGCACAAGCTCTGGTCGGAGTCAAGTGGTCTTGCGAGACGGTAGTGTACGCTGCAGTGCAGACATGTTCTGAGCCCCGCCCCTCCCCGGGGCGGACAGCGGACGTCTCCCGCCGTGCGGGATCCCGTTCGGGACGCCCCTACGTTTCTGCAATCGTCCGTACGCTACTTGCGAGATCTAGCGAGAAAATCCCTCGCGAACAGCGCAGCCCCCACGGCGCCAGCGACCTGAGGATCGGGCTTGATCTCCACCGCCTTAAGTCCGAGCGCCTTTTCAACCCTTCGCACCACACCGATGTTCTTGGCGATACCACCCGTCACCGCAAACTCCTCCTCCACGCCGATGCGCTCCAACAAGACAACCACTCGGTGCGCCATAGCCTCGCAATAGGCTGCCAGAACCTCCGCTTTCGACCAGCCCTGGCGCAACAAACCCAGCGCCTCGCTCCTGGCGAAGACTACACAGGTGCTGCTCACCCTCGGTGGCTCTGCGTCAATAGACAAAGACAATGGTCCCAGTTGATCGATATGCACTTGAAGCAGATCGGCCATCACTTCCATGCCGCGGCCCGTCCCCGCGGCGCACTTGTCGTTCATCAGGAAGCTTGTGGCCTTCCCCTTCTCGTCGCAGCGAATCACTTTACAGTCTTGGCCACCCATATCCAGGATGGTCCTGACTCGGGAGCCACCAAGGTAGCACGCCCCTCTAGCGTGACAGGAGATCTCCGTCAACGTTTTGTGGGCGAACGGAACATTAGCCCTACCGTAACCTGTACCGACCATGAAGTCAAGGTCCTCGAGCTCGATCCCTATGCCGTCCAGCGCGGCATCCATCGCTTTGCGAGCGCTATCACGGCTCCCGGAGCCCGTCCGCAAATTGCTGTAAGCAAGTAGCTCGCCGTCTGCCAGAATCACGGCCTTAGAGCTCACCGATCCGACGTCAACCCCAGCCGTGAGGCTTCTCGCCTTTCGCCAGTCCAGGCTCGGTGCCTTCCAAATGCACTCCTTCCAGCGCCAGAAGTCACTGGGCTTTCTAGCCTTCTCCGTCGGCGAGGTTTCTGGCAAGACGGTAAGGGAGAGCCTGGGTCTGGAATGATTGGCGACGTCAAACGCGCTCAAGGAATGATTCCCCCGGTCACCTCGAAACTTCTCGGCGGCCAGGATTGCGGCCCCTAACGCCGTAACGATTTGCGGCTCCGGAGGCAACAGAACGGTCTTTCCCAGCAACCGCTGGAGCGAATCGACCACGCCGGTGTTCTTGGCCAGGCCCCCTATCGCGACTAGATCTTCGCGCACTCCTTTTCGGCGCGCGATCAGAGCGATCCTCGTGGCGATAGCGTCGTGGATACTTCGAGCGATGTCCGGCTTCGGCAACCCGCTGTGGATCAGGGACACCACCTCAGATTCGGCGAAGATCACACACGTAGCGTTGAGCTCGATTCCATTCTGCGCCCGCAATGAGAGCGGTCCTATCTCGTCTAGACCTATTTCAAGCGCCCTCGCCATTGCCTCGACAAAGGCCCCGGCACCGGCGGCACACTTGTCGTTCCTGGCAAAGTCTACAACGCTGCCATTGCCATCGCACCAAATGGTCTTGCTCGCCTCAGCGCCAATATCTATCACCGTTCTAGCCGAAGGGAAAAGCCAGACCGCCCCCTTAGCGGTGGCGACGGACTCCTTAACTTCGTCGTCCACAAACGGTATTGCCTTCTTGTTGCCAGTGCCCGCGGCGATGACATGCACCACATCGTTGGCTGATATCTTGGCCTTCTCGAGCGCCTCTGCCAACGCCCGCTCGCAAGAGACCCTCAAATCAACGCGCCCGGCAACTATGCTGTGCGAGAGAATCCTGTTTCCTGCTAGGAGGACCACTTTTGCCGTCTCGGAACCGAGGTCTATGCCTGCTACTACCATCACTGTCGCGGCTTCCCCGCCCGGTCAAAACATTGGTCAATGAAGGTCGACAGGATCTCCTCAAACCGTTCTTGACTCATATAATCCCGGTCCAGATACCTGCCTTCCAGATTCAATGTAGGAATGCCTAGCTCCTTATCAGCCCTCTCGGCAAGCACCGAGCCCATGCCTCTACCCGGAGTGCACCCAACCAATTGGAAGTGGATGATGCCGTGGGTTCCCAGGTCGCGGGCCACGTCCAGGGCATCGTTAACCCACCTCTTGCCCGGACCACCCCAGCAACTTGCACACGCCTCACTCGCCTCATGCTGGAGGGGTGAAAGCTTCACGCCGTATTCCGAGACTTCGCCGAAGAGCGAGCCTCTTAGGCCGTTGAGCACCTTCGTGTAACCGATCACAACCATCGGTAGAGCCACCCTTCGTTCCAATAGCAGGTTGCGCGGGTCAAGAACCTGAAGGTCGTGGCTCATTCCTGCCCACAGGAGACGTAGTCGCTCTTCCGGGTAGGGGCCTTTACCGCTGGCCACCCGCTCCCCCAACTGATCCCGGAAATGACGGATACATTCGGCCGCTTTACGCATATTTGGGAAGCGCGAAGGCAGGAACTGAGAAAACCACTGCCCGAGGGCATCCCTAGGGTCACAAGGACAGGGGACGTGTTTCAACAGTTGGTAGATATCTCGGCAGTAGCTGCGCGCAATGGCGTCCATCTCCAGCGCCTCGATATGCTTGTCCTCGTCGTATTTGACACCCGGCACCGTCTTCTCAGCCCATTCGATGAATTCCCCATACTGTTCAGCCACGTAGTTGATGGAAGTCAGGGTTACCTTATCGTCCTCATGAAGGGGAACGTCCACGAAGAAGACCGGTATGTTAAACAGGTCGCCTTGGACACGAGCATAATACTTGTGGTCGTTATCGCACCCGTGGCTGTCGGCCAGTATGGCATCAGGTTTGGGAGCCGAGTCGGCGCTACGCATCGCGAGTTGCGTCACTACTTTGTCGCAAAGCTTGTCGGCGGGCAAGCCCAGTTTCTCGACTGTTGCGATATCGTCACGAAAATCCGATGGAGAAAACTTGTAGGTCGTCGTATACATTGTAGGCAAGAACCCCATGGATCGGAAAAGCGCAGAACGACAGCCCTCCCCGTCAATTGAGGGCCTGCCCTGGCGCCAGGCATCGAGCTGGTCCTCCAATCTTTCCTTTGTGACTTCGAGAAGCGCCCTGTCAACAAGCGTCGACCCCGGTGATTCCTCGACCCGTTTGATGCGGCGTGCGACCTCCTGAATCAGCGCCTCGAGCCCGGCGTGTGATTTCATCTTAATCAGAAAACTTTATGTCAGCAATGCCAGTCGTCCCGGCTACGCCTGGGTCCCATTGCAAGTTCTTGGCCAGTCCCCAGATTCGCATTTGTTTGAAGAGCGGGATAAAGTGGGACTCCTCATAAGCATACGCCCAGGCCTTGGCCAGTTTCTCCTCGCGTTTGGCGAGGTCGCGCTCAGCCGTCAGCTCCCGATACAGCCTCGTCGGCTCGGGGTCGGAAGTGGCAGAAAAGCTGCCACCCTCTGTGAAGATCTGTTGGAAGCGCGATTGAACCTCCAAGAGGGCATCCGTAGGGCCCAGCGTCATATCAACCATGTATGGCCTGTTCTCACCGGTGGTGAATCTGTACTTGATAGCTTCTGCCTGAGGGGTAAGCATGAGCTTGACCTTGAGCCCGGTCTGTTCGATCATATTGGCAACGGCCTGAGCCACCTCCCTGTCCTTGGTCCAACGATCGACAGCGCCGTTTATGCTGACGGTCTTGCCTACAGCGCCCGCTTCCCTCACCAGCACCCTCGCCTTCTCCAGGTCGTAGGGGCGGCTCTTCAAGTTCGGGTCATAGCCGAAATCCCCTGGTGAGGCAAACTGCCCCTGAGAAGGCGTGGCAAAACCCTGGTACAGGGCAACCAGGGCCTCACGGTTTATAGCGTATTCCACGGCCAGTCGGAGCCTCTTATCAGCCAGGATGGACTCGCCCCCCAATTCCTTCAAGACATATTCGTCGGGTCTGAGCCAGACGGTCTCGGGGCTAGGCGCACGCACTACCTGCGGTGCAAGACTTGCCACATCCGAGCTTAGCTCACTCGTCCAGTCCGCCTCCCTCGCCTGCAATGCCGCCAGCCGGACCCCCGCTTCCGCTCGGAACGTGAACTCCACGTCGTCAATCTGGGGTCTCGGCCCCCACCAGTCCTGAAACCTGGTAAGTGTCACGCGCTCTGCTTTGCGCCATTCTACCACTTTATAGGGCCCGGTGCCTACAAGCCATCCCTCGGGCACCTCCCGTTTGTCTCTACTGACCGCGGCTGGCACAACCTGGAACTGGAGTATCGTGGTTAACAGGAGGGGCTGAGGGTTCTTAAACACGAGGTCGACGGTGTAATCGTCGACAGCTACCGCCTCTTCTATTGGCACGAGCGTGTAGAGCCTCGCCGACGCTTTTTGATCGAGGGCCCATTTTGCCTGCTCCACGATGTCTCGGGCGGTGAAGTCATCTCCATTGTGGAACTTCACGCCCCTGCGCAGGTAGAAGCGCCACTTGGTGAGGTCTGGCGAGGGCTCCCATTTCGTGGCCAGCACGCCGACGGGTTTGCCATCTTTGCCCACGCGCACCAGAGGCTCCCTAAGATTGGTCATAATTGGCTCGTTATCGCTCATAGCAGGGGAACCGAAGAGGGGGTGCAGCGAAACTCCCGGTGGCTCTTTTGGCAGTATCAGCCGCAGCTTTGCGGTCTTAGCCGGGACGGCCGGGGCAGCGCCCGCAGGCTTAACCGAAGCGGCCGGCGCGGCGCCAGGAGCAGGTGTCGGCGCCCCTTGTCCAGCGCATCCCGCCACCAACAAGACCACAAGACTCAACACAAAGGGGAGAGGTTTCGTGCCCATTGCTAGCTCCTTTCACTATTTAGGATCTCTGTTTGAGCGCCGACGCAGTGAAGTGGCTCAAGGAACGACGGCGGTTGTTGAAACGCCTGGTTTCACTGTCGCGGCTTCCCCGCCCGGTCAAAGCACTTGTCTATGAAAGTCGACAGGATCTCCTCAAACCGCTCTTGACTCAAAAAGTCGTCCTCTAGATACCTCCCTTCGATCTCTATCGTGGGAATGCCCAGTTCCATCTCCGCCCGATCGGCAACCACCGTGCCCATGCCCCTCCCCGGGGTGCACCCTACCAGGTTGAAGTAGATGATGCCGTGGGCGCCAATATCGCGGGCGATATCCAGGGTGCCGTTGACCCATCTCTTGCCCGGACCACCCCAGCAACTGTTGCTGATGTTGTCCGCCTCTTCCTGCAAAGGTGTCAGCCTTACCCCGTATTCGGACACCACGCACAGGCCGGGACCCCTCAGGCCAATCAAGTGGGGAATCTGTCCCAACAATACCTGTGGCAGGGCTACCCTTCTCTCCAGCAACAGTCTGGAAGGATTAAGAACCTGATGTGGGTAAGACTTGCCCGACCACATCAAACGTAATCGCTCCTCGGGGTAGGGGCCTTTGCCGCTGGCCGCACGCTCCCCCATTTCATCCCGCAGAACCCGGAAGTATTCGACAGCCTTTCTCATGTTTGGGTAACGCGAAGCCTCAAGGTGAATAAATCCCGTCAGGGCATCCAGGGGGCTAATAGGACAAGGCACGTGTCTTACGAGTTGATACATATCTCGCACGTAGCTCTCGCCGATGGCATCTAACTCCTGCGCTTCGATAAGCGCGTCCTGATCGTACTTGATACCTGGAATCTTCTTCTCCGCCCATTCAATGAATTCCCCCAGTTGGTCTGCGACGTATTCGAGGGAAGCCAGGGTTGGATGGTCCTCCTCATTGAGGGGAACATCTACGAAAAACACTGGAATGCCAAACAGGTCGCCATAGCTCCGAGAGTAATACTTGTGGTCATTGTCGCACCCGTGACTGTCGGCAAGTATTACATCGGGTATGGGCAGGGCGTCGATTTCGCGCATCGCGAGCTGCGACACAACTTTGTCGCAACACTTGTCGGCGGGAAATCCCATTCTGTCGCATATTTCCTTGTACTGACCATAGGTTGCTGGCGTCACATATTGCGAGCTTACAGTACCATAAGTTTGTGAGAAGCCCATCGAGCGGAAAAGCCGCGTAAGACAGCCGTACCCGTCAATAGATGGCTTGCCACGTTGCCAGTCCTCGAGCTGGACTTCCAATCTCTCCTTGTTAAGTTGCCAATACAGCGTTTCAACCCTAGCGGCCGCGGGGTCGGGGGATTCTTCCATTTCTTTGATTCGGTCTGCCGCCACACTTATCAACTCTTCAAGCCCTTTGTGTGATCTCATCTCGTTACCTCCTTGCTTGGAATCGGGATATGCTGCTCGTGCCGGTCCCTCCGGCTACCCCCTCACTATTGCAGGGTCTCGACGAAAGCCTCGACCCGCGTCTTCAACTGCGCTGGGTGGAAAAGGCAATACTCACGCTCCAGAGACACAAAGGGGATTCCGGCTTCCTTCATTCGCCGCGTCCAGTAGGGGTTACGGAACTGCCGGGAATAGCACCAGGGCAAATACAGCAGGAGAACTCCGTTTACCCTGAAATCCGCCGTCCACTGGAGGGCTTGATCTAACTCTTCCGTATAGAAGTCCATCCTGGGGCATGGCACCCGATGCAGGTAACGATGCGCGATCGCTCTGACGATGTCGGAGGAATCGGTGTCCACGGCACCCCAGAAGTAGCGGCTTCCCGTGTCCAGATCGTCTATCGCCACGACACTACCGGCTCCCTCGATGAGTTCCAGAAAGGCGAGGTCGTCGAGGAAGTCGCTCACCACCAGCAGGCGCGGCCGGGCCGAGCTTCCATTGCTCTGCCTCGTCTCCAAGTAAGGAAGTAGCTGCTCCATTTTGGCGATGAACTCTCCCCTGTCTATGGTCATCGCGGCCAGACATATGCTTAAGCACTCGGCGCCAGAAACAGGGAGTTGTGCCCTTTGTCTGAGGGAGTATAATCGCCTGAGCAAGCCGCGCACCGTGTTAACCTGCTGGGTCGCCTGCCGTAGAGATTCCGCAGTAATCTTGGTCCCGCTGAAGTTCTCTACCGCGCTGATGAATTGCTTGATTTCATCCACGAAATAGGCGAGGTTGCGGTCCCTTTTTGCCTGCGGGACGTGAAGAATGTGCCCCGAGCCTGGCCTGCCCCAATATTCAAATAGGTCGTAGGCACGGGTCCCGTCCTGCTCCCAATCGGTAGCCGCGAGCCCGTCCAAGAAGTCGAGCTCGCCCTCCAAGACCGCCTGGGTCACGTGGTTGTAATAAGGGCTGGAGCTGGCGGGTCGATGCTGCAACGCAAGCTCGGGGAATGGCGTACGTGAGCCTCGGATTCTCCAGGGCAGGATACCCGCCGCCACAAGCACCTCCTCAGGGACGTAGGAATCCAGCACGCCCCATACCTTGCCCCCACCCTGCTTCCATTGCAGGGCATATTTGGTGTAATTTGGCGCTTGCGCCGATTGAACCAAGGACTCTAACATACGCTCAGGATCTGCCATAGCAATACCTCCCTATGTCTTGGATTTGCGCCCTGCTGATGTCGCCGGTCCACATCCGGCACTATGTGCGACCATGTTCCACTTGCCAAGAGCATGTGTCAATGCGCCAATCAGTCGAAGATTGCTGTCTTCGGTGCTGCTTATTGCTCGATAAAGGCTTGCCCAGAAATTGCCTCAAGCCGGGGGGGCTCGATCCCTCCGTGCTCAAACGTGCAGAGGGAATAGGATCCAGCTTAAGAATGTCCCCCATGGTATCCAGCCCAAAGGCCATCTCCCGGCCCAGCACCCCGCATCTAGCAAGTATGCGATATTGGAAGCGCAAGATCAGGACATTGCCATCTTGACACCGTGGAGATGTGGCGTATAATGTGGTCAGGCTGGCTCCTGTTTATTCACCCCTTATGTCCGGCCGCGGTGCAACGTCGATCAACCTCACAGAAAGGTAAGTGAGCTATAGTGTCGGCGGTTGACTCGAGAAGCTGGTTGCAGGTCGGCTCGGAGAGCTTGATGCGTATCAATGCCGCATCGTGCGAACCGAATCGAAAGCTGTTTCGGCGTCTGTTGATCACGGAATTGTCGCACGGCGACAGGGCATCCGCTGACGCCATCGAGGCCATCGTTGGGCACCTTAGGGTCAAGCCGGTGCCCGGGGCGATGGTGATCGTCCAGATAGACGCGCTGGCAAGCTGCCCGAAGGACTCTCGTGCAAACCTGAGCGATCACCTCCTCTGCCAACTATCCAGCAGCATCAGCGTCGAACTCTCAAGGTTTCGCGCAGGTGCCGTGGGAACAGTGGACGGGGACAGGGTCGCCGCCCTGCTCAGCCCTGGACCGGCGGCCAATCTGACAGGGGATGAAGTGATGCAAGCGGCGGAGGGCCTGCGCCACGTCGCGAAGGTCAGTCGGTGCGGAACGCTGACGATCGGGGTAGGCAATGTCTACCAGGAGCCAAAGGACCTTGCGAAGTCCTATCAAGAGGCCAAAGACGCGCTCGAGTATCAGATGTTTCTCGGCAATGATCGTGTCTTTGCGATGGGTAGGGACGTGTTAGGCGGGGACGAACTCAATGTAGCAAGGTCCTGGCTCTATCCTATGCAAGAAGAGCGCAAATTGAGAGAGCGTATCATGGCCGGCGACAAGGAAGGAACATTCCGGGCCCTGGATATCCTGTTGGATGCGCTGCGGACGCAGCCGGGACTAACGCCAATTACCTTCAAGTCTCAAGTTTTGCAGGCGGTCATTGCGCTGAGTCGAACCGCGCTTCACATGGGTGTGGCCGCCGGCACGTTCACGGCCACGACCCTGCAATATGCTCAAACAGTTCGGGAGACGGACAGCTTCCCAGCTCTCCGAGCCTTCTTGCGAAGCATGGTCGACGGGCTAGTAGACGCTGTATTCGGACGTGCCAGAACTCCCAAGAGCGAAGCCATCGTCTTGGCCAAGAAGTACATCTCCGAGCACTACACGAAGCCACTGTCGCTGCGAGAGGTTTCCGATTACGTGCACCTCAGTCCATACTACTTCAGTAGGCTCTTCGCAAAGGAGCACTCCTGCGGTTTTCAGGATTACCTCCACCGGATAAGAATTGAAGCAGCTAAGGATGTGCTACGCCACTCCACTGTTAAGACCCGGCAGGCCGCAACCATGGTTGGATTCAAAAGCACAAGTCACTTTGTGAGCCTATTCCGGCGCGTGGAGGGGACGACGCCCGCGAGATTCGCGCGCGCCGTCGGACAGGTTCACAAGTAGATGGGCGCCGGGTTCGTCGAGGGCATTCCCGAGCGGCTGCCCGCGCGTAGATGGTATCAGCTTCTAAAGAAGACCCGGCATAGGCTCGATCACGATGCGGCGTCCATCCAAATCGATGGCTTTGATGACGTCCTCGATGGCCGGGATGAGAACTTCCCGATCCTCGGCTTGCACGACGTAGACGTCGGCGCTCCCCGTGGGCAGGATATCGGCGACCACACCTACGAATTGCCCCTGAGCGGTCCAGACCTCGAGTCCGATGATCTGGTACCAGTAGTACTGGCCGGGAGGCAAAGGCACGGCCTCTTCTAGCGGCACGCTCAGCATCTTGCCCCGCAGGCGAGCGGCCTCGTTGGCGGTGTTACAGTCTTTCAGCTTCACGATGACGATGCCTCGGTGAAGGCGAGCCCGCTCGACGACGTATGGCTCTAGCTCATCTCCGACCAGGACCGTTTTCAAGTGGGAGAATCTTTGCGGGAAATCCGTTAGGACGTGGACTTTTAGCTCCCCAGAAAGACCGCGTGCCCCGAGAATGCGACCGATAGCAAGGTGAGTGGTATCGTGGGATGAGTCTCGACGGTCGGGGAGACCGTCGGACGGTTCATCGACTTGACCCACAGGAACCTAGACTATCTCGAGTATGGCTCGCTTGCCTTCTCGCGCAGCAGCTACCTTCAGCAGCGTGCGCATAGCCTTGGCAACGCGGCCCTGTCGACCGATGATCTTCCCCATATCGGTAGGAGCGACGGTCAACTCAAGGATGATAGATTGCTCGCCCTCTATCTGCCTGATCTTAACGTTCTCGGGCGCATCGACCAGAGATTTGGCGATATACTCGATTAGTTCCCTCATTTATTCCTCGGACTCCTTGGGGGGCTCCTGAATGGCCTGTAGCTGAGGCAGCTTCTGCAGCGTGTTGCTCTTCTTCAGCAGCTTGAAGACAGGCTCGGTGGGCTGAGCACCACGAGCAAGCCAGAAGGCGAGTCTTTCGGCGTCCAACCTTATTGTCGGCGGCTCGGTGAGCGGATTATAATGTCCGACCGTTTCGAGAAAGGCGCCATCGCGTGGCGCTTTGGAGTCAGCTATGACGACTCGGTAGCTGGGCTGCTTCTTGGCCCCCATCCGCCTGAGGCGGATTCTGACTGGCATATTGCATACCTCCTAAGTACGAAAACCCTGCCTGATTAATCGTTGAACAATGTGAATATAACACTTATGGCGAAGGCGCGTCAACCTGCAAACGGATTTTGGGGGGAAACACTCATGACCAGTAGGTACTTCCTGTGCTAAGGTGAAAGCAGAAACTGCACTCAACGCATCAAGTGATCACGGGGGTGTCTGGTGACCAAGAGACGTCGAAGAGTGCCGTCGTGCAACCGCGCACGGTCGGTGGGTTCGGCGGGGAAAGCAGAGCAACTTGCCGCTCAGGATCGACCTAGATGACCATTGGCGAAAGGCTACTCTCGCCTGCGCTGGTCGCTAGTGATGTTCATCCGGTCGTACAAGGCAAGTTTCTTTTCCTTGCCGGCGAAAAGGTATACATCCGCGGCACCACATACGGGACGTTTTGCCCGAGCGACGATGGTGACGAGTACCCTCCTCGGGAGGTAACCGCGCAGGACTTTGCCCGGATGGTGTCACAGGGAATTAACGCCGTTCGCACGTACACGGTGCCACCCCGCTGGCTCCTCGACGCCGCGCATCGGTACGGACTCCAGGTTATGGTAGGCCTGCCGTGGGAACAGCACGTGGCCTTTCTGGATGAGAGAAAGCGCGTCGAATCTATAGAGGAAAAGGTGCGTGCTGGTGTACGTGCTTGTGCGGGACACCCGGCCGTTCTCTGTTACGCTATCGGGAACGAGATCCCAGCTCCCATCGTACGATGGCACGGCCCTCACCGAATCGAGCGTTTTCTGGAGCGCCTCTATCGGGCTGCCAAGGAAGAGGAGCCTCACGGCCTCATGACTTATGTCAACTATCCTTCGACCGAGTATTTGGAGCTGCCATTCGTCGACTTTGTATGTTTTAACGTCTACCTGGAATCGCAGCCAAGTTTCGAGTCCTACTTAGCTCGTCTTCATAATCTGGCCGGTGAACGTCCGTTAATAATTGCAGAGATCGGGCTGGACAGTCGTTCGCATGGCGAGGAAGCGCAGGCGCGCGCTATCGACTGGCAGGTGCGCACGGCATTCGCGGCGGGCTGCGCCGGGGCGTTCGTATTTGCCTGGACGGACGAGTGGTACCGGGGTGGCTATGATATCGACGACTGGGATTTCGGGCTCACGCGCCGTGACAGGCAATCCAAGCCCGCGTTGGGCGCGGTGCGCGAGGCATTTGCCGACGTGCCCTTTCCAACGAATACGCGCTGGCCGCCGATATCCGTGGTGATCTGTTCCTACAACGGGCAAGGCACCATTCGCGACTGCCTGGAAGCCCTTGGAAGACTTGACTACTCGAACTTCGAAGTGATCGTAGTGGACGATGGCTCAACGGATCGAACGCCGGCCATAGCGAGGGAATACGACGTTCGTTTGATTAGCAGCGAGAACCGTGGCTTGAGCAACGCCCGTAACCTGGGCCTCGAAGCGGCGACTGGCGAAATCGTCGCATACATCGACGACGATGCCTACCCGGACCCGCACTGGCTGAGCTATCTCGCGGCCACGTTTATGGCAGGGGATTTTGTCGGGGTGGGAGGCCCGAATATCGCGCCGGAGGGTGATGGACCTATCGCTGATTGCGTCGCCAACGCGCCCGGTGGGCCAGTGAACGTTTTGCTGTCCGATGTGGAGGCCGAGCACATAGCAGGGTGCAACATGGCTTTTCGCAAATCTGCGCTTCTGACGATAGGTGGCTTTGATCCGCAGTTCCGGGTGGCCGGCGACGATGTGGATGTGTGTTGGAGGTTGCGGCAAATGGGCTGGAAGCTTGGCTACAGTCCGGCCGCCGTGGTCTGGCACCACCGCCGGAACTCGATCAGGACGTTTTGGAAGCAGCAGTACGGCTATGCGAAGGCCGAGGCGCTACTGGAAAGAAAATGGCCGGAGCGGTTCAATACGGCGGGGCATCTCCCCTGGGCAGGGCGTCTCTATGGAAAAGGCCTAACGCAGCCTGTGAGCTACGAGAGGGCCCGAATCTGTCACGGCACATGGGGCACCGGCTTCTTTCAATCGCTCTATCGCTCGTCGCCGGGGACGCTCGGAGCGCTGCTCCTTATGCCAGAGTATTTCATATTGATTTTCGCCCTCGCTGTGCTGAGCATCTTTGGCGCCCTTTGGAGGCCTTTGCTGGCTGCACTGCTGCCGCTGTCCGTTGCGGTCGGCGCTCTGCTAGTCCAAGCTGGCCTGAGTGCAAGCCACGCTTCGTTTACGTCCGTGCGTTGTTCCCCCATTACCTGCCTCAAGCTATATGGCATAACGGCATTCCTGCACCTGCTCCAGCCATTTGGACGGCTGTGCGGGCGCTTGCGACACGGGCTGACGCCGTGGAGGAGGAGAAGCACGTGGGGTCTCTGGCTTCCCCGAAGGAGAACGTGGACAATGTGGAGCGAGCGATGGCAATCCACCGAAGAGAGGCTTCGATCCATCGAAGCGGCCTTGCGTGCTGAAGGGGTGACCGTCGTGCGGGGCGGCGATTTCGACCGCTGGGACCTGGAGGTGCGTGGTGGACTACTGGGCTCGGTGCGTCTGCTAATGGCTGTGGAAGAGCACGGTTCAGGCCAACAGTTGGTACGGCTGCGAAGCTGGCCGCGATACTCCACCCACGGGCTTTTGCTGAGTTTGGTGTTCCTGGTTCTTTCCACGTGGGCAGCACTCGATCGGGCGCCGGGTGTATCTGCGACTGTGGGCGCAGTTGCAGCTGCGCTTGTGGTCCGCGCGCTGTTGGAGTGCGCTACGAACGTGGCGGTCTTTCTTCGCGCGCTCGAGCAACCGGAGAAGGGAGAGACAACGTGAGCGGGCACGGTTTTGGCGACCTGACGCTTTACGCCAGGCTACTGCGCCAGGCGCGGCCGTATTGGCCGCACATCTTCGGTGTCTTTCTGCTGAGCCTGGTGTCCACGCCCCTTTCGCTGCTCGCGCCGCTGCCACTGAAAATCGTCGTCGACAGCGTGATCGGTAGCGAGGCGATCCCGAATCTGATTGGGGTGGAGCTGCCCGAGCTTGTTGCCCGCTCACAGACCGCCGTGCTGATTCTGGCTATCGCCTTATTGGTAGCTGTGGCCTTGCTCGGCCAGCTTCAAGGGCTCGGGCATTCGCTGCTGCGGACGTACACGGGTGAGAAGCTGGTGCTTGCCTTCCGCGCCCAGTTGTTCGGCCATGTCCAACGCCTGTCGATCTCCTACCACGACTCAAAAGGTACCGCCGACTCGATATACCGTATCCAACACGACGCCCCCTCGATCCAGCAGATCGCGATCGACGGTGCGATACCTTTCATCACCGCTACCTTGACGCTGGGCTCGATGCTCTACATCATCTTGCTGCTCGATTGGCAATTAGCTCTGGTCGCAATTACGGTTTCTCCGGCCATCGTTGGGGTCTCCCAGATATTCCGTCGCCGTCTTCGCCAGCGGTCGCGTGAAGTGAAGAGGCTAGAAAGCGCTGCCCTATCAGTGGCTCAGGAGGTGCTTACGGTCGTCCGTGTCGTGAAGGCCTTCGGGCAGGAAGAGCGCGAAGAGCACCGTTTCGTTCGCCGCTCGAACGAAGGCGTGCAGGCACGCCTTGTCCTGGCTCTTCACGAGGGCTATTTCAGTCTCCTCATAGGGCTGGCTACGGCCATCGGAACGGCTGCCGTTCTGTACTTCGGCGTCCTCCACGTCCAGTATGGGACTATTACCATTGGTGAACTGCTGTTGGTAATGAGCTATCTGTCGCAGCTCTACTCGCCCCTGAAGACCATCAGCAAGAACTCAGCGGGTATGCAATCGCGCCTTGCCAGCGCGGAGCGAGCCTTCTCCCTCCTGGACGAGCCACCTGATGTTCTTGAGCAAACAAACGCTCGGCCACTGGTGCGTGCTTCTGGCAGCATAAGCTTCCGCAACGTGTCCTTCGCCTACGCAAATGGTCTCCAGGTTCTGCGTGACGTTTCGTTTGAAATCTCCGCGGGAGATCGCGTGAGCATTGGCGGCCGATCTGGAGCGGGCAAGAGCACGCTGGTTAGTATCTTAAATCGGTTCTATGACCCTACCGAGGGGCGCATACTTCTAGATGGGGTGGACCTTCGAGACTACAAATTGGCCGACCTGCGCAACCAGTTCGCCATTGTCCTCCAGGAGCCCGTGCTGTTTTCGGCCAGCATCGCCGAGAACATTGCTTACGGACGGCCCAACGCAGGCTACCATGACATTGTGGCGGCTGCCAAGGCAGCCGACGCTCACGGCTTCATTGTTCGCTTACCACGGGGCTACGACACGCCGGTTGGCGAGCGAGGGATGCATCTGTCAGGAGGTGAACGCCAGCGCATCTCGCTAGCACGCGCCTTCTTAAAGGATGCTCCCATCCTTATCCTCGATGAGCCGACAAGCTCTTTGGACGCGAAGACCGAAGCGGCAATTCTGGCGGCGATGGAACGGCTGATGCGAGGCCGAACGAGCTTCACAATAACGCATCGCCCGAGCACCATGCACAATTGCCATGTGCAACTGCTCATCGAACGCGGACGTCTTGTGGATGCGAGGTCGGCCAAGCGGGTCGTCGGCGAGGCATCCAAGTGTATCAAACGCGAAGTGGCCAAGCAAGGAGGTGTTGTGGATGTCTAAGCCGGCACATGCCAAGTACATATGGAGCAAGGTACTGGACCACCCAGCCGTGCAAGCTTGGAGCCAACTGCACCCGGAGCGTGTCAGGCCTGACTGGATCGAGAGCTTGAAAGGGCGATGGGAACGAACGCGCACCTCGACCGTCTACCGACTTGCGGGCGTCGGGCTGCAAGGCTCCGATGTGATCGCCAAGCGGTGCAGGCGAGCCTGTGGGGCCTCGGAACGCATTGTCTACGAGAGAGTCCTTCCACACCTGCCCGTGCCCACGCCACACTACTACGGATTCGTGGAGGAGCCTGATGCAGACTTCTGCTGTCTTTTCGTGGAAGACGCTGGTGAGAACATCTACTCCCCCGAGGTTGAGGAGCATCGTACTTTGGCGGCAAGGTGGGTGGGTATTTTGCACGCGTCAGCAGCCCGTCTGAATGTGGCAACCTGTTTGCCAGACCGAGGACCGGCCCATTACCTGGCCCACCTCCGGGCAGCGTGTGGCACGATCCTGCAGAATATGGCAAATCCTGCTCTGACTGCCGACGACGTAGAGGTGCTGAAGACCATTGTTTCTCATTGCGAGATTCTAGCCTCCCGCTGGGGTCAGGTGGAGAGGTTCTGTGATGGCGTGCCACGGACGCTCGTGCATGGTGACTTCAAAAAAAACAATGTGCGAATTCGAGCCAACCAGGGCAGGATGCAATTCGTGGCATTCGATTGGGAGTACGCTGGATGGGGAGTACCGGCCGAGGATTTGGCGGCTCTGCAGCCAACAGTTGATATGTCCGTCTACTGGTCGGTAGCGCGAGATCATTGGCCGCATATGGATTTCGAGGCAGCTCAGCGGCTGTTGTTTGTAGGAAAGGTTTTCCGATGCGCCGCGACCATCGATTGGGAAACCGGAAAACTCGCCTACGAATGGGTAGAGAAGCCTATGTTCAGGATGAGATTCTATTTGTCCCAGTTGGGTACGTTGCTGGGTGCGACCGCGTGGGGGTCCTGACACTTTCCGAAGATCATCTTGCTTGCTGTCAGACGCACCGGTCTTTTGGTCTCTGATTTCGCTCTTTGCCCGAGACCAACACTCTGTCGACACCAAGTTTGCCTGCCCCAAGGGTCGGGCGAACGAAGGACATATCCAATCTTTCCCTCAGGAGAGGAACTGGAAACATGACTAAGACTTTGCAGGACGACGCTGATCCATTGCAAAAGTGCTTGGATCGTGTCGTGCGTAGTGAGTTTGGCAAGGGGCTGTCGATCACAGGTATCGAGCGAAGTCGATCACCGCTCTCGAGCTGGTACGCGTGTGACGTGATCACTGTTCATCTCTCTACCGGCCAACACTTCCAGGTTTGGCTAAAGAACTTTGGTACTTACAGGCTTGTCAAAGATCACATGATGGAGAGGCGCGAGCGCGAGTTGTGTGTTTATCGGGATCTGCTTGCCGATGCCAATCTTGGGATCGCCAGGTACTACGGAAGTGTATGGGACGATTCCAAAGGAACGTTCTGGTTGCTCCTCGAGCACGTGAACGGCGAGATACTTCAGTACCACGAATATCCATATTGGGTTGCTTCAGCAAGCTGGCTGGGAAGAATGCAGCGGTATATGGGACAGCACAGCGACCGATTGAGCGACTGTCCTGTTCTTGCCGAGCACGATAGGCATTTTTTCGTTTCCACGGCCGAGCGGGCACTGCACTCCGTCTCCCAACTATTCCCTAGTCTCGCACGCAATCTCGAAGAGGTCCTGGGCAAGTATGACAACCTCGTCGAGACATTGGTGCGCCAGCCCAAGACCTTGGTTCACGGAGACTACACTCCCAGGCAGATCATCGTCGATGCAGGGTCCAGTCCGGCCCGTATTTGCCCGGTTGATTGGGAGGGAGCAGCCATGGGCTCAAGCCTGTTCGACCTGGCCATACTCGCAGATGGATTTGATGGCAACCGTCTTGACGAAATCCTACTTGCCTATGGTCGGGAACTTGGCAATTGTGACGTTCAGACTTTTGATCTGGACGACATAAAACACTTCGCTAACTGCGTTCGCCTGCACAGGGTCATGGGCTGGCTAAGCAGGTCTTTCGAGCACAGATACCCGGAGAGCACGGTCACAAAACTGCTTCGCATGGCAAAGGAGTTGGCCAACGTTGTCTCTTGAGCGAACAGTTGAGCAAATGCTGAAAAGAGGACTAGGGCATCGCGTGAAGGTCGCCTCCATCAGGAAGGATCCAAGCCCGTTCACGACGACGTTCCCGGCTGAGGTGCTGCACGTTGAACTTGAGAGCGGCGAGAAGACCTCGATATTCTTGAAGCGGCTCGGGTGTGAAGAATCGGACCACCCGGAGAAACAGCGCAGAGACCGTGAGATTAGATTGTATGAGGGATTGCTGAAAGACGACGACCTTCCAGTCGCTAAGTACTACGGCTCCACGTGGAACGCAGCTACACATCAGTATGAGCTTTTCCTGGAGCATGTCGACGACTGGAACCTCAAGTACCAGGGGCTGGATGTCTGGTTCACCGCAGCGCGCCGCATCGCGCACTTACACGCGTACTTCTCAGCAAGAGTCGATCGACTCCTGGCCAGTGATTTCCTCCTCCACTTTGATGACTCCTATTTCTGGTTTTGGGCACATCGAGCGGTGTCGGTCGTGGCCGAGCGATCTCCCGATCTGGCAGCAAACCTGGATGCCGTGGTACGGAATTACGATCTGGTAACCGACTTGATTACCAGCCAGCCCCTGACCCTCGTGCACAACGACCTCTCTCCCAAGAATGTTATTGCGGACCGATCCAGAACGCCTGCCCGAATCATCTTCGTTGACTGGGAGATGGCCGGGGTGGGCTGTGGGGCACTGGACCTAGTGCATTTGAAGTACGGGTTGGATCGAGCTAGCGACAGAAGAATGCGCGAAGCATACTGCGGGGAACTGACTGGGACCGGCCTGGTCCCGACAGGCGCCAAAGACCGAAATAGCCTCTTCATGGCCTGCGAGGTTCACAAAACCGTTTATCGACTGGCCTTCAGTACGACCTGGCAGTTGCCCATAGAAACAGTATCACGCTGGGTCGCCGAGACCCAGCAATTTCTGCGGGGGATTCAGACAGCATGAGAATAATAATGGGGGCAGTTATGTCGCTGTCACCGTTTTCCCCGGGCATGGCGTGGAACTGGCTCCAACACATAGTTGGGTTTCAGAAACTCGGCCACGACGTGTACTATGTGGAGGAAGTGAAGCCGGGATGGTGCGTCGATGCCCAGGGCCGGAAGTGCGATTTCGAGCACAGTGTCAACCGAGATCGGTTCCTGGCGATTATGAAACAGTTCGGTCTGCGGAACAGGGCGTGTCAAATCTATAACAGAGGGGAGGCCACGTGCGGCCTCTCGGTTAGCACGATGACGTCCGTGGCGAAGGATGCGGATCTGTTGATTAATATGTCGGGGCACATCAAGACAGACTTTGTAGTCGAGAATGTTAGGCGACGGGTCTACGTGGACCAAGATCCCGTATACACACAAATATGGCGCGCAGAGTACGGGAAGGAGTTGGATTTTAGTAGGCACGACATCTTCTTTACGGTGGGTCTCAATATCGGCAGCCCCTACTCCTCAGTCCCGGACTGTGGCATTAAGTGGCACTACACGCTGCCCCCTGTTGTGCTGGAATATTGGCCGTTCGTTATCAATCGTACCTGCAAGCGTTTGACTACCATCGCCTCCTGGACTGACTACGGGGATCTTTGCTATCAGGGTGAGTGGTATGGATCCAAGTGTGAGGAGTTCAGGCGGTTTGCCGAGCTGCCGCGGAGGGTCAACCAGGAATTCGAGATCGCCTTGAAAAGCTATCTCGAAGAGGACGGGGGCATTCAGTTGCTCAGGAGCAATGGATGGTTGTTAGGAAGGGCAGATCGAATCGCCGATCTCCCTGGTTACAGAAGTTACATCGAACGATCCCGTGGGGAGATTGGCATCGCCAAGAATGCCTACGTGAAGGGACGCTCGGGCTGGTTTAGCGACCGTTCCGCCCACTATCTCGCGAGCGGCAAGCCCGTGTTGCACCAATCGACGGGTATGGAACGGAGCCTGCCTACCGGACGTGGGCTTCTCACATTCAGGACCATGGATGAAGCGGTGGCGGCGATCGATGCCGTCAACCGGAGTTATGAGGATCACTGTCGGGCTGCACGGGAGTTCGCCGAAGAGTATCTCGACCATCGCAAAGTGTTGCCCAAGATGCTGGACCTGTGTATGTCAGATCAAATCGAACGAAGTCCCGGCTGATGGGAGGTCTAAAATGACCAGAGTGATCGTAGCGACGCGGAATATTAGCGCCAAACCTGAGTTCGCGGGTTCGACCTGGGTCCCGCTGCAATACTGGCTTGGCTTGCAGAAACTGGGGGTGGACGTTTACTGGGTAGACAGATTGTATGAGATCGATCCACTTCGACACGCCCACAGCCTGGGCTACCTGATGGAAAGATTCAGCCATACGGCCCGCATTTTCGGGTTTTCAGAGCATTACTGTGTGGTGTACAACGGCGGAGAGCGGCACTTTGGGATGTCAAAGGAGCAGCTCGCGCATGTCATAGGTGAGACTGATTTGCTCATAAATATCAGTGGGTTTCTTCCACCTGCATCGCCGCTCTTGTCCATCTCTCGCCGGGCCTACATCGACGTAGATCCGGGTTACACCCAAATCTGGGTGCAGCAAGCAGACGTGGCGGTGGAGAGACACAACTACTTCTTCACCGTGGGGCAGAACGTGGGACGGACCGACTTCACTATCCCTACAGGAGGAATTGTATGGGAGCCAATCCTCCCATTCGTGGTGCTCGACCAATGGCCAGCCTGCGTCGAAGAAAGATGTAGACGCTTTTCTACCATCGCTGATTGGAGAGCGCAGATGGCTATGTTCGATGGCGAATACTACGGGACGAAGCGTGAACAGTTCGTTCGCTTGCTTCGTCTCCCTTTGGAAGCTAAGCAAAAGATAGAGCTTGCCCTATGCATAGGCTGGGGGGATCACGAAGATTTAGGCTTGTTGTTCGCTCACGATTGGATTGTAAGGGACCCTTATCACTATGCGGGAGATCCACAAAGCTATCGCGAGTTCATCCAGTACTCTCGTGCTGAGTTCAGCGTTGCAAAGAGCGGATATATCAAATCAAACAGCGGCTGGTTTAGCGACCGAACTGCGTGCTATCTGGCATCGGGAAAGCCAGCTCTCGTGCAATCGACGGGGTTCGAGTGGCGGCTCCCGACGGGCAAAGGCCTGCTTACATTCAGCACAGTCGAAGAAGCTGTCGCGGGCATCAACTCCATCAACAAAGATTACCTGGCCCACTGCCATGCGGCCAGACAGATTGCCGAAGAGCATTTCGATTCCGACGTCGTCCTGGGTTTCATTCTCCAGACTGTGGGCCTGTGAACGCTTCACCGCACACTTGGGTGATTGAGGCAAGAGCTCGATTTCGTGGGTGAACCCTGCCTTGTTCCCGCGCAAGCCATCGTGATATAATCACGACTGGGCGCGGGGGCGCCAGTTCTCGATGGGGGTTCGTTTTGCGCGACAGGTACGATGTAGTGATCGTGGGTGCGGGGCCCGCCGGCATTTTCGCGGCGCTGGAGCTGTCACAGTCGACCGGCGCCTCGGTGCTGTTGCTGGAGAAGGGACGCAACCTAGCACAGAGGGCTTGTCCCGCCCACGTCAAGGGTATCGCTTGTACGCCCTGTCCCCTTTGCGGACTGGTAAGTGGTTGGGGAGGAGCCGGTGCGTTTTCCGACGGGAAGCTGACTCTGTCGACGGAGGTCGGCGGCAACCTGGCCGACTACGTCAGCTTGAGCGAGCTTCAATCGCTGATCAAGTACGCCGACGACGTGTACCTCAGGTTTGGCGGGACCGATAACGTCTATGGCGTGGGCGATGAGGTTGAAGAATGGCAGCGACGCGCCGGGCTGGCGCAGCTTCGTCTCATCCCAGTTAAGATACGCCATCTGGGTACAGACAGGTGCTATCACATTTTGGACGAGATGCGAAAGTTTCTAGGCGGCAGGGTGGACATCGCGACACGCCTGGCCGCCTCGGAACTGGTGGTTGGAGGCGGGAGAGTCCAGTCCGTGAGAACGGCGGACGGACGCACGTTCGAGTGTGGTCATCTCGTCGTCGCCCCAGGACGTGAAGGTGCTGACTGGCTGGTTTCGCAGGCGCAGCGATTGGGCCTGTCGCTTTCGAACAATCCCGTGGACGTCGGGATACGCGTCGAGCTGCCGGCAGTCGTGCTGGAGGGGTTGACGAAGGTCCTGTACGAATCAAAGCTGGAGTTCTATTCCAAATCCTTCGACGATCGGGTGCGCAGCTTCTGCATGTGCCCTTACGGAGAAGTAACGACCGAGCTGACCGCCGGCACCGATCCGGTGATCACGGTTAATGGACACTCTTACTCGGAGCGCAGGACGAACAATACCAACTTTGCGTTGCTCGTGTCCACTACCTTCACGAAGCCATTCCACGAGCCCATCGCCTACGGGCGGTATATTGCCCGGCTGGCAAACATTCTCAGCGGTGGGGTGATCGTGCAGCGGCTGGGGGACTTGATGGCGGGACGACGCTCGACACCCGAGAGACTGAAAAGGGGGATCGTGGAGCCGACGCTGAGGACGGCGACCCCCGGCGACTTGAGCTTTGTGCTGCCATATCGGTACTTGACCGATATCCTCGAGATGCTGCAGGCGATGGACAAGCTTGCACCGGGTGTGTGCAGCCGCGATACGTTGCTATATGGTATAGAGGTGAAGTTCTATTCCGCTCGGTTGAAGCTGACGAAGTGCCTGGAGACCGAGGTGGAGAACCTGTTTGCGGCGGGGGATGGCGCCGGGGTGACGCGGGGTCTCATACAGGCTTCCGTGTCGGGCGTCATCGCGGCGAGGGAGATTGCAGGCAGACTGGCGGCCTCACCCCTTCCCAGCAGGGGACAAGCCCCCGCACTACAGTCTTAATGCGGCGGCCCAGCCATGTGGACCCGGGGGAAAGGCCCCGATCGGCGACGGCGATACGATAGAGAAGTTGTCTCTCGCTAGCCGCCAGAGGGCAACCACACAGGGTTGCCCCTACAATACGTCGCAAGTGTGGCCTGATAGTTTGGAAAGCAGCGACAATGGGAAACAGGGGTTGGCTGATATGGTAACGCGGCCAGACAGTATTATGTCAAATGTTGACCGGCTGATCGTGCTGGTTAGCGTGGTGACCGGCGGACTGGCCTTGTCCCTCATGCTCGATGCGCCTCTGATCTGGCTTCTAGCGGCCGCACTGCTGGCTACGGTGTGCATCGGCACGGACCATATTATCCACTCCCACTGGCGTGTGCACCTGCGACGAAAGCGCTACACGTTCACGCTGTGGATTTTGCCGGCGTTGCTGGTGCTGGGGGCGTTCCTATTTCTGCGGCTTCCTCTGTTCTCAACTGGCGTAGCGGTCGTGGGTGGTCTGCTTGTCACCGCCATTCTCTTGGCGATGGTTATCACGTGTGAATACCACACGATTGACCTCGAGGACTCATGGTACAACCTGGCAAGGTTCTGCTTGAACCTGCTGGCCTACCTCACGGCGTTCAGCTTGTACACGGCCATCTATTCGACTAAGGTGCGCAGCGTGTACTCGGCAACGGCCATCCTGATCATTAGCGCGCTTTTCTCCCTCGAGCTGCTGCGCGGCACCGAGCGTAGCGTGCCAAGGACCTGGATATACTCGCTAACAACCGGCGTCATTATGGGGGAGATCACCTGGGCGCTAAACTACTGGGTAATCTCTGGCTTGGCAGGTGGATTGTTTCTGCTATTGGCTCTCTACGTGATCACGGGCGTGGTCCAGAACCACCTTCTTTCGCGCCTCAGCACGAGGCTTGTAGCCGAGTATGCTCTGGTTGCGATTGTTGGGTTGGCAGTGGCATCGAGCTCGGGCTACTGGCTGCAGACCACCTGACATCAGTTTCGCATACGTTTGCCGACCGCTCCATCAACCGCCTTAGCTAGTTCTTGGTACGAAGCGGCGGGACGGCCCCCCCACCCTGGGCGGACAGGGCCGTCCGCCCCTACAGATTGGCGTTCCGCACCGAAAACTAGCTAGTTTTTGGTGCAGGGGCTCAAGTGATGGGCTTGGCACAGAAATTGCTAGATTCCTGGTATTGCAAAAACACCTTGATTCACTTACAATGCAGCAGCACCAAAAGGACGTGGAGATGAAGATGGCTCATTACCAAACTGAAGACAGGGCGAGGCTCCGGAGGCACTGGGTCGATCAGGCCATCCAGTTGGCGATGCAAAGCCGCTGGGAGGAGGCGGTAGGCGCTAACCGCGCCATCATCGAGCTATACCCAAATGACGTCGACTCCCACAATCGGCTGGGTCGCGCCTATACGGAACTTGGCCGGTACCGTGAAGCAAAGGAGTCTTACCAGCGGGCCGTCGAACTGGATCCGAACAACGCGATTGCGCAAAAGAACCTTGCCCGACTGGGCAACGTGACGATTGAGCAACTGCCTACGCCGACGACCGAGAGGATCGACCCACATCTGTTCATCACGGAAACCGGCAAGACCGGAGTGGCGGGGCTCGTTAGGCCGGCCAGCAAAGAGGTGCTGGCGAAAATGGCGGTGGGCGACCAGGTGTACCTGAAGCCTGAGGGTCGCGCGCTTTTGGTGCTCAATTCGCGCGGCGAGTATCTCGGGCAGGTGGAGCCGAAGCAAAGCCAGCGTCTAATCGACCTGATGAAAGGCGGCAATCGCTACAGCGCAGCCCTGATGAGCCTGGATGACAGCAGCGTAAGAATCATCATCCGCGAAGCCTACCAGGATCCCAGCCAGGCAGGCAGAGTCTCCTTCCCGACGAAGGTTGCCGAGGTGACCCCGATTCGTCCTTACATCAAGGAAACGCTCCTCAGGTACGAGCTCGAGGAAGAAGAGGAAGGGGCAGAGGAAGAGGCAGAGTTCAGCCCCGAGGAAGAGGTCGAAGAAGAGGCCGCGGAGGAGACTGAGTTCGAGCCCGAGGAGCAAGCGACCGAGTGAAGGAGATTGCGTATTCGGCCGAGGATTGGGAGCGTGAGTAACCACGGAAAGCACGGAAGACACGGAAAGAACGGCAATTACAGCGAGAGTAGGAAGGGGCGGTAGCGCCGTTCGCCCTCGGTGTGCCGCGTTCGAAGTAGGGGTTTCGCACTGCACTTCTGAGTTCAGCCCCACCCCGCCCCAGGGTGGACAGCGGACGTCCACCCCTACGAGTCTGCAATTCTCCGTGTCGTGCCGATATTCAACCCCGGGAAGGCGGGCAGCCCAGCTTGACGACCTTTTCCAATCCGTGTTGGGCCTGGCTGGTGGCATTGCAGGTGTCGACGACGAGCTTGGCGTTGTCGACGAGCCACGGGTAATCGTAACAGGTGTGTGCGGTAACGATTAGGATGCAGTCGCAGCTCCCCACATTGTCCTGGTCAAGCGGCAACGACTCCATGTCCATCTTCTCTCGCGAGAAGGCATCAGAACCCACTGAGAAGCGCGGAACGTAGGGATCGTTGTAGCTCACCTCGACGCCGCTCTTCAGAAGAAGCTCGATGATACGCTCAGCAGACGAGTTGCGCGCGTCGTCGATGTCTTTCTTAAAGGCAACGCCCAAGACGAGGACGTGCGCGCCCTGCATGCACTTGCCCACCTTGTTCAAAGCCTCGCCGACCTTCTGGACCACGTGGTACGGCATGCTCTGGTTAACCTCGGCCGCCAGCTCGATAAACTTGGTATAGAAATCGTACTCTCGGGCTTTCCAGGAGAGGTAGTACGGATCGACCGGAATGCAGTGCCCGCCCACGCCAGGACCCGGATAAAAGGGCATGAACCCGAAAGGCTTGGTGGAGGCTGCCTTGATCACCTCCCAAACATCGATGCCCATACGCTCGCACAGCTTGGCGAGCTCGTTGACGAGCGCTATGTTCACGCTGCGGAAGATGTTCTCGAGCAGCTTTGACATTTCGGCCGTTCTGGGCGAAGACACGACGAGTATGCTGCCGCTGATATGGCCGAACAGTAGACGAGCGAGCTCGGAACATCGCGGGGTCAGGCCTCCGATGACCTTAGGGGTTGTCGCGACGGTGTGCAACTGGTCGCCGGGGTTAATTCGTTCTGGTGAGAAGGCCAGATGGAAGTCTATCCCCGGCGCCAGCCCCGACTTGGCGAGAATAGGAAGCACGTCTTCCTCCGTGGTTCCAGGATGGGTGGTACTTTGGAGAATGACGAGCTGGCCAGGACGGAGCCTGTCGACTATGCCTGTGGCTGCTGATACGATATAGGAGATATCGGGTGCCTTTGTGGCCGTGAAGGGTGTGGGCACGCAGATGAAGATGATGTCCGCCGCGGTGAGGATGTCGTAATCGACGGTGGCCTCGAGATACCCTTCGCGAACAAGCCTGTCTAACTCGTTACTTGAGACGTCCGGAATGTAGCTGTGGCCACGATTGAGCGACTCGATTCTTTGGGAATCCAGGTCGAGGCCACGAACACGCAAGCCTGCTTTGGCGAACTCCACGGCGAGAGGCAGACCGACGTAGCCCAACCCGATGACGCAGATGATGGCGCCTTTGCCGCGAATGCGGCTTTCTAGCGCCAGGCCAGGAGACTGATCCCTGGCCTGCTGCACCGAACGCTCCATCGGCGGTTCTTGATGTTGTGGGTTCATAACTTGACCTGCTCCAATCTTACTCCGGCCACGATGGCACAAATGACAACCGCGGCCCCGACAAGGTATCCTTCGAGAACGGATGCGTTGGTTAGAAACAGCGCGACCATGCCAAGTGCCACGCAACTGAGATAGAGAGCCATGACGGCCTCCCTGTGCGTCCAGCCCACGGCGACGAGTCGGTGCGAAACGTGATCCTTACCGGGGGTGGTGAGCGGATTCAAGCGCCGTCGCAAGCGCGAGATCACTACCAGAGTGGTGTCGAAGATGGGAAGCCCAAGGACAAGCACAGGGACCATCCACGTGACAATGTCCAGATTCTCAAAACGCAGTTTGACGCCCACCACGGCCAGGATGTAGCCCACGAAAAGGCTCCCCGTGTCCCCCATGAAAATGCTCGCGGGGTTGAAATTGTAGCGCAAAAAGCCGATGCAAGCGCCGAGCAACGCCGCCGCGAGACTGGCGACCAAGAACTGGCCGCCGCCGGCCGCCAGCAAGAAGAAGAATGCGGCGGCGATCGCGGCGACCCCGCCGGAAAGGCCGTCCATATTGTCGAGCAGGTTCAGCGCGTTGGTGATGCCGACGACCCAAATGACGGTGATCAAGACATTCAGCAACGGGTGTCGGAGGACCTCGACCTGAACTCCGGACAAGACTAGAATCAGCGCGGCCGTGATCTGGCCTAATAGCTTCAGAAAAGGGCGCATGCCCCAGCGATCGTCCCAGATGCCCAACGAAGAAACAAGCGTGGCGCCAAAAAGGATGCCGACCAACTGTGAGATGTAAAACAGATCGCTGAAGGCGAGCACCGCGCCGACGGACGCAAGGTAGATGGCGAGGCCACCAAGCAAGGGCATCGTCTTGCCGTGCAGCTTGCGTGGTCCTGGTGCGTCTACGGTACCCGTGCGCAAGGCAAGACGCCTCGCGAAGGGCGTGCCACCGAGGGCGAAAGCGAGGGCCGCCAGAAAGATAACCATGTATGTGATCATTGTGGCCTACGGTCTCCTCTTTTCGAGCTCGGTAATCCAATTCTGCATCGGTTGTTGTTGGTCGGCAGGGGCTAGCTTCTTAGCTTCCTGGGCCGCTCTCAGGGCATCGTCGCCCATGCCGAGAACATCGTAAGCCACGGCAAGGTTGCGATGAGCCAGCCAGTCGGTCGGAGCGAGGGCAACCCAGGCCTTGAACTGCTCCAAAGCCTCCTTGGTCTTGCCGATTCTCGACAGCAGGTAGCCATACGCGCTTACTACGGCAGGAAACTTCGGTGCGCGCTGGACGGCGCCAGCGTACGCGGTCGCGAGGGCCTCTGCCTGCCCCGACTGCAAGTAGACGTTCACCCGGTACTCCAGGCGGGCATCAGAAAGGATGATTGGGTCAATAGCCAAGGCGCGGCGGTGCGCCTCCACAGCCTCAGCCGGCTTGCCCAGAGCGAGGTAGGCGTCCCCGAGAAACACGAAGCTCTGCGGATATTCCTTGTCGAGATCGACGGCTTTCTTGGCCTTCTCGAGCGCCTCCGCCGGCAGGCCCTTTGCCATATATACCTCGGCCCATTCATCCCAGAGGTGAGCGGCCTGGGGACTGAGCCTGGTCGCCAGCTCGTAGTACGTGCTCGATCGGTCCAGGAGCTGTCGGTCGATGGCATCGGCCCAATAGCGGAACAAGCGGCCAAGGTTGGCGTAATGATCGGTGTTGAGAGGCGCCAGCTCTCTCGCGCGCTCAAGGGCCACGTAGCTCAGGTTCAGCAGGTCTTCCTTGCCAAAGCGGTTGATATCCTGCAAAGAGATGTTGTTAACCAGTTCTACGTTGATCGGTGGCGCGGGCTTGAGCGGCGGCTTAGAGCTCAGCTTTGACAACTCCAGAAACGTCCGGCCCAAGAACAGGTAATAGAAGTCCTGGCCGGGTGCTAGCCTTAACGCTTGCTGGTAAGCGGGAATACTCTGATCCCACTGGCGCTGTGCGTCGAACGAGAAGCCGCGCTTGTAGTATATGTCGGCGGAAACCGTGTTGAGGTTCAGTTGAATGGCCAGACCAGCCACGACCGCCAGAGGGAGATAGATCCACCAGTTGCCTGCGTGCCATACTCTTGGGGCAGGCAGCCGGCCGAGACCGAAACCAGCCACCACTATGCCACCGAGTAACCAGAGAACGCCACCGGCATACGCCCAGTGGACGTCTTGAAACTGCGGCGAAGACGAGAGCACGAACAGCCCCAATGCGGTCGAAAACAGATAGAGAACCAGGAACGGGTACTGCTTATGCTTTGCGTCGTAGGAGCGCGATGGAGTCCCTTTCGACGGTTTGTCGGGAAGGCTCGGATTCCTTCTACCGTGCCGAGCTCCGGCCGCCAAGGCAGGCTTACGTTCTCTCGCGGCGCTTACAGGCTTTGGAGCGGCGATGGCTCTTGCTGGCTCAAGTGCGGCTTCTCGATAGCTCGCCTGTCCCATCTGGACGACTCTAAGAGCTACTATTAGGCCAAGAAACAGCCATAGATAAGTCAGGGAAGAGGCAATAGAGATGCCAACTTGAGATTCGACGAAATGGGCGACGATGCCCGACATGAGTCCCGTCGTCATCGCCAGGTAGGAAAAATCAGACGTGCTCTGAAGCCTGCGCCAGCCTTCCTTCATCCCCGAGAAAAAAACGAAAAGCGAAGCGAGCCAGCCGAAAAGCCCGGTCATTACGAGAGCATCCAAGAGGTCCATATGAGATCGGTCTGGCGAGGCGTTGCGCGCCTCGTAGTGGGCGAGGTCGGGCGGGTACACCTTGTTGTAGGCTACGTACATAGCTTCAGGGCCGTAGCCGATTAATGGCCGCAGGATATTAAGTACATCACCACCAAAGCCGATGATCGGGTGCTGTGTCACTAGTTGAGTTGCTCCCTGCCAGATCAGAACCCTGACACGTCCAGTTCCTTTCTCTGTCTCCGCAAGCTCTCCCAGGCGACCGACATAAGGAATACTCTTAAGTGGTGCCAACGGGGTGTTTGGCGCATTCATCAGGAGCAAGAAGGCCACCGTCAAACCGGCCAGGGTCGAAGATGCTGTGAGCAACCCCTGAGACTTTAGACGCATCGACAAGACAATGATGAAAAAGAACAGGCCGGCGCCCAGACCGATCCACGGGCCACGGCTCGACGTGAGGAAGATGGCCGTCAAGTGAATGGCCAGCAAGAAGGCACAGCCCAAGGCGCGAGCAAGGACGAACATGTAGCTCGTTCGCGACATCGAGAAGAGTATCGACGTCACCAGCAATATGCCTATTAGGGCGGGCATCCCCCACCAGAGGTTGGGGCTATCCTTGCTTTTGAGAAGAAACAACACGAATATGAGATTTTGAAACGCAACGAGAACTCCGAATCCCAGAATAAGGAACAGGTCGTCGCTGGAGCTCTTCCTGTCCATAGTCCGTAGGCGATTGGTGCAGTCGAATAGCTTGGCCAGCACTATGGGAACGACCATTATTAGGTAGGCCCCGAGGAAGATGGCGTTGCCCATCGTCGAGGCGATGCGCTCAGTAACATCACCACCCCAAGGCAATGGATCCAGATGAAAGCGTTGCATCAGGCCATAGACGGAGATGGGGACGCTTGCCAGGAGAAAAACGGTGATCAGTCTGTCCCATTGCGCCTTGGTGCGAAGATTGTGCGCGACCAAAAAGAAAAGTGTGATGTAAGTCAGCAGCGAGTAGGTTCCCTGAAGCCGTTGATAAGAGCCCCAGAAGCTGATGTCAGGGCTAATGGACGTCAATGTCGTGAGGACGTATATGGCGGCAAATAGCGCGGCCGGGAGGGCGAGCGGATTGGATGCGTGCAGCTTCTTGAGACGAGACAAGGCCAGGTTTCCGCTTTCGTCGGACGGTGCCTGTGTTTCCAGGCCGTACTCGGCGGTCTTGACGACGAAGGCGAGGGCCATGAGCAGCACGATGCAGCGCAACAAGATGATCTTGTCAGGCTCAAACACCCGGCTGCTATAGATATTAAAGTAGAAAGGAACGGCAATTGCCGCAGTAAGCCAGCCGGCTTCCAGGATTCGATCGCACAGGAGTCCTAATTTAGTCACTTGCGGATCGACGCTCCGTTTTCTAGCTGAGGCACCAGCAAAGTGATCGCAGGCGGGGGTGCTCCACTTGTAGCCGTAGGCTTTAGCCTGCGCGCGCCCTTGCTGTAACAGGCTAGCCCTAAGATGGGCTCGCCACAGCATGCGCCCACGATTGCTCAGGAATCTCGGCACTCGAGCGGGCACGCGTCCGCCTATGGCGGACGGCTACAAGTGGACGTACCCCACCGTCCACGCCCACGAGCAGACGTACCCGCAGCCCGCGCCCACGAGTGGATGCGGCCGACGTCCGCCACCCAGGCAAGCAGTCCTGCCACGCCGTCGAGAAAGCACAGCCCTACGATTGCCAGCTCGGCGTGTTGACCGCAGGGTGCCCTCGGTCTATAATCTACGCGGCCCTTGGCCCCGTATACACTAGCATGGACTGAGGCAAAAATCAATTGCCCGTGGAACTGCCCCAGAAGCGCCGTGGAAAGCGTAACTTCCGATGGGCTCAGGTGTTTCTCATAGTGGCAAGGAGTCTGGCTCGTTGGCCTGCACGTACTCAAGGAGACTGAGGAGGTTCGCATTGACTAGGCGTGTCGTGATCACTGGGCTTGGGGCGGTTACGCCGGTGGGAATTGGTGTGGAGAAGATGTGGACATCGCTGGTCAACGGGCGGTCGGGTATTGCCCGCATTACGCAGTTTGATCCGTCGCCCTTTAGCGTGCAGATCGCCGGGGAGGTAAAGGGTTTCAATCCGGCGGACTACTTCGACGGAAAAGAACTGCGCCGGATGGATCGTTGCGTACAGTTTGCCGTGGCCGCTGCGCAGGAGGCGGTAGCCGACGCGGGCTTGAACATAGACGATTCCAACGCCACTGAAATCGGGGTGATCATAGGATCGGCGGCTGGTGGTATAAAGACTATGCTTGAACAGCAGAAGGTTCTCGATGAAAGAGGACCGAGTCGGGTGAGCCCCTTTTTCCTGCCGATGATGCTGGCCGATACCCCCTCGGGACAAGTTGCGATCTCGCTCGGCATCAAAGGCCCGAATATGGCCGTAGTATCTGCCTGCGCCACGGGCGGCCATGCAATCGGCGAGGCCGCGGAAACGATCAAGCGCGGCGACGCATCGGTGATCATCGCAGGGGGAACTGAGGCTGCGCTACTGCCCCTTACGCTAGCAGGATTCATCGTGATGCGCGCGTTGGCGTCCAACAACGAGCAGCCGGAGAAGGCCTGTCGGCCTTTCGATGCCACGCGCCAGGGATTCGTGATGTCCGAAGGGTCCGCCATCCTGGTGCTGGAGTCTCTTGACCAGGCCCTCGAACGGGGAGCGAAGGTATACGCCGAAGTCATCGGCTACGGGTCTTCGGCCGATGCTTTTCACCTTGCTGCTCCAGCGGAAAACGGCGATGGCACCGTAAGATCGATGCAGATGGGCATCAAGAAGGCGGACATCCGACCTGAAGACATCCAGTATGTAAATGCTCACGGTACTGGCACTCCCCTGAACGATAGGTTCGAAACGATGGCGCTCAAGCGTGTGTTTGGAGACTATGCCTATCGCCTGGCGATAAGCTCGACCAAGTCGATGACCGGCCATTTGATGGGCTCCGCTGGGGCCATAGAGGCCATGGCGTGCGTGTTGGCAATCAGAGATAGGGTTATTCCCCCGACTGTGAACTTGGAGCATCCGGATCCCGAGTGTGATCTCGACTACGTGCCAAACGTAGCACGAGAAGCGCGGATAGATATTGCCCTGTCCAATTCGATGGGCCTTGGGGGTCACAACTCCTGTGTCATACTCCGCAAATACTCTAACGGCAAGTGAGCCCAAAGTAAGCCCTGGGGAGAGGACGGTTGGGAAAATACGCTGAAATCGTGGGATGGGGCAAGTACGTACCGAACAAGGTGCTGTCCAATGCCGATCTCGAGCGAGTCATCAATACAACCGACGATTGGATCCGCACGCGAACGGGCATCCAGGAGCGTCGGATTGCATCCCCCAAGGAAACCTGCTCCACAATGGCTACGAAAGCTGCCCACGCAGCCATAGAGGTAGCCGACCTAAGGCCCACAAAGATAGACCTTGTCATCGTGGCCACGATCAGTCCCGACTACCCTTTCCCGGCCACCGCCTCAATCGTTCAGGACGCCTTGGGAGCCACAAACGCTGGCGCGCTGGACATAAGCGTTGGCTGTGCGGGGTTCGTGTACGCGCTTTCCATCGCCAACGCTTACATAGCTGCCGGCATCCATCGCCACGTGCTCGTAATTGGCTCCGAAACTCTCTCGCGGATCGTCGATTTCTCAGACAGGGGGACCGGTGTGCTTTTTGGAGACGGCGCCGGAGCGGTACTCCTGCAGGAGTCTGACAAGCGCACGGGAATGCTTTCCTGTGTGCTGGGCTCCGATGGCTCAGGTGTCGACCTGTTGTACGTGCCGGGGGGAGGCGGAAGGAATCCCGCAAGCATCGAGACGGTGCAAAATAGGATGCACTTCATCAAGATGAAGGGCAACGAGGTGTATCGCTTTGCCGTCAACGTCATGGTGAAGGCCTCCCAGCAAGCTGTCAAGAATGCGGGGCTGACAATGGAGGATATCGACCTCTTTGTCCCGCACCAGGCCAATCTGCGAATCATTCAATCGGCGGCCAAGACGCTCAAGCTACCGGAAGAGAAGGTCTTCACCAATGTCGAGCGCTACGGCAACACTTCTGCGGCCTCGGTGCCAATTGCGCTCTGCGAGGCCATCGAGCAGGGCCGCGTTAGTCCGGGAGATCACCTTGTTCTTGTGGCGTTTGGAGGGGGGCTGTCGTGGGCCTCCGCCGTGATCCAGTGGGGTGTTCCAGCGGTGGTTCCGCGCGTGCCGTGGTGGAAAGCCGCACTGCACAATTTCAGGTCCCAGGAGGCAGCGGCCAGATCGCTTGTACGGCGTGCCGGCCGGAGGATTACGGGATAGGTGAGGAGGAGGACTCTTGGAACTGGAGGATCGTGTGGCCCTTGTGACGGGGGCGTCGAGAGGCATCGGGCGGGCCATAGCGCTGGAATTAGCTGCGCTCGGCGCGCGTGTTGCGGTTAACTATCAAACGAACTCCGCCGCGGCCGAAGAGGTGATCGAGCGAATCGTCGAACGGGGCGGGCAGGCCATCGCGGTGCAAGGCGATGTGAGCTCGCAGGAGGCGGTGCAGTCTATCACGAGCCAGGTGGCGACGAAGTGGGGCAAGATAGACGTCCTGGTCAACAACGCGGGAATCATCAGGGACACGCTAATACTTCGGATGTCCGACGCCGACTGGACGGCGGTTCTGGACACGAATTTGAAAGGGGCTTTCTACTGCACGAAAGCTGCCGTTCGAGGCATGCTCAAGCAGCGTTGGGGACGCATTGTAAACATCTCCTCGGTATCCGGCATTCTTGGGAACCCAGGCCAGGCCAATTACTCCGCGGCCAAGGCCGGGCTCATTGCGCTGACAAAAACCACCGCTCGTGAGTTCGCCTCGCGAGGGATCACGGCCAACGCCGTGGCGCCCGGCTTCATCACCACGGATATCACCGCCGGAATGGCCCAGAGCGTGAAGGACGAGCTCTTGCGCCAGATTCCCCTGGAGAGGTTTGGCAAGCCCGAGGACGTGGCCCAGGCCGTGGCGTTTCTGGTCAGCGAGAAGGCGGCTTATATCACGGGTCACGTTATCAACGTCGACGGCGGACTGGCGATGTGAGCGAGGGCAGCTTTGGATGTGTTTCGGGCGATCCGCGAGAGGAGAAGCGTTCGAAAATTCGATCCCGAGCCCGTGAGCGAAGAGGATATTCTGCAGTTGCTGGACGCTGCCAGGTGGGCGCCGAGTGGCTCGAACCAGCAGCCCTGGCGCTTCATCGTGGTAAGCTGCAGGCGGCACATCGAGGAAATGGCCTCGGCGGTGCGACGACGGATCGAGGAGAAATCCCGCGACGATTCTCTCGATAGGCGCGTAAGGGCGTGGCTCCGGGCGCTGAGGCCATCGCTCACCTTCTTTGGCGATGCACCCGTGGTCATTGCCGTAGCCGTCAGGCCTTACGAGGTGGGCGCCAGAACGTTGGAGAGTCTCGAGAGCCTGATGGACGAGGATGGATGTCCGGAGAAGCTCGGTAGCTCCGCAGCCATACAAAACCTTCTGCTGGCAGCCCACGCGCTGGGCTATGGGGCGTGTTGGATGACCGGCCCACTGATAGCCAAGACAGAGCTAGAATCGATCCTTGGTATTACGGCGCCCTGGAAGCTAGCCGCGGTTATTCCCCTGGGACATCCTGTTCAATCTCTAGACTCGCGACCTCGGAAACCGCTGGCCGAAATAGTAACGTGGGTACGATGACGTGGAGGTCGAAGTGGAAGCAAGCGAAAGCAATGGACTACAGGCTGCCCTTGTCTTTCCTGGACAGGGGTCCCAATACGTAGGGATGGGAAGGGATGTACATGACAGCTCGCCAGCCGCAAGGCGGGTTTTTGAAGAGGCCGAGGAGGCGATTGGCATCAGTCTGAGGGAGCTTTGCTTCGAGGGACCCGAGCAAAGTCTGACAGACACCGTAAATGCTCAGCCTGCCATCTTGACGGTCAGCGTGGCATGCCTGGCTGCCCTCAGAGAGCGCTATGAACTGGGTAGACCTTCCGGGACCGGCTTCGTAGCAGGACACAGTTTGGGCGAGTACTCGGCACTCGTGGCAGCAGGCGCCCTTGAGTTTCGCGACGCGGTGGCTCTGGTGCGAGAGCGCGGGCGGCTGATGAAAGAGGCGGGCTCTAAGTTCCCCGGCGGGATGGCGGCGATCTTAGGCC